>NZ_KV830972.1:715928-781053 GCF_001836945.1 Staphylococcus sp. HMSC062H10
CACTTAAATTATTTGCACTTGCTTCTTCTTTTATTGCTGCTTGTTGTGCCTTCAATGCCGCTTGTTCATTTTTAGATTTGTTTAAAAATCCTTCAACACGTTCTTTTGTAAAGGCAACCGTTTCTTCAAGTTGCGTTTTTCTTTCTTCAAACTTTTGCGACAGTTCTTGTTCTTTGACTTTTAAATCATCTGCTTTTTGATAAACTTTATTTTTAAAATATAAGCCTAAAGCTGAACCAACAAGCGCGCCAGTTATAAAACTAACAACAAAATCTTTACGGTTTGGTAATGGTTCATTTTGATAAGTGTGTTTATTTTTTAATGTTCTTTTATTATTTTGTTGTTGCGTCATTTGTATATCCTCCTATAACAAATGCACTTAAATAAGTAACAACCTCATTTAAGTGCATTTGTTTAATTATTAATTATTTATCTACTCGAGAAGTATAGCTATGATTTGCATCAGTTGCTACATTATTAGCTTTGTAATTTGCACTTCCACGACGGTAGTGTCTATTTTGCCATTTGTCTGCAATTTCCATTGCAACATTTGACCATTGAACAACTTGTGAGATTTTATCTTCATTTTGAGAAATATTATGTGTAATTGAATTTGTTACACGATCTACAGAGCTGTTTAACGTTTGTACTGAGTCACCGATACCTTTAACAGCATCTACAACTGAGTTTAAACGATCTACTTTGCCTTGGATATCCTCAGTTAAACGGTTTACTTTATGAAGTAAATCTGTTGTTTCACGAGTAATACCTTGAACTTGACCTTCTACACCGTCAAGTGTTTTTGCAACATAATTTAAGTTTTTCTTAACAGAATTTAATACAGCTACGATACCGATACATAAAATTAAGAATGCAATCGCAGCGATAATTCCAGCAATTGGTAAAATCCAATCCATTAAAAACGCCTCCTAATTAACATGTAATAATGTCATTAATAATAAATACCCATACTACTCTATTATAAACATATTAAAACGCATTTTTCATGCCTAATTTATCTAAATATGCATTTTGTAATTTTTGAATATCACCTGCACCCATAAATAAAATAACAGCATTATCAAATTGTTCTAATACATTAATAGAATCTTCATTAATTAACGATGCACCTTCAATTTTATCAATTAAATCTTGTATCGTTAATGCGCCAGTATTTTCTCTAATCGATCCAAAAATTTCACATAAGAATACACGATCTGCTTTACTTAAACTTTCTGCAAATTCATTTAAAAATGCTTGTGTTCTAGAGAAAGTGTGCGGTTGAAATACTGCAACAACTTCTTTATGTGGATATTTCTTTCGTGCTGTTTCAATTGTAGCACTAATTTCTCTTGGATGGTGTGCATAATCATCTACAATAACTTGATTTGCAATTGTAGTTTCATTGAAACGACGTTTAACACCACCAAACGTTTCTAATGCTTCTTTAATATTTGTAACATCTAGCTTCTCTAAATAACTAATCGCAATTACAGCTAATGCATTTAAAACTGTATGGTCACCATATTGTGGAGACAGGAAGTAATCATAAAACTCACCATCCACATACACATCAAAAGCAGTACCTTTATCCGTAATTTGAATATTTTGAGCATAAATGTCATCCGAATCTTTAAATCCATAGTAATAAATTGGAACATCTGCTTCAATTTTACGTAGATGTTCATCATCACCCCAAGCAATAATACCTTTTTTAACATTATGTGCCATTTCTTGGAATGCATCAAAGACATCATTAATATCTTTAAAATAATCAGGATGATCGAAATCAATATTTGTCATTATTGCGTAATCAGGTTTATAACTTAAAAAGTGACGTCTATATTCACATGCCTCAAAAGCGAAATAATCACTTTCAGGCAATCCCATACCTGTGCCATCACCAATTAAAAATGAAGTCTTTTTATCACCATTCATAACATGTGATAATAAACCTGTTGTAGAAGTTTTACCATGTGCACCAGTTACAGCTACTGAAGTATATTGATCAATAATCTGTCCTAAAAAATCATTATAACTTACAACATCTAATTTAAATTGATGTGCACGTACTATTTCTTCATGGCTACTCGCGAATGCATTACCTTGTATAACTACCATATCTTCTTTTATGTTATTAGCATCAAATGGTAATATTTTTATCCCCTTATTTCTAAGAGCAACTTCTGTAAATACGTAGTTCTCAATATCCGATCCTTGAACTTCATGTCCTAAATCATGCATGATTTGTGCTAATGAACTCATGCCAGAACCTTTAATTCCGACAAAATGATAGTGTGTCATTATATAAAACTCCTTACTCATAATTATTCTTTATTTAAATCTGCTTCCGTAACATAAACATCCCTTGGTTTTGAACCATTAGCACTCGAAACATAACCGAGTTGCTCTAATTGATCGATAATTCTTGCTGCTCTATTATAGCCAATTTGGAAATGTCTTTGGATTAATGATGTTGAAATATGTCCTTCATTAACCATAAATGCACAAACATCATCAAATAATTCATCTTGTGATTGTGTTTGTGTTTTTTTCAACAATTCTTTTTCTTCAAATAGATAGTCCGGTTCTCTTTGTTGTTTGATAAATTCAACAACATCATCAATTTCGTCATCAGAAACAAATGTACCTTGAACTCTAATCGGTTTATTCATACCGCTACCAAGATATAACATATCACCATATCCTAACAAGCGTTCTGCTCCACCACTGTCTAATATCGTTCTCGAATCTACACTTGATGATACCATAAATGCAATTCTTGTTGGTATATTGGCTTTAATTAAACCTGTAATTACATTGACAGATGGTCTTTGCGTAGCTACTAACATATGAATACCACATGCTCTCGCTTTTTGAGCAATTCTAGCAATAGACTGCTCAACTTCTTGCGGAGCCATCATCATTAAATCAGCCAACTCATCAATTACAATGACAATTTTTGGCATTCTTTCATCATATGGTGCTTTTTTGTTAAATGCTGTTATATTACGTACATGGTAATGTGCAAATAACTTATAACGTCTTTCCATTTCTTCTACAGCCCATTTTAAACTCTGTGTAGCTGCTTTGACATCTGTAATTACCGGTGCAACTAAATGTGGCAAACCATTATAAGGAGCTAATTCAACCATTTTTGGATCGATAAGTAATAATCTTAATTCCTCAGGGTGATTTTTATATAGTAAAGACATCAAAATACTATTGATACAAACTGATTTCCCTGATCCAGTTGCACCTGCAATTAGTGCGTGTGGCGTTTTAGCAATATCCATAAGTAATGGTTCATTATTAATTCTATACCCCATTGCAACTGTTAATTTAGATTCAGCATTTTTAAAACTTGGAGATTCAATAATAGAACGTAAGTTGACCGTCGTTGGATTTTGGTTCGGAACTTCAATACCAACACGACTAGTTCCTGGAATTGGCGCTTCTATACGAATATCTTTCGCTGCCAATGCCATTTTAATGTCATCTTGTAATGCCGTAATTCTTGAAACTTTAACACCTTTTTCAACTGATAATTCAAATCTTGTAACACTTGGACCTTCAGTTACATCTTGTACTTCTGCAGGTACATTAAAGTAAAATAATGCGTCATTAAGTTCTTTCTTTTTATCTGTAATCCAGTCCTCGTCCGGCTCAATAACTTGTGGTTCTTCTAGTAATGAAACACTTGGCAATTTAATATTTGGGCCTTTACGAATCATCGGCTTAGATGTTTGTACAGCTTGATTTGTTCCAACATCTGGTTGGTTTGTCCGAGGTCTATTTTCATTAGCTGTATCTTCATTTTGGTTTGAAAATGAAGGCTGTAAATCTTTTTGTTGATCATCATTATCTTGTTGTTCACTAGTATTGTTTGTATGTGTTGTTTCTTCGCTTTCTTCAGTTATGTCGCTTACTTCTGAAACTGAAGACGAAGTTGATTGATCAACTTGCTCATTTTCCAATTGATTATCATCTTGACTTTCTTCAAATATTTCCGTTTGAGTTGAATCAACAGAAGGTTTCTGCTCTGAATATGGTTGTGCATTTTGATATTCATTTTCTGTTTCTGCATGACTAATAAGTTGATTGTTCTCAACATTGTTTGATGTTATATTATTTATTTTATATGCATTTGTATTTGACTCTTGTGATTCAGAGCTTGATGATGGTGTGGCTTCACTCGCAGTCTTGCTTTCACTCACAGCTTGCTTACTTTGTACAGGCTTTAATTCAGGCACATTGACTTTTGAATGCTTTTTACGATCCATCATACGCTTTTTATCAGAAGGCGTCATGACAACATTAAATGGCCTTTTACTTAAAGTTGAAACCTTTTCAGTCTGTTTCTTTAGATTTACGTTTTCAATAGTTTTCTCTTCGACATTTTGTTCACTTTCAGCTGCTTCGTTTTGCACACTTTCTGTAACTTCTGCGTTTTGCTTTTCTATTTCATTCATGTTTGAATCTTCAACAACATGACCATCATTCATATCATTCGTTTTCAATGAGTTGACACTTAAGTTTGTTTGGTCATCTTTTTTATGACGCGGCGCTAATTCAATTTCATTATCAACCGTTTTATCGATATTATTAACTTGAGATTCAGTTACTGCGTGCACTTGCGTTTTAGGAGCGTCTACATGCATTTCAGAGGCGTTTCTATTGGTATTATCTTCGCTATTTGAAGTAGTATCCTCATCTACTTCTGTATCATTTAATTCATAAAATTCTGCATCATCGATTTGACTTCCTGAATATTCTTCTTTATTCGTTGCTCCATCTTCTTCTGAATCAGCAATTAATCTGGATTGATTTTTTAGTTCATCTTGTTCATTTACTTCAACGTTATGTTGTAGTACTGATTGACGTTGAGACGTTACATCCGAAACCGTAACTTCATCATCTGACAATTGTTGTGTTGTCGATACTTGATTCAAACTAACTTCCTCATAATTGTATGGACTTTCATCTACATGAGCGTCATTAGTGTCTTCATTTTGTATCGACGCTTGTTTATTTTCATCAATTGATACAGCTTCATTCTCTATTCCATTTGTATGATGCTGACTAGCCTCTGTACTATTATCTGTTAAGTCACTATCATCATTTAATGAACTATCACCAACATAGCGTTCCGCTTGTTTAGCATACATTTCATCAATTGCACGTTGTATTGCATCTTGCTCTTCGTTTTTATGTTCTTCACGCTTTTGTTGCAACGCTTTTTTAAATCGACGCTTTTGAAGCACTTTACGTTCTCGTTCACGTCTAATTTCTTCAACAATTTGTGAAGCATAGATGTTTTCAATTTTGATAGTATTATCAACTTTTGAATAATTAGGCGTTGATTTTGTTGTTGATGATACATTTTCATCAGATGATTTAGATGCAGTTCCTTGTTTGACAACACTATCATCTTGTTTCTCGTGTTCTAATTGTTTATTTTGAGACGTTTGCGTCTTAGCTACATATTTATCATATTTTTGTTTATTTGACTCAACTTTTTCTGAAGGTTTACTTACAGGGATACGACCATTTTCTAACTTTTTAGGTTTCATTGTGCCAAAAATAGCTGACGGTACCTCTGAAGTCTTGAAACTTTCTTTGTGATAATCTGGAGTTGAATCTTTAGCACGATGATTTGTAGTATTAGAATACATATTGTGTGTTTTTGACTTGTGCGTTTCCTTCTCAATACCATTAATTGCAGAAACATATGTACCTGGCTTATTCGTATGGTAATGTGAATGATCTTTATATTTTATACTTTGCTGTGATATTTTAGAATTCCCACGTTGTTCACTATAATTTTGTTCTTCAGTTGTTTGATTTCTTCTACGGCGATGTCGTTTTTGTGAACGAGAATCGTGGCTTTGTTTGCGATAGTCTCGATGGTATTGTTCTTTTTCATCTGAAATAGTATCTGCAGATTGTTCAACATTTTCATTTTCATAAGCTACGCTCATAGGAAAACGGAATTTCCCCCTCGGACGACTATAAATATCATTATTTTGAGGCAGTAATGAGTCATGATCGTTATCTATATTTTGTGATTCTTGACGTCTTTTTTTCTTTCTATGAATCGAGTCATCATTTGAATCATTATCTTCGCCGAATAATTTATCAAACCAGCTCATATTTTCACTACCTTCCTTAATTATTCAAAAAATGCTTGTCCAATTTCATAGCTGTCATTTAATACCATAATACCTTTTTCTTCAGGTGCATTAGGTAAATTCAATTCTTTCATTGAACAAATCATACCGCTTGAGGCAACACCACGTAATTCAGCATCTTTAATTACCATACCGCTAGGCATCACTGCACCTACTTTAGCAACAACAACTTTCTGTCCAGCTTCAACGTTAGGCGCGCCACATACAATTTGTAATGTGTCATTTCCAACATTTACATTTAGTACACTTAATTTATCTGCATCAGGATGTTTGTCTTTAGTTTCAACGTAGCCAACTACAAATTTCGGTGATAGATCAGCATTTAATTTATAATCAAAACCAGCTTCTGAAATACGCTTTTGGAATACATTTACAAGCTCATCAGTTAATTTAATATGACCTATTTCTTCAATTGATATATCTTTTGAAATTTCAAAAATATTATAACCTACAACATTACCTTCATTAGTAATTTCAACAACATTACCTTTTTTATTGTAGTTTAATTCACCTTCAACTGGTTCAATTTGTAAAAATGCGACATCTCCTACATATTTAGGATTGTAAAATAAATTCATTATGACAAAACTCCTTATCCAATTATTTCTATTTATCTTTATTAAATTTACGACGATTTGCTTCTAAACGCTGAATCACGTTTGGATCTCTTTTTTGTTTATTATTTTTACCTAAAATAAATATCGGTTCAAGATGACCCTGTTTATATCCAAAGGATAATGATGTAATTGGAACTAGACCTTTAGTGAAAAATTCCATTGTTAAATGTGCCATCACATCATATCCTGTTTTATTGCGTATGTCTGCAATAATTAACACATCTTGGTGTGGCACTGCTACGAGCATTTCGCCTTGACATTGCGCCTCAATTTCATTTAAAAATGCAGTATTTAGTATCCTACTTGCATCATACCCGTCATTTGAGTTAATAAAGTAAAAAATATTACCTTTTACTTCATCAGTCGTATATGAATTAGACAATTTTCTAACATTAAACAGAGACATTTCTCTTATTTGTTGTTCAGTTAACTTCAAATCCACTAACATGCTTTCATCAATTAGACGATATGATTTTCCTAAATCGACTGCATAATAAACCGCTGTTTCTGCAGTATGCTCATCATAGATAAAAGGAACACCTTGTTTAGTTTTTTTATCAAAGCTAGTCGCTCTAATGACAGGCATAATTTGACTAGATGATATACTCTCAAGGGTTTTATCTGCCATTTGTGCAATAGCTTCATCAACGTAATAAACAATTTCATCTACAATTTTTTCTTTTTTATCTTCATATTTTGCGACTATAGCGTTAAGTTTAATCGTGATACCTTTGTTATTATCTGTTCGATAAATACGCAAAGTTTCTTCTTCACGATTAAATTTAAATTCAACGTCTAAATGGCTTAAACGTTCCTTTAATTTATCTCTCATTTGAAAGGTATTCATATGTAACACTCCTAATTTCGCACCTTATAATAGTTTACAATAAATCAACACATAGTAACAGAGAAAAACGAGTATTACCCCGTTTTTCTCTAGTCTAAATTACACGTATTGAGCTAAAAATGCATCTATCTGTTCAATTGATTTTCGTTCTTTTCCAATATAACTTCCAAGCAGTTCTCCATTTTTATATACTAGAAAACTTGGAATCCCCATAATACCATTTTCAATACAAATATCCATAAATTTATCACGGTCTACTGATACGAAGTCAAACATAGGATATCTCGCTTCTAATTCCGGTAAATCTGGTTCTATCACTCTACAATCTGGACACCAGCCTGCAGTGAATTCAAATACTGTAGCACCTTGTTTTAAAGATTCAAATTGTTGTTCTGATTCAAGTTGTTTCATTTTTATGTCTCCTTAATTAATGATTATATATAACTATTTAGGGATAATAATTGTTATTACCCGATTATTTATATTGTAATGTTTCTATTTGATTATTATCTAAATTACAAATGGCTTCTGAAAGTAAAGATCTAGCTGCAAAATAGTCTCTTATATCAAATACTGAGTCTGTACTATGAATATATCGTGCACATACACCAATAACTGCAGTCGGAATACCAATATTAGCTTTATGAATTTCTCCACCATCTGTTCCACCTGGTGACATATAGTATTGATGTTCAATGTCATGTGCTTCTACTAACTTTAATAAATAGTCTCTAAATGCAGGCTTTAAAATCATTGTACCGTCTTTTATGCGAATTAACGTACCTTTACCAAGTTCACCGGATAATGGTTGGTTTCCTTTAACGTCATTGGCAGGTGAACAATCAATTACAAATGCAACGTCTGGGTCTATCATCTCTGCAGATGCTTTCGCACCTCGTAATCCAACCTCTTCTTGAACATTTGCGCCAACATACAAGTCTACATCTAATTCTATATCTTTTAATAATTCTAGTATTTCAATTGCCAAGACACAACCATAACGATTATCCCATGCTTTAGCACTATATCGATGTTCAGATAACTGTGTGAATGGCGTGTGAGGTACAATTGTATCTCCTATATCTATTCCGCGCTCACGCACCTCATCTTCATTTTGAGCACCTATATCTAATGTTAAATCTTTAATTTCCGGTGCACCTTCACTACCAGTACGAAAATGTTTAGGTATATTAGAAACAACACCGATAATTTTATCGCCATTTCTATTTTTAATTACTAAGCGTTGTCCTTGCCAAATATCATTTGCAACACCACCTAAATTTGTGAATTGAATCATTCCATTTTTAGTGATGTTTGTAATCATAAATCCAATTTCATCCATATGTGCTGCAATCATTACACGTTTTGCATTTGGATTTTTAGATTTTTTCACACCAAAAAAACCACCCATACGATTTTCAATAAATTCATCTACGTACGGCGCCATTTGCTGAGTCATATAATTTTTTACTTCTTCTTCAAAACCTGGTGCCCCATGAAGCTCAGTTAAAGTTTGAATTCGTTGTAATGTTACTTTTTTATTTATGTTCATAAAAGTTCTCACTCCTTATAAGTTATTATATCATCTTCAATATGGTAAACTAATGATATGAATTTGAAATCAAGGGAGCATAAATGATGACTAAACTGAAATATATAATTCCAACAATAATTGCAGTAGCTATTGTAATTATTTCTACCATTTCAATCATCCAATTTATTAATCGTAAACGCTATAATCCCGTTAAAGTACTTAATGAAGTAAAATCATATTTTATGAATGTCAAAGGCTCATATATCGTTTATGAACCATTCGTTCATCCTGAAACTGATAAATACCGTTTAGTTTATCAAGGTGGAATTACAACTATTAAAAATGGTCAAAATATTCATTATGATTTTTATGCAGATGCATATACTGGTGAAGTCATTAACATTGTAGAGCGTTAATACGAATTTTATCCATATTTGATTTGGATCGTAAAACTTAAAAATGAGCCACGCCCTAATTAGTAAGATAGGATGTGGCTCAATTTTTTATTTTTGAAAATTTGTTTAGTAATACTTCTTTATTTTAGTGATTATCAACTAATGTTTCACGTAAAATATATGCATCTATGTTTTCACCATCATCGCTGTATTTTACAGCAAAGTAGTTTTCATCATGATAAAACAAGAACCAATATTGTTGCTGAATAAAA
The DNA here is from genome assembly GCF_001836945.1 of Staphylococcus sp. HMSC062H10. NCBI lineage: Bacteria > Bacillati > Bacillota > Bacilli > Caryophanales > Staphylococcaceae > Staphylococcus > Staphylococcus sp. HMSC062H10. Next base: position 725,785 of record NZ_KV830972.1, read on the forward strand.
TATGGTATCATGCGTTCCTTTTCACGAATCGATTGCATAGGATAATCATCATATGCCGTTACCCATAGAGGATTTTTATGTGCAGTAGTCGGGAATATATCACCCATATGAACTGCTTTATCTCCTTGACTTCCAATCGTAATGATCGTGTGGCCAAAGCTATGACCTCCACTATGTTGCATCTTGATACCCGGAACCGGTTCAAAATGTTTTTCGAATAAAATCAACTTGTTACTATAATCGCCTTTATTCTTATCCCAGTAAGTTGATTTACTTCTTATATTAGGTGCAATAAACTCATGCCACTCATCTTGTTGCACAACATGAATCGCATTTTCAAAAATTGCATGTCCCGCTTGATCAGTCAAACCGGCAGCATGATCAAAATGCATATGTGTCATTAGCACATAATCAATATCCTTTGGCGTTAAATTATAATTTGCCAAATCAGCAATTATATGACTTTCTTCATCTACACCAAAATTACGTAATTGCTTTTCAGATAATTTACCATTACCAATACCCGCATCTATAATCAAATTATATTGAGCCGTTTGAATCAAAATTGGATGTGTCGGTAAATTGATTTGATTTCGTTCATTTGCATTGTATTGCTTTGACCACAACGGCTTCGGAACAACACCAAACATTGCACCGCCATCCATTTTTGTATTTCCGCCATTTAGATAATGAATAGATATATCCCCGATTTTCATAACATCACCTATTCTTTCTGTATTCGTTATTACAATTAGCATGTGTTTATTACATCATATCACTATTCATAAATGCGAACAAAAACGAAACGCCCCACACTAATACACTTCCAACTACTTATAAAGATTAATGCAATCATATTATAAGTAAATGCATCATAACCATCGGACTGTAATTTTAAATTAATAATTAAAATTTCCAAGTAAAATGCAAGCTTTATTCTTTTAAATCAAAGGTATTTAGTATAGCATTGTTCATAGGCGCAATTTTCTCCTTTAGTTTAGGTTTGGTCACTTTAAATTATAGAGGCAATAGCGCTTTTTTGTATTAAAAAAACAGGAAGTTCCACCTTTCCACCATATAAGATGAAGAACCTTTTTTATATTCAAAATCAAAAAAATCGACCAGATGAAAAGTAAAAAAATTTTTTCATCGTCCGATTTATTATAGAACCAATATGCTTTATCTATAGAACCATTATAGTACGAAAAAACACTTATGATTGTATGTGTACATACCCTCATAAGTGCTTTATTTTTGTGAATGGAATTTCGCTTCCATACGATAAATACGTGACCCTTTATCCGAAAATTTCTTTTCATATTCTGTTAAAATATTACTGCCATCGTCTTCTTGATGTAAATTTAGATTTATTTTTGTAAAATACATTCCAAATTGAGACATACTTTCTAAACTGTAAGCAAATAGTCCTCTGTTATCAGTTTTAAAATGTAAATCTCCTTCATCATTTAAGATTTGTTGATACAACGCTAAAAACGTATGATACGTTAAACGTCGTTTTGCATGACGATTTTTTGGCCATGGATCTGAAAAGTTCAAGTAAATACGCGAAACTTCGCCGTCTCTAAAATATTCATTTAATTCAATGGCATCATTACAAATAATCTTTAAATTTGTTAAACCCATCTCTTTAACTTTATCCAATACTTTATAAACGATACTTTTCTCACGTTCCATTGAAATATAGTTAATATGAGGATTTTGAGCAGCTAATGTTGTAATAAACTGCCCCATACCCGAACCAATTTCAATGTGTATCGGTTGCGTTTTATCAAACCATTCAGTCATTTTCCCTGCATGTTGGCCGTCCATGTCAACCAATTCAGGATGATCTTTTAAATAATCTTCAGCCCATGGTTTGTATCGAACTCTCATATTTTATTCTCCTCTTAAATAAACATGTTACTATTCATAACTTCATTTAGGAATTTAAGCCAAGTGTTCATATCCTTATATCTTTTTTGCTCTTCATACCATTGAACAAGACCTATAGATTGAATTACCGTATACCATTTCATACGTTTATTTAAATTCAAGCTCTCTTGAACTCCATATGTCTCAAGCCATTCAGACCATTGTTGTTGTGGAACATAGTTGTAAAGCAGCATTCCGATATCAATTGCCGGGTCTGCAATCATTGCACCTTCCCAATCGACTAAAAATAGTTCATCTCGATCGGATAATAACCAATTATTATGATTCACATCACCATGTACAACAGTGAAAAAACGCGAATCTAAACTCGGTATATGCTCTTCTAAATAGGTTAATGATTTTCTCACAATATGATGTGTTAAAACTTCTCTTGATAAAGAGGCATTAATTTTATTAAGCATAATCTCAGGAGTAATAGGTTCCATTTCCATACGCTTTAACATACTTAATAAAGGTCTAGAATTGTGTATCTTCTTTAATAAATGTGCAACTCTTGTTTGCTTCATTTCGTTTGAAGATAGTTCACGTCCATTTTTCCAATGTTGTGCTGTAACAACCTCGCCTGTTTCTATGCGTTTCGTCCATACTAATTTGGGCACAATACCTTCTGCTGATAATGCCGCAATAAATGGATTTGAATTTCGTTTTAAAAACAACTTTTGTCCATCTTGTTCAGCCATATATGCTTCACCAGATGCACCACCTGCAGAATCAAGTGTCCACCCTAATTGATAAAACTGCTCCAACTCGTCCACCTCACTTTCAATTAGAAAATGGCTCTAGAAATAGGTTTTTCAAGAGCCATATATTCTAATTTATAACACCATACTGGTACAAATTTTATGTCCAGATAATTATTTTAAATCCTCAACCAATGTCTACATTACACGACTAAATTTAAATCGTAATGTCTGTCATTGACACCATACATTCTATAGTCACTTACTTGACATAAAATGTTTCCGTGTCTAAAACTACATGTTTTTGTAACTTTTGTAGGCGATAAACTCTAGTTTTCAAAATAATTGCTATCCCATTTTCATGGTTAGCATAAATTTATAAACTGTAACATTTACGTACTTAGTAAAATATGATGCACATCATATTTGTAACTCATAGAAAATTTTATAATTTTTATCATTATATTTCAACTGAAAATGAGAAACAAAATGGCACTTTTTACTAATATGTGTTTTCTAAACAACACTTTTAAGCTTCGTTTTAAATTATAACATAATTCACTTACGAAAGTTGATAAATTTAAGTAATTTAATCTAAAAATATGATGAAAGAATTTTAAATACTGTGTGACTCTATATACTTTTCAAATCCTTCTTGTAGTTGACGTGTAATTGGGCCAACTTTACCATCATTAACTGGTTCACCATCTAATTTAATAACAGGTGTAACCTCAGCTGAAGTACTTGAAACAATAACTTCATCTGCGTTTCTCAAGAAATCTACAGTAAACGTTTCTTCTTTAAATGGGATGTTATAGTCTTCGGCAATTTTTTTAATTACAATTCGTGTAATACCATTAAGAATATAGTTGTTAATCGGATGTGTATAAATCACACCGTCTTTAATTGCATAAGCATTACTTGAAGATCCTTCAGTGACAGTTTCGCCTCGATGTTGGATTGCTTCAACTGCATTATATTTCACAGCATATTCTTTTGCTAATACATTTCCTAATAAGTTCAAGCTTTTAATGTCACAACGTAACCATCGGATATCTTCAACGGTAACACCATTCACACCATTTTCTAAATGATCATAAGGACGATCATAACTCTTTGTATAAGCAACAATTGCTGGTTCTACTTCAGGTGTCGGGAAGCTATGATTTCTTTCAGCTACACCACGCGTTGCTTGAATATAAATTGCCCCAGTTTCAATTTGATTCATATCAACTAATTTACGAGATAGTTCAATTAATTCTTCTACAGAATAATTTAAATCTAAACCAATCTCATTGGCACTACGTAAAAATCTTTCATAATGTTCCGTTACTGTAAATAACTTACCATTATATACGCGAATGTATTCATAAATACCATCGCCAAATACGTATCCTCTGTCGTTGTATGAAACCTTTGCTTCACTTGGACTTACAAACTCACCATTTAAAAAAATTTTTTCCATATATTATTCCTCCACACATAATGAATAAATTGCTTCTAAATAAATACTAGTTGCATTAAATAACTGTTTTTTAGTGATATATTCATTCTTCTGATGCATTAAATCTTCAGAATCACTAAACATTGCGCCAAATGCTACACCCTTGTCTAAGTTTCTCGCATAAGTACCGCCACCTATAGTATAAGGTTCAGTCATATCATTTGTTTGATTTCTATATGCAGTAACTAACTTTTGTACAAAAGGATCATTTTTATCAACATAATGTGGTGGTTGGACTTTACCTAATTTCACTTCAAAGCCATATTGTTGAATCTCATTTGCAAAACGATCCATAGCTTTTTCAAATTCAAATCCTTCTGGGTAGCGCAAGTTGATACCGAAAAGACCCGCATTTTCATTATCATATGTAATAACACCAATGTTAGTTGTCACATCACCCATGACATCTGTATGGAATTTCATTCCCATCTTTTCACCAAAATCTGAATTAAATAAGTAGCGATTACTAAATGCTACAAACGCTTGTGCATTATTATCAAGATTTAATGATGCTAAGAATTTTAGTAAGTAAAGACCCGCATTCACACCGATAGATGGATCCATACCATGAACCGCTTTACCTTCAACTGTTAAAACTAGAATGCCACTATCAACAGTACTATCACCTTGTAAATGATTTTGTTCTAAAAAGTACTCAAAGTCTTGAATAACATCTGTCATATTTTCTTTAACAAGCACTCTTGCTTCTGCATGATCAGGTACCATGTTGTAACGTTCACCAGATTTAAAAGTTATTAATTCATAATCAGGTTCATCTTGATCTTCAGTAAGCTTATTTTGAACTAAGTCAAATGTTGTAATGCCTTTTTCACCATGAATACACGGAAATTCTGCATCTGGTGCAAAACCTAATGTTGGCATTTCTTCTGTTTTAAAATAGCGATCAGTACATTTCCAATCAGATTCTTCATCCGTACCAATAATCATATGAATACGTTTCTTCCAGTCCACATTCATATCTTCTAATATCTTAATTGCATAATAAGCAGCAATTGTTGGACCTTTGTCATCAAGTGTACCTCTAGCTATGATAGCATCTTCTGTTACAACCGGCTCAAACGGATTACTATCCCATCCATCACCAGCAGGAACAACGTCAACATGACATAAGATACCTAATACGTCATTTCCTTTACCTGCCTCAATTCTTCCTGCAATATGATCCACATCATGTGTTGTAAATCCATCTCTATGTGCAATTTCATACATGTAGTCTAATGCCTTACGAGGACCTGGACCAACTGGTGCGTCTTCTGATGCTTTTGCATCATCTCTCACACTTTCAATTGCTAATAATCCTTTTAAGTCATTAATGATTTGATCTTCGTATTGTTGAACTTTTTCTTTCCACATTCGAAATCGACTTCCTTTTTTCTATAAGTTAAATTCTATTTTACATGAAATGATATAAAAACTACAATAAGATGTCAGAAAATAATAAAAAGGAACAAAACGATGTTATCGAATTGACATAAAATCAACGATAACCGCTTCATTCCTCTATATTTTTATTAAATTTTCTCTAGTCTTTTCATAAATCTAATAAGAAGTTAACTTTTTATTTTTTATCAGACAACGCGTTCTTATTCTTTTTTAAATCTTCTTCTGTAACTACACGCAAATTATTGTTTGGTGCAGCGCCGCCTTCATCATCAAATTTCCCCTCTTCAATACTGTCTTCAGTTTTATTATCCAAAACTGTAAATTTAGATTTTTCTTCTTCAAAAAATGCTTTTGGATCGTTCTTCAATCTAGCAGCATAATCTTTAGGGTTATTTTTAACTTCTTGGATTGTTTCATTTGCAATTGTTCCTAATTGCGTCGCTTTATCCTTAGCATTATCTTTATAGCTTTGAGGATCTTGTTTATATTTATTATATTCTGCTTTCAGCTTGTCACGACTATCTTTACGTGTAACAAGTACAGCTGCTACAGCGCCACCTATACCTAAAATTGCTTTAAATAAATTTCCTTTTGCCATATCAATCGTCTCCCTTTTATTTATAATTTAATTTGTGAAAATCATTTTCTGTTAATAAACGATAATTACCTGACTCTAAATTGCTATCTAGTTCTAAGTCAGCAATTTTTATACGTTTTAAATGTATTACCTCATTTTGAATACTGTGAAACATTCGTTTAACTTGATGATATTTTCCTTCATAAATTGTTACGTGTGACGTTTGATTATCAATATAAGTTAATATTGCAGGCTTAACCTTGCCATCAGACAGTGTTACACCCTCTTTAAAAGCTTGAATGTCTTCTTCAGTGATAGGATTTGCTGAAATAACTTCATATTTTTTAGAAACATGTTTGTTTGGACTCATTAATTCATGATTAAAATCACCATCATTCGTTATCAATAATAGCCCTTCTGTATCTTTATCAAGACGACCAACCGGAAAAATATTTAGATGTTGGTATTCAGGTATTAAATCAATAACGGTTTTTGAATGATGATCTTCAGTTGCCGATATATAACCTTTTGGCTTATTTAACATAATATAGACATTTTCAACGTATTCTATTAATTCTCCACGAACAGATATCTTATCGTTTTTTGGTTCAATATGTGCTTTTGGTGATTTAATTACTTGTTCGTTGACATTTACAAGGCCTTTTTTAAGTAACTGTTTGACCTCATTACGTGTACCGACGCCCATATTTGCTAAAAATTTATCTATTCTCATCGTAAAAACCTAACTCTACGTCTTAATTTTTCAGGGATTTCACCTAAAAATTCATCTGCAAGGCGCGTTTTAATCGTAATTGTACCGTAAATTAGAATACCAACTGTTACGCCTAAAATGATAATAATTAAATATCCAAGTTTTGTTGGCTCTAAGAATAGGTTCGCAATGAAGAATACTGCTTCTACACCTAACATCATAATAAATGAGTATAAGAATATTTTTGCGAAATGAATCCAGCTATAGCTAAATTTAAATTTCGCGTATTTTTTAAGAATATAGAAATTACATCCAATTGCAAATAATAATGCAATACTAGTACTTAAAATAGCACCAGGCGTATGGAATAACATAATTAATGGGTAGTTTAATGCTAACTTGATAACTACAGAAGCTAAAATAACATAAACTGTTAATTTCTGTTTATCTATACCTTGTAACATTGACGCCGTTACACTTAATAGTGAAATTAGTATTGCTACAGGCGCATAGTAGAATAATAAGCGACTACCATCATGGTTAGGGTCATGACCTAAAACAATTGGATCGTAACCATAGAAAACTGTGAATAATGGTTGTGCCAAGGCCATAATTCCAATACTAGCTGGAACAGTTATAAACATTAATACACCAATAGATGTTCTAATTTGATGATGCATTTCATGTAAGCGACCTTCTGCAAATGTTTTTGTAATATAAGGAATTAAACTTACTGCAAATCCAGCACTTAATGATGTCGGAATCATTACAATTTTATTAGTTGACATATTTAGCATATTAAAGAATATATCTTGTAACTGTGAAGGTATACCAACTAAAGATAAAGCACCGTTATGTGTAAATTGATCTACTAAGTTAAATAATGGATAATTCAAACTTACAATAACGAATGGAATACTATAAGCAATAATTTCTTTATACATCTTGCCATATGACACATCTATATCTGTGTAATCAGATTCGACCATACGATCAATATTATGCTTACGCTTTCTCCAGTAATACCAGAGTGTGAATATACCAATAATCGCACCAACTGCTGCTGCAAAAGTAGCAATACCATTGGCTAATAAAATAGAACCATCAAAGACATTTAGTACTAAATAACTTCCGATTAATATGAAAATCACGCGTGCAATTTGCTCAGTTACTTCTGACACTGCTGTTGGCCCCATAGATTTATAACCTTGGAATATACCCCTCCATGTCGCTAATACAGGTATAAAGATAACAACCATACTAATGATTCTAATAATCCATGTAATGTCATCAACTGACCAACCATTTTTATCGTGAACATTTCTAGCTAAAGTTAATTCAGAAATATATGGTGCTAGGAAATAAAGTACTAAGAAACCTAAAACACCGGTAATACTCATGACAATAAAACTAGATTTATAAAATTTCTGACTGACTTTATATGCACCAATCGCATTATACTTCGCTACATATTTAGAAGCAGCTAATGGTACACCTGCTGTCGCAACTGCAATTGCAATATTATATGGTGCATAAGCGTATGTGAACGGCGCCATATTTTCTTGTCCACCAATTAAATAGTTGAATGGAATGATAAAAAGTACGCCTAACACCTTTGTAATCAAAATACTAATTGTAATTAAAAAGGTCCCACGCACCATTTCTTTACTTTCACTCATTACGAATCTCCCTATCTCATGTTTATTAAAGTTTTGTAAACTAAAAGCTATTTCTCTGTAAAATCAATTTTCATTATTATGAATATATCACAAAACTTAATTTCATTGTCGTATATTCAATGAATTATCATAACAAAATTATCAACGCATTGTCATTGAATACTCGAATTTGATTAAAATATTACGAAATTTCATATGAAAATTATACTACTATTTGAGATGAACATCGCATAACAGTTGAAAATTCATTCTTATTATAAACATACATCTTCATTTTTTATGAAGTTCACATTATAAATATATTCAACATAATTGTCATCTCATCACACTAGAGATATAGCAAAGTTTAAAAAAGTACTATAAAATAGCAATTGAATGTCCAGTAACAAATTTGGAGGAAGCGTATATGTATCAAACAATTATTATCGGAGGCGGACCTAGCGGCTTAATGGCGGCAGTAGCTGCAAGCGAACAAAGTAGCAATGTGTTACTCATTGAAAAAAAGAAAGGTCTAGGTCGTAAACTCAAAATATCTGGTGGCGGTAGATGTAACGTAACTAATCGATTACCATATGCTGAAATTATTAAGAACATTCCTGGAAATGGGAAATTTTTATATAGTCCCTTTTCAATTTTTGATAATGAATCCATCATAGATTTTTTTGAGTCTAGGGGTGTTAAATTAAAAGAAGAAGATCACGGGCGGATGTTTCCAGCTTCCAACAAGGCACAAGACGTCGTTGATACTTTAGTGACAACTATAGAAAAACAACATGTAACAGTTAAGGAAGAAGAGGCAGTGAGTCGCATCGAAGTAAAAGAAGATCAAACCTTTACAGTACACACTCAAATTAATAGTTATGACAGCCATTCGCTAGTAATCGCAACTGGTGGAACAAGTGTCCCTCAAACTGGTTCAACAGGTGATGGTTATAAATTCGCTCAAGATTTAGGTCATACCATCACTGAATTATTCCCTACTGAGGTACCTATTACATCAGCTGAACCTTTCATCAAATCCAATCGTCTAAAAGGTTTAAGTTTAAAAGATGTTGAATTGTCAGTACTTAAGAAAAATGGTAAAAAACGCATTAGTCATCAAATGGATATGTTATTTACTCATTTTGGTATCAGTGGTCCAGCTGCATTAAGATGTAGTCAGTTTGTTTATAAAGAACAAAAAAATCAAAAAACACAATATGTTTCCATGGCAATTGATGCATTTCCTGAATTAAACCATGAACAATTAAAACAACACATCACCTCATTATTATCCGACACACCAGATAAAATCATTAAAAACAGCTTGCATGGACTAATTGAGGAACGCTACTTACTGTTCATGTTAGAACAAGCTGGCGTTGATGAAAATATCACTGCACACCACTTATCAAATCAACAATTGAACGACTTAGTAAATATGTTTAAAGGGTTTGTATTTAAGGTAAACGGGACGTTACCTATAGATAAGGCATTTGTCACAGGTGGTGGTGTATCACTTAAAGAAATCCAACCTAAAACAATGATGTCTAAATTAGTTCCTGGATTATTTTTATGTGGTGAAGTATTAGATATACATGGTTATACTGGTGGTTATAATATTACAAGCGCACTCGTAACAGGACATGTCGCTGGATTATATGCCGGTCATTACGCACATGCATCAATGGAATAATAGTATAAAATTTGGTTTAATTCTCTTTAGTAGATCAACTTTTTCATTCAATTAAAAATGACCTTAATATAACTGAGTCACTAAAAAGTGTTGTTATATTAAGGTCATTTCGTTAATTATGATTCTTTTTCATTTTTAGTACGTCTTCTAGCTAATAATGCTGCGCCTGTAATTAGTGCTAATTCTTTTAATGGTAAATCCATTTCTTCAGAACCAGTATTTGGAAGTTCTTTTTCAACTTTGCGCACTTCTTGTTTATCTTCTTTTTTAATAGGCGTACAAACTTTTGGAGCAGGTTGCCCCACTTTTGGTGACGCTTTTATCACTTCAGCAGGTAATTTAATTGCTAAAATTTCATCAATAATGAATTGCGTATGTTGTTTGATGTCATTTAATGTCGCATCTTCATCGATCATTCTATTACCATCTGCAACATATTGATCTATTAACGCTTTCACTTTAGCCAATTGTTCTGGTGTTGCAATCGCTTTGAATTTCGCATAGGTTTGTTGCGCAATATTTTCAATGCGCATTAAGCTATGTTCTTTTTCAGTAATTACTGCTTCTATATCGCCTAATGCAACATTAAATCGTTTTAAAACCGCATCAACATCAGCATTAGTGCGTGCTGTTTTTAATTCTTCATCCATTTGTAATTTTAATGCAGTTATAGCTTTTAATGCATCTGCCTTATTACGATCACTTACTTTTCGATAATTTTGTACTAAATGCGTAACACGTGCAATATCTTGGTTGATTGTTTTTTCGGCCTCCGGTTTTTTAACAGGATGCACATCTAAACCTTGTATTGTTTGAAGATTAAATGATGCTGTTTTATCCACTTGTGCATTGCTACGGTCATGATCAAGTTGTCCGATTGCTGCGTCATAAATATTTTGTAACTGTGCTAAAACACTATTTCTTTCTTCTACCGTTGCTTGAACATTCGCTTCAATTGCTTGTTTTTTATCATTGAGCAATGTTGTCAATTGTTCTCGAGCAGACGCCTTTCTGTTAATAACAGGTTCGATTTCACGAATTTCGTTTTTCCCATCATGCAATAAATATGCCACATCAGCATTAGTCACTGCACTAGCAATGTGTTGTTTCGCTTTTATTAATGCTTGTTCTACTTGTGCTATTGCAGCATTTTGTTCTTCATCTGTCGCTTCATTATTTGATTTGATTAAATTAATTTTATGAGTAGCGATATTTTGAATTTGTTGTAACGCTGTTGTTTTAACTGTTGTTGCTGGTTTAATTTTTGAAATAATATTTTGAGCATCGATACTATTTTGATTAACTTGCGCAGTCTTATCTGCATGATTGATCTGATCAATAGCCTGATTAAGTGCTTGTTCTACTAAATGTTTAGCAGCTAATCTTTCTTCTTCGGTAGATAAATCACTTTGATCAATAAGTGCATTTTGAGCTTCAGCTTTTGCGCTGACAGATTGACGCGCTGCTGGTTTAACTTGAACTTTAGGTAAAATCACTTTGATGTTGTTGTTACCATCAGCCTCAGTTTGATCCACTTCTGCATTCGTTTTGTTTTGTGCAATATCATTTTTAATTGCATTAACAATTTTATTTAACGCAGCAATAGCAACATTTCGTTCATCTTGCGTTGTATCTAGCGTATTTCGTATTGCAGCGAGTTGATTATTATTACTTTCATCAATGTTATCCAACGCTGCACGTTTGCGTCTAACTTTCGGTTTAATTTGTTCGATTGCCTTAATCGTTTGATTTCTAACATCATTGACAGCTGCATCTTGTGTCGTATTATCTATATTTTGTTGACCTTGTTTAAGTGTGTCGTTAATTTGTTGGTTTGCTTCATCTAATTCATCAGTCGTAGCATGTGGTGTATCTTTTATAGATTCTACTTGGTTATCTGCGCTCGCTTTTATGGCTTCTTGAGCTTCAGGTTTAACCACAATGTGCGGTTCTACGCCTTTTAACGTAGCAATACCATTTGATTCAACACGTTTCACATCATTATTCGCTATTGCTTGATCGATGTTTTGTAATGCACGTTTTTCATTATTCGCTAATTGATTTAAAGCAACTTGTTTTTCTTCATCAGTCGCATGTTCCGCTTGCTCAATTTCGTGCTTTTTAACCTCATATTGTTGCTTTACTGCATCTCTAGCAGTTGCTCTAACAATATGGTCAGGCGTCACTAATGCAATGTCGTCAAGCGCTTGATTTGTTGAGTCATTAACTTGCTGATTTGTTCTATCATTTGTGATATTTGTCATAGCTTTAGCAACTAAATCATTGATTTTATCTAACGCCGCTTGTCTTTCTTCTGCTGTCGCTTCTTTATCTTGATTAATTTGCGCACGTAATTCATTCGCTTTTTGATTGATTTTTTCACGTGCTGCTGGTTTAACTTTTGTTTCAGGTTGAATCATTTTTATCGCAGTTATACCATCTGTTGCTGCTTGATTCACCTGACTATTCGTTTGAGCTTGGTCAATAGCTGCAAGTGCTTTTTCTTTTTCTTTAGCTAATGCTTGTAAAGCAACTTCTTTCTCATTATCTGTTGAATCAAGACTATTATCAATTTGCTGTTGCTTTTCTTTAACAGCTTTTTCAATATCTGCAATTGCCTTTGGTTTAATTACTACTTCAGCTTCAACATTATCTATAGCATTAATCGCTTGATTTGTAGTTGCGTCTACCTGATCATTTGTTTGGTTTTGATTAATTTGATTAAATGCTTGATCTTTAAGTTGATTGATTTGATTAACTGCAGCCTGCTTTTCTTCGTCAGTTGCATTAGGTGTTTGTTTAACCGCTTCAATACGCTTCGCCACTTCAGCAGTGATTTTATCTCGCGCTGCTTGTTTTTTTACTACGTCAACTTGAACAGCATCGATATTATTCTCTGCCACTGTCGCAGCTTGGTCTACTTCTGCATTTGTATTAGCTAGTTTAATACTTTCAATAGCTTGTTGTCTGTCTTGATTTAAAATGTTGATTGCAGCATTCTTCTCATCATCTGTTGCATCTGGTGTAGCATTGATTTCAGCTAATTTAGCATTATAATGCTGATTGATTTGTGCTAATACTGCAGGTTTTTTAACAATATTTGGCTGAATCGCATTCATTGCTTGTTTACCTGCTTGTAATGCTTGATCTACTTCTGCATTTGTATCAGCTTGATTTATATTATTAATTGCCGTTGCTAAATCTTGATCTACTTGATTTAATGCTACTTGCTTTTCTTCATCAGTTGCATTTGTGTTTTGATTAATTTCTTGCTTTTTAGCAGTTGCTAAGTCCGTTAATACACCTGTGGCTGATTGTTTCTTCGTTACATGCGGTTGAACTGTACCGATTTGATTGACTGCATCGTCTCTAATACTATTGACCATCGCAGTAGTAGACGTCACACCAATATCAGTTAATGCTCTATTTTTAAGTGTATTGACACGATCTATTGCTTCTTGTTTCTCTTCTCGAGTCGCGCCAGGTGTAGCATTGATATTTGATATCGCCTCACGTGCTTTTTCATTTACAGTATTACGAGCATCCGTTTTAACTTGTGTCGCCGGTTGAATCGCAAGTATATTTTGTGTGCCCTGATCTTTTGCTTGTGCAACTTCTTGATTCGTATCTGCTGCATTAATATTTTGCTTCGCTGTGGCTACAGCTTGATCAAGCAATTGTTGTGCTGCTTGTTGCTCTTCTAAGGTCGCATCATTATTATTAAATATCGCATTATGTTGCGTTTCTGCACTTTGATCAATAGCGTTTTTAGCATCTGTTTTAACCTTTGTAGCTGGCTCAATGGCCTGTATTCCTTGAATCGCATTTGTCTTCACTTGCTCAACATCAGCATTGCTATTAGCATTTAAAATATTAGTATTCGCAGCAGCTACAGCAGCATTTACTTTCTCAATTGCTGCTTGTCTTTCTTCTTGAGTTGCATCAGGATTAGCATTGATCTCTGCGATATGCTGTTGTGCATCATGTGATACGGCATCTCTTGCAGCTTGCTTAACAACAGTTACAGGAGCAATTGGATTAATGACATTTAGACCATCACCTTTGGCAGTATCTACATCATCATTGGTTGTCGCTTGATTGATTTGTTCTAATGCGTGGTTTGTGGCTTGCGTTAATTCATTCAATGCTGCATTTTTCTCTTCTTGTGTTGCTTCTCTATTGCTATTTATTTGTTGTCGTTTCGTTGCTGTCGCTTGGTTAATTGCATCTCTTGCTGCTTGTTTGTGTGTCACTTGTGGCACAACTGCACCAATTGTATTAATACCATTATTTTTAGCTGTTTCAACATCAGCATTGGTAGTAGCATTCGTAACATTATCAATAGCATCTGTTTCATCCGTTGTTAATTGATTTAATGCATCTTGAATTTCGTCTTGAGTAGCATCTGGTGTGTTATTGATAATTTCTCTTTGTTTCGCTGCTTTATCACGTATAGCTTGTTTAGCATTTGGTTTAACAACCGGTGTTGCAGTATCACCACTTAAGGTCTGTATACCTTGATCCTTAATTCTAGTAACGCCATCATCAGTCGTTTGGTCACCAATATTCCCAATAATTTCATTTTTATGTTCCTCGATAACTTGAATCGCTGCTTGTTTTTCTTCATCTGTCAGTTCATCATTTTGGTTAACTAAATCTTCCATGTCATCAACTTTTCTATTAACGGCATTTTCAGCGTCAACACTACGAATTAACGTATGTTGCATCTGATTTGCTAATGAATCGATATCTGCTTGAGAAACTCTTTTGTTTAAAGGTACATTGTTACGGTTTTCATCTAAAATTGTTTGTGCGCGTCTTTTAAGATCATTAAAAATATCTAATGATGCAAATGTATAATCCGCCTGTTGAATTCGTCTATCGACTTCAGCTTGTAATGCGTCTTTATTCATGATGATATCAATTGTATATGGATTTGTACTTACAGTATGACTTTCAGCAGGTGAATTAATAAAATCTTGTGAAAATGTTTTATACGTTAATGTATCGTTAAATGTTACTGTTCTTGGTGTTGGCACATTGTTCACACGTAGCTTATACTTCAAATCCAATATTTTATCAGGCATAAGTCGTGCCGGTGAATTCCCTGAACCTCCACCAGTACTTTTAATTGTTATCACACGATTTGTTGCGTCATACGTCACATTCATATCATTCATATCAACACCTGAATTACCGCTAGGAAAATCTTTAGTCAATGAATTATTAACATATTCTACCCCTTCAGGTAATTGTATTTTATACACAAAATCATCTGTATTAAATGAAGCACCGAAGTTACCATTATTCTTTAATGACGTTGTTACAGTAAACTCTTTATTATTCGTTGCTGTTGGCTCCATTATTCGTCTTTCAACATAAAGATGCGAACCAGAATGTAGACCGATTGAGTCTACAAAGTCATAATATTTATATCCATCTCGTAATTGATAAATACCACGTACATCTGTTATTGCGTCATTTTTAGGAGAAAATTGTATTTTTAAATGACTAACATTTTCTGGTACTTTAAATAAACGCCAAATCGGACCATAAGCGACTACTTTCTCACCTAAAATCGCATCATTATCAGCATTTTTAATAACTAAATTTGTCATACCTTGATAGTTTTTAGTAGTCATAGTATTAAATTCAAAGATTAATTCAGAATTCGGATTTACTGTTAATGTTTTCTCAATACCATTAAAATCGCCATGGTCATTCGTATCATTTCCTTTAATACGACCTAACGCAATTACATTGCCTTGCGCTTGATAGTTCTTAGCATCTCCTGAATCAAACATGCTCGTTCTTACCATTGCATGACTAAACACCCCTACTTTACCACCATTAATCAGTGTGTAGCCTGGTAAATTATCAACAACGGTTACTGTAGGCACAGACCGGTTCGTACTTGGTCTAATGTTGTTATCATCAAATGAAAGCACTTCGTTAGGTGCATTTTGTCCTATATTATTGGCATTGGGATCTGTTGTTGGCGTGTAAGGCGCTGTAATTGCAACTGGTGCACCACCGTTTCCTGCCGCTGGGTCTGCTGGTGTTGCATTAGGATCTGCTGGCGCGGCACGTCTACTTCTTTTTTTCGGTCTATTAGATGCTTCTTCAGCAATCGCAACTAACTCTGGCTTATCTGAAGAATGACGGACATCTTCTTGAATTTCTTTTAATGTTAAATGACGCTCTGAATCGTTGTCATTTATATTATTAGGTACGTTTAATGTACTATTATTCGCCGCTAAATGATGATTTGTATTCGACGCTGTCTCCGTAACTGTTGCATGTGCATCAGAGTGATTATTGTTTAGCTCAGACAACGAATTAGGCTGCACTGGCGTTGGCGCGACTTGATTTGCCACACCAACGTTTTGATGATTAGTCAATGCTTGATTTGTTGATGTATTGTCTGTTGCATCTGCATTAGGTGTATTTTGCGAACCATTAACTATGTTTCGATTAGTATCGGCATTTGTATTTTGTGAGTTGCCAGGTAATGCTTGATTTGAACCACCTTGGACATTATGATCCGTAGTTAAAGCTTGTGCACCATTTGGGTTTGAAAGTAATAAAACTGTCCCGATTAAAGTAGAGAATATCCCTACTTTATATTTTCTAATACTATATTTATTTTTCTTTAACAAATTCATTTCGATTTCCTCCTGGTTGTCTGTTCTCTGCTGTGTTGTTTAGAATTATGCTAGAAATATAAGTTCTCCCGATTGTGTTTATAGCCATATTATTTTGCACAATATTTTAAGTTCACTCAATTTTATCATCATCATTTTATAAAATAAAGTTTTATTTTATTACAATTTAGTTTCCGTTTTGTAATTAATCACTTAAAAAATCATAACAAGAACGCTTTAGATTGTTTTGTAACAGAAAGCAATTCATACCAAAAAACACCAAGCAACCGAAACGTTACTTGGTGTCATTACAAATGTAATATTATTTTAAATTATGTCACTACTTTAAATACTTTTTATTTCCAAACCTTCATCGCCCCAAGCGTGCATGCCGCCTTCGACATTTACGGCATCAATGCCATTTGCCTCTAAATATTCTACAACTTTAGCGCTTCGAACTCCACCAGCACATACAATATAGTATGTCTCTTTTTTGTTAAATGCATTTAAATTGTCTGGAATCGTATCCATTGGAATTAACTTTGCATTAGGTATATATCCCATTGCTGTTTCTTCGTCAGTACGAACATCAACAATTTGAACTGGTTTAGATTCTAAAAGTTTGTTTTTTAATTCATCTGTAGTAATTGACTTCATTTTAAAGTCCTCCTTAAAACATTATTTAGCTACAATATTGACTAATTTTTGAGGAACAGCGATGACTTTCATGATGTCTTTACCTTCAATACTCGCTTTAACATTGTCATTAGATAAGGCAATTTCTTGCATTTCTTCTTTTGATGTATCTTTAGCAATTTTAATTTTAGCTCTTAATTTACCATTCACTTGAACAACGATTTCTACTTCATCATCTACAAGTAGTGCTTCGTCATAAGTTGGCCAAGGTTGGTACGTAATAGACTCTTCATGTCCTAATTTTGACCATAATTCTTCACCGATATGTGGTGCAATAGGTGCTAACATTTTAACAAAGCCTTCAATATACGGTTTATAAACTTCATCAACTTTATAACACTCATTAATAAATACCATTAATTGACTAATAGCAGTATTAAATCCTAATGTTTCAAAGTCTTCTGTTACCTTTTTAACAGTTTGGTTATAAACTTTATCTAAAGATTTATTATTTGATGTTACAATTTTTGAACTTAATGTACCATCTTCATTTACCATTAAACGCCATACACGATCTAAGAATCGACGAGACCCATCTAATCCTTTTTCACTCCATGCAATTGCAGCATCTAAAGGTCCCATAAACATTTCGTAAAGACGTAAAGTATCTGCACCATGAGACTGTACTATTTCATCAGGATTGATTACATTTCCTTTAGATTTACTCATCTTCTCATTACCTTCTCCTAAAATCATACCTTGGTTAAATAATTTTTGGAAAGGCTCTTTCGTAGGTACGATACCTAAATCATAAAGTACTTTATGCCAAAATCTTGCATACAATAAGTGAAGAACTGCATGTTCTACGCCACCGATATATAAATCAACAGGTAACCAATGTTTTAATTTTTCAGGATCTGCTAACATATTTTCATTTTTAGGATCGATGTAACGTAAATAATACCAACAACTACCTGCCCATTGTGGCATCGTATTTGTTTCACGACGTCCTTTCATACCTGTTTTTTCATCTACAACATTTACAAATGAATCAATATTAGCTAGTGGAGACTCACCAGTCCCTGATGGCTTGATTTCATCTGTTTCAGGTAACAATAGTGGTAGCTCTTCTTCAGGAACAGTTGTCATTGTTCCATCTTCCCAATGAATGACAGGAATTGGTTCTCCCCAATAACGCTGACGACTGAATAACCAATCTCTTAATTTGTAATTAACTTTCTTTTCGCCAGCACCTTTTTGCTCTAATAATTGAATAGCTTTAGTAATTGCCGCTTCATTTTCTAAACCATTAAGTTCACCTGAATTAATATGTTTACCTTCACCAGTGTATGCCGCTTCTTCAACATTTCCACCTTCAATGACTTCAATGATTGGCAAATCAAACTTTTTAGCAAATTCATAGTCTCTGTCATCATGAGCTGGAACTGCCATTATTGCCCCTGTGCCGTAAGTAGATAATACATAATCAGCAATCCAAATTTGTACTTTTTCACCAGATAAAGGATTAATTGCATATGCACCAGTGAATACACCTGATTTATCTTTTGCTAAATCTGTACGTTCTAAATCAGACTTTTTAGAAGCTTCTGTTTGATACGCTTTCACTTGATCTTTATATTCATCAGTTGTAATTGAATCAACTAATGCATGCTCAGGACTTAAGACTAAGAATGATGCACCATAGATTGTATCTGGTCTAGTCGTAAATACTTCTACTTTTCCTTCCGCATTATCTACATCAAATGAAACTTTGGCCCCTTCAGAACGTCCAATCCAATTACGCTGCATATCTTTTAAAGACTCAGGCCAATCTAAATCATCTAAATCTGCTAATAATTGATCTGCATATTCTGTAATTTTGAGTACCCATTGTTTCATTGGTTTACGATAAACTGGGTGACCGCCACGTTCAGAGACACCGTCAATCACTTCTTCGTTAGATAAGACAGTACCTAATGCAGGACACCAGTTAACTGCAACTTCGTCAACGTATGCTAAACCTTTGTTATATAACTGTATGAAAATCCACTGTGTCCATTTATAGTATTCTGGATCTGTTGTATTAACTTCACGATCCCAATCATAACTGAACCCTAATTCTTTAATTTGTCGTTTAAAAGTTTGGATATTTTTCTTTGTAAATTCACGTGGGTCGTTACCAGTGTCTAAAGCATATTGCTCTGCTGGTAATCCGAATGCATCCCACCCCATCGGATGTAACACATTATATCCTTGCATTCTCTTATATCTTGAAATGATATCTGTTGCTGTATAGCCCTCAGGATGTCCAACATGTAAACCAGCACCTGATGGGTATGGAAACATGTCTAACGCATAAAATTTCTTTTGACCTAAGTTATCATTTGTTTTAAATGTTTTATTTTCGTCCCAATAGTCTTGCCATTTCTTTTCAATTTGATTGTGGTTGTAATTCAACACATTTCCTCCTATTCAATAAAAAAAGACACCTCTAACTATTCTATTTACATAGGGACGACATTTGCCGCGTTACCACCCTATTTCACAAAAATTGTGCACTCATTTTAATAGTAAGAGATGTCATTCATTCAATTTAAAATTAATACGATTTACATTTAGTCCTTAACACTAGCTCTCAGCATCACTAGCTTTCTGTAGAAAAGCTCCAAACGAAATTAAATTATACAAATTAATATTATGTTATAACGACATTTATTTCAAGTCTATAACGTTAATTCTATTTACTCATTATGCATCTATTTTTTTAGGTTGCGTATTATTCTCCTTGAAAACCATTAATAATATTAATGCAAATACAAGTAGTACCATCATACCGATAAACATCATGCGCATATTAAATGCATCAACTAATACACCACCAAGAAATGGACCGAATGCTTTTCCTACTGTAGCAGCTGAATTCACAAAACCTTGGTACTGTCCTTGCTTACCATCTGGCGCTAACTGATTGGCTATAGTTGGAACTGCAGGCCATACAAACATTTCTCCAAAAGTTAAAATAATCATACCGACAACAAATATTGTAAAGTTTTCGGCAAAACTCGTGACAAAGAACGACAACATAAAAATGATGATGCCGACAAACATTTGCTTCTTTAAGTTTCCTTTTAACAGATAGAGAATCGGTTTAATTAATGGTTGTGCTACTAAAATCATTATTCCGTTAATTGTCCATAAAACACTATATTGTGCCATTGAAATATTAATCGATTGTGTAAATGATGCGATTGTAGACTCCCATTGAATATACGCAACCCAACAAATTGCAAACATTGCACAAATTAGTACTAATGAAATAAATCTTGCTTTATTCTTTTTACCAGTAATATCTAAATGAGTTGGATATTTAACTTTCGCATTAATTTCAATATTAAATTGCGTTACCGCGACAAGTGCAAACACAACATACATAATAAGATTGGCTAAAAAGATATAGTTAAAGCTAAATTCTGCGACAAAGCCGCCCATTGCAGCGCCGACAGCAACACCAATATTTTGCGCTAAGTATATCGCATTAAACGTTTGTCTACCGCCATTCGGCCACACTGCTCCAGCCATTGCGTATATCGCAGGAATAATCATTCCGCCACCAAAGCCTAACATTACAAGCCATACAGCATACCAAGGCCACCCGTGAAAGAAATTAAGTAGCGTTGTACTACAAAGACAAGTGAAAGTTCCAATTAAAATCGTCTTGTATCCACCTAATTTATCAAATAGTGAACCACCTAATAAGTTTCCAATAACCATGCCAAATGAATTTATCATTAGCACTAAACCAGCAACAGTTAAACTTTTTCCAAGTTCTTGTTTCATATAAATTGTATTTAAAGGCCACAAAAAACTGGAACCAGTAATATTTAACGCCATGCCAATTACTAGCCACCAGACTGATTTAGGTATATTCATATTTCATAGTTCCTCTCTCTTTTTTGTCAAACTATAATAAACACTATAACATTAAAATATGTTAAAATCTGTACTTAGAACTCTTTTTTATAGAAAGGAAAATGACTTATGGGCAATCATTTCCAATACGCTTTTGAAAACAAACGTTATCACACATGGAATTACCATTTAAAAAATAAATTTGGACAAAAAATATTTAAAGTTGCATTGGATGGCGGGTTTGACTGTCCTAACCGCGATGGCACTGTAGCACATGGTGGATGTACATTTTGTTCTGCTGCAGGTAGCGGAGACTTTGCAGGTAATCGTGCAGATTCAATCGCAGTACAATTTAAAGAAATTAAGGAAAAGATGCATGAGAAATGGCACGAAGGTAAATATATAGCTTATTTTCAAGCATTTACAAATACACATGCACCAGTTGAAGTGTTAAAAGAAAAATTCGAACCTGTACTTAAAGAACCGGGTGTTGTGGGATTATCTATTGGTACGCGTCCTGACTGTCTACCAGATGATGTTGTTGAATATTTGGCGGAATTGAATCAACGAACATACTTATGGGTTGAATTAGGACTACAAACAATCCATCAATCAACATCTGATTTAATCAATCGTGCCCATGATATGAAAACTTATTATGATGGTGTGGCAAAATTACGTAAACACAATATCAATGTATGTACACACATCATTAATGGCTTACCTGGCGAAGACTATGACATGATGATGGCTACTGCCAAAGAAGTTGCACAAATGGATGTACAAGGTATTAAAATTCATTTACTTCATTTGTTAAAAGGTACACCGATGGTAAAACAATACGATAAAGGTTTATTAACTTTTATGACTCAAGAAGAATACACAAACCTAGTTGTGGACCAATTAGAAGTGATTCCCCCTGAAATGATCGTTCATCGAATTACCGGTGATGGTCCAATAGATATCATGGTCGGTCCAATGTGGAGTGTTAATAAATGGGAAGTATTAAATGGCATCGATGCTGAATTAGCACGTAGAAATTCTTATCAAGGCTTGCGTTACAAGTCTAAGGTGAAGCAATGAAATTAGAACGTATACTCCCTTTTTCAAAAACACTCATTAAACAACATATAACACCAGAAAGTATTGTTGTAGACGCAACTTGCGGTAACGGCAATGACACTTTATTTTTAGCCGAACAAGTACCAGAAGGACATGTTTATGGTTTCGACATTCAAGATTTAGCTTTGGAAAATACACGTGATAAAGTTAAGGATTTCAATCATGTTTCTTTAATAAAAGATGGACATGAAAATATTGAACATCATATAAATGATGCACATAAAGGTCATATTGATGCAGCCATCTTTAACCTAGGTTATTTGCCTAAAGGTGATAAATCTATTGTGACAAAGCCTGACACGACAATCCAAGCTATTAATTCATTGCTATCATTAATGTCAATTGAAGGTATTATTGTACTTGTTATATATCATGGTCATAACGAAGGACAAATTGAGAAGCATGCATTGCTTGATTATTTGAGTACTTTGGATCAAAAGCATGCGCAAGTTTTGAAATATCAATTTTTAAACCAACGTAATCATGCTCCATTCATTTGTGCCATAGAAAAAATTTCTTAAGCATTTGCTGCGCTATACTATTTATAATTTAGGATTGAGTAGTCAACATTTGAAAAAATATCAACGACAAAAAGAGGTTTTCAACTTAATGAAAACCTCTTTTTATGCTATTAAACTTACACAGCAATAATTGCGTTTAAACTATTTTGCATTGCTGTTGCTCTACTTGCAATCGCATCACTGATGAAATTCAACAACTCTACTTTCTCTTGTTGTAACTTTTCATTGAAATGAATAATAACTGTTCTTTCATCGTCAACAGGACGCTCTTTGTAAATCCATTCTAATTCAACTAAATTATTATACGTTCTAGTACGCTTATACGGTTTGACTTCAACAAATCTGTCCATTTCTTTAAGCGTCATAGAACCTTTTTGCCATAAAGTTAGTAAAATTAAAATTTCTTCTCTAGACATTTTGTACTCGCTTTCAATCTCGCTGAAAATTGAGTTAATGTCACCCAAAAGTGTTTCTAATTGCAAAATCCCAAATACAGTATCGTTATTTACTTTTTTCATGCTAAACATCTCCCAATTAATGATCACATATTTAGACACCACACAAGTATTAACAAACATCCCAACAATCCCAAAACTTGTATGTGCTAACTTATGCTTAAAACTACAAGTGTAAATAAACTTGCTTTCTATTCACTTGTCAAAGTTGAATAAAATTAAATAAGTATAAAAACCAATAATCAACAGAGTTAATATTTAGAAATAAGATTATAGTACATAAAACAAATCACTCTATTACATATTAATTTTATAATTTATATACAAAGAAAATATATCAATATTACCATTAAATTGCAACAATTCTACATATATTTCTTCAAAAAAGATACACATTGAATTTTTATTACATATAACTCTCATGAAAATTGATTAAACTAAATTAATTAGTTAGCCTTAAATTTAACAAATTAAATCAAACCGAATGAGGCTAAATTGGTTATTTTTCAAGATATGATTTGTATAAATCAAAACATTTCTTACAAATCAAATGTGTATAAAATTTGATATACATTCTCAACCTTAAAAAAGTTAAAAAAAGATGAGCATCTACTGTCTCATCTTTTTAGAATATTAAATTTCTACAATTTCGTCATCTTCAACAATAAAGCCCATTGTATTGACGCTGTTATTTAAGAAAGTCAGAATATAACGCATTACTTCATCGCGTTCTGGCTCGTTGTGAACCTCGTGATAAAAACCTTGCCAAGCTTTAAAATATAATTCAGGTGTTTGATATTTTTCTTTAAACTCATCAATTGCCCTAGTATCAACAATTAAATCCTTCGTTCCATACATTAATAGTGTTGGCATTGGTTGAATGTCATGAATATGAGCCATCGTATCTTTCATCGTCTCATTAATTGTGTTATACCAATGATACGTTGCTTTTTTTAACATTAAACCATCGTTAACTGTTTCTTCAACAATTTCTAAATTACGTGTTAAATCTTTTGGTTCTACACCAACATTAAAACGTGTGTCTTTTGAAATTTTACCTATATTTGAAACAAGTTTATCTTTACGATTTTTTCCATTTTTTTGAAGTTCTAGCATAGGAGAAATTAACATCATCCCCTCGATTGGCAATTCTACTTTTTCAAGTAAATTTAATAAAATCAAACCGCCAAGTCCTACCCCTAATACATAAGTAGGAATTTTATATTCATTAGCTATCTTTAACCAGTCTAGCAAACTTTCGTGATACGTTTGAAAGTTTTCAATTTGTCCTTTATTAGCTCTTGAAGTTTGACCTTGACCAGGCAAATCTCCCATAATCACATGATAGCCATTTCTTCTTAACATCGTAATAACATATGCATATCTTCCCGTATGTTCTAATATATTATGAGCAATAACAACGACGCCTTTTGCATCATTTTCAGCTTCCCACTTCCACATTATTATACTGCCCCTTTTTCATTAATCTTCAATAACATAATTATAGCAAATTCACTATGTAGATTTCTATTTATAGTATTATTGTTGTCCATATTATTATATACAAATGAAATCAACATCAATAATAGTGTAATTATACATAATTATTTTTGATTGTTTTTGATGAAAACGCTTTCTCGAATATTTTTTTCATGCTAAACTTATTGTAAACACAAGGGTTTGGAGGAGTAGCAATGGCACTATTAAAGAATTTTTTTATCGGATTATCTAATAATAGTTTTTTAAACAACGCAGCAAAAAAAAGTGGGCCCACGTTTGGGTGCCAATAAAGTCGTTGCCGGAAATACAATTCCAGAGTTAATTAATACAATCGAATACTTAAATGACAAGAATATCGCTGTTACGGTAGACAATTTAGGGGAATTTGTCGGTACAGTTGAAGAAAGTAATCATGCTAAAGAACAAATTTTAACAATTATGGACGCGCTTCATCAACATGGCGTAAAGGCACATATGTCTGTTAAATTGAGTCAGTTAGGTGCAGAATTCGACTTAGAATTAGCTTACCAAAATTTAAGAGAGATTTTACTTAAAGCAAATACTTACAACAATATGCATATAAATATTGATACTGAAAAATACGCTAGCCTGCAACAAATTGTTCAAGTTTTAGATCGATTAAAAGGCGAATTTAGAAATGTTGGTACTGTAATTCAAGCATATTTATACGATAGCCATGAATTAGTTGATAAGTACCAAGATTTACGATTACGTTTGGTTAAAGGTGCATATAAAGAAAACGAATCAATTGCATTTCAATCTAAGGAAGACGTAGATGCAAATTACATCAAGATAATTGAACAACGTTTGTTAAACGCACGCAATTTCACTTCAATTGCAACACATGACCATCGCATCATTAATCATGTAAAAAAATTTATGAAAGAAAATCACATTGAAAAAGATCGTATGGAATTCCAAATGCTCTATGGTTTTAGATCAGAGTTAGCAGAAGAAATTGCAAATGAAGGCTATAATTTCACTATTTATGTACCTTATGGCGATGATTGGTTTGCGTATTTTATGAGAAGATTAGCAGAACGCCCACAAAACCTTTCTCTTGCTGTAAAAGAATTTGTGAAACCTGCTGGATTAAAACGTGTTGGCATAATTGCAGCTTTAGGAGCTACAGTTATGTTAGGTTTAAGTACAATTAAAAAATTATGCCGTAAATAGAGCTTGGCATAAACAATAATTTAGGAGTCTGGAACATTAATCAATGTTCTAGGCTCCTAAATGTTATATTGGCAGTTCTGAATCATTTATAAATCTTTGATTATGAACTCACAACAGCGCTCTATGCTTTTATAGATTTTAATAAATTAGCCATTTCAATTGCACTTACTGCTGCTTCGGCACCTTTATTGCCGGCTTTCGTACCCGCTCTTTCAACAGCTTGTTCAATACTTTCAGTCGTTAAAATACCAAATATGACTGGTACATTAGTTTGATCATTTACTTTAGAAACACCTTTCGCGACTTCATTACAAACATAATCATAATGAGACGTAGCACCGCGAATTACGCATCCTAATGTAATTACTGCATCATAATTTCCTGATGAGGCTAATTTTTTAGCTACTAAAGGAATTTCAAACGCACCCGGAACAAATGCTACATCAATATTGTCTTCATTAACATCATGTCGAATCAAAGTATCTTTTGCACCTTCAAGTAATCTTCCAGTGATAAAATCATTAAATCGACTAACTACGATTGCAACTTTCAAATCTTTTCCAATTAATTTACCTTCAAAATTCATGTTAAAGTCCTCCTATATTAAATGACCCATTTTTATTTTTTTCGTTTCCATATAATCATGATTATGTACCGTTTCTGGTACGATAACTTCAATTCTTTCTGCAATATCAATGCCATATTGTTTTAATCCTTCAAATTTACTTGGATTATTACTTAATAAATTGATATGTTCGATGTTAAAATATTTTAAAATCTGTGCAGCAATATGATAATCTCGCAAATCTTCATCAAAACCTAATGCTAAATTTGCAGTTACTGTATCATATCCTTGCTCAATTAATTCATATGCGCGTAATTTGTTTAACAATCCTATGCCACGACCTTCTTGAGGTAGATAAATAATCATGCCACCATGTTCATTGATATACTTCATAGACGATTCAAGTTGAGCACCACAATCACAACGTTGACTATGGAAAATATCGCCTGTAAGGCACGCAGAATGTAAGCGTACATTTTCATGTTGTCGAATTGCACCTTTTGTCAGTACAACTATCTCTTCATCTGTATAAGTCGCTTTAAAACCATACATATCAAATGTTCCGAAATCTGTAGGCATTTTCACTTTTGCCTTAAATTCAATTTCTGGTTCTAATTTTTTACGATATTCAATTAAATCATCAATCGTAATTATCTTTAATTGATGTTTTTCTTTAAACTTTTGTAAATCTTGTCCTTTCGCCATCGTGCCGTCATCATTCATAATCTCACAAATGACACCAGCGGGCTTGGCACCAGTAAGTTTAGCTAAATCAACAGCCGCTTCTGTGTGTCCATTTCTAGCTAATACGCCTTTATCTTGTGCTACTAATGGAAATAAATGACCAGGACGATTAAAATCTTTAGCTTCACTACTAAGATCAATGAGCTTTTTGGCAGTCAATGTACGTTCATAAGCGCTAATTCCTGTTGTTGTATCTACATGATCAATACTCACTGTAAATTGCGTACCAAAGATGTCTGAGTTATCATCAACCATTTGTACCAAATCCAAACGTTGTGCAATATCTTTAGACACTGGTGCGCATATTAATCCCCTTGCTTCTTTCGCCATAAAATTAATGGTATTATCGTTCATCCATTCAGTGACCGCTACTAAATCACCTTCATTTTCACGATTCTCATCATCTACTACAATAATTGTTTCTCCATTTTTTAAAGCCATTAAAGCACTGTCAATATTATCGAATTGCATGCTACCCCTCCTAAAAACCAAATGCTCTTAATTTATCTACAGATAATGGGTCTTTATCTTTATTTAAAATATTTTCAACATATTTAAACAAAACGTCTGTTTCTAGATGTACTTTATCTCCTAATTTTTTGGATGATAAAATCGTTGAACGCCTCGTTTCTGGAATAAGATGAATGTCAAAACTGTTATCATGTTTCTCAAATACCGTTAGACTTACACCATCCACAGTGATAGACCCTTGTTTCACTAACTGCTTATTAATATGTTGGCTACATTGAATAGTAATAATTTTGGCATTGGCTGTTTCATTTATTTTTGAAACTGTTCCTAGTTCATCTACATGACCGAGGACAAAATGTCCACCAAACCTACCGTTACCACTCATGGCACGCTCTAAATTTACTTCTGATTGTCGCTTAACATCTGCTAAATAGGTTTTATTTTCAGTGCCTTTAATTACTTGTACAGTAAAAGATGTCTGATTAAAATCAATCACTGTTAAACATGCACCATTAACACTGATGGAATCACCAATATGCATATCTGCCGTAATTTTATGTGCTTCAATTTCAATCGTCCTGACTGATTTACGAATTTGAACACTTTTAACAACACCTATTTCTTCAACGATGCCAGTAAACATGCATCATCACTTCTTTCGTAAAGTTAATTTGACATTTTGATTTAATAACTCGGAATGAACAATTTCAAATTGGTTCGCATCTGGTATCTCAATCACATCATTTGTTTGATAAAATTGATAATTTCCAGATCCGCCAATTAATTTCGGGGCATAATAGAGAATAAATTCATCTATATAATTAGATTGGAGAAATTCTGAAGTAGTGGTTGGACCTGCCTCGACTAGCAAAGTTCCAACTCCTCTTTTATATAAATTGTGAAGAATTGTTGTTAAATCACAAGACTTCAAGTAAATAATTTCAATATGTGTTTGATTGGTTGTTAAATTTGGATTTTCAGTATATATCCAAATTGGTGTTGATTCATCTTGATAAATTTGCTGATTAAAATGAATATTCCCAGACTTAGACAATATTACTTTTATAGGATTTTTTCCATCTTGAATACGTGTAGTATATTGTGGATCATCTAACTCAACTGTACGTCTTCCAGTTAACACTGCGTCGTGTCGATGTCTTAACTTATAGACATCTTGTTTAACCTCTTTGTTAGTAATCCATTGACTTTGTCCATTATCATTCGCTTGTTTACCATCTAAACTTGCAGATACTTTCACTGTAATTTGTGGCAGTTGCTTTGCTTTTGCTTTAAAAAAGTCTTGGTATAATTGTGATGCACGTTCATCATCAACGCATTCAACCTCAATACCGTGATCCCGTAACGTCTCATCACCATGTGTATTTAACGAATTGTCTTTTGTTGCGTAAACTACTTTAGCTATCTTACAATCAATAATTTTGTTAACACAGGGTGGTGTTGAACCAAAATGACTACATGGCTCTAACGTAATATAAATCGTCGCACCTTCAGCATTTTGTTGTGCCATATCAAGTGCTTGAACCTCCGCATGCTTGTCACCTTTTCTCAAGTGTGCACCAATACCAACAATCCTACCTTCTTTAACTACAACAGCGCCAACGGGTGGATTAACACCTGTTTGACCTTGTACCATATTTGCAAGTTGAATCGCATAATCCATAAATTGACTCAAATGATCACCTCTATAAACAAAAATCCTCACATCATGAATTAAGATGCAAGGAGAAAAATTTATCGTTAAATAAGCCTATTTGTACACATTTTTTACAAATACGCTACATTATCTTTGTCGATAATTAACATTCTTTCTCCCATCCAGACTTTAACTGTCGGCTCTAGAATCTCACTAGATCAGCCACTAATATGAAACATATTAGCAGGTCGCAGGCTTTATTTACTGCCGGTTGGGAATTTCACCCTGCCCCGAAAGAATTATATATGAAATTGTTATAGATTATTTGAGTACGTAGTATGTCAACTACATTTAAAATGATACTATATGTTTTCTGAAAAAACAATTAATGACGGTTTTAATTTAATATAATTTGAGTACTATAGGCATCTCATTGATATGATTCTTACTAACAGACATTAAAATCAAACCTTCAATTCGTCTCTATAGAGCGTTCTCTTTATTATCTTCTAGTTACAAATTATTGATTGTCACTGCGCTGTTGTTGCTCATTCGATTCTAAAGCATCATATAATTGAGATACTGTATGCGCAACTTGTTCTACTATCATTTTCACACCATTTCGTAGTTTATTAACACCGTTTGTCATTTGACCTATCGCAATCATATTTGTTAATGTTCCAAACCTTGGACTAATAACTTGATTGGTTTCCGGTATGATTTGTATGCCTCCCATTGGATGTGCTTGTACAATTTGTCTATTTTCAAGATTTTTAATTAATTGATCATCTTGATCTAATTCATTTAAATGACTTTTTGCACCTGTCGCGTTAATGACAACATTATATATGTCTACTGATTCTTGGTTTTTGTATGAAAAATAATACAACTTGCCATCATGTTTCACATCTTCTAAATCTTTTTTCAAAATTAAAGACTTATTTTCTATTAATTCAATAATTAGTTCAGCAGTTCTTGGAGGCATTGGATTTGAATTTAATTGAATCATTTTTGAGTATTTTTGATTAAATTGATGTTGGTCTTCAATACTTAAGCTATTCCATATCCAATTTAAATTCTCTTTCAAATGTTCAATCATACTTTGGAAAATGCCCATTTCTGTTGGACGCGCTAAATCATACTTCAAATCTGCAATATGATTTCCTGTACGTCTATGTACTAATTTTTTAAAATCAATGTCATATTCAGCACATTCTTTTAAAAATAAAGAAACTAAAGTATCAAGCGGTGCATTGCCGAAATGATGTTTTTTAATGTCATTTAATTTGTCTTTAGTTAAGTACTTGAATGACACGTCAATCATTGTACCTCTTACACTTGGTAAATTTGCAGAACGACTCGTCATAGTAATTGGTAATTTCGGATGATGAGCAGCAACATAACGAACAACATCTAAACTGGCAAGGCCTGTACCAATAATCGCAATATCGTCCTGTTCATTTACTTCGTCTAACGTATTATATGTTGGATAAGGCGTAGCGATATATCCTTTTTTACCCTTTAAGTTATATGGATCATGGTAGGCAAATGTACCACATGTTAAAAATACATAATCGTACGCTTGCCATGATTGTTCTGAATTTGTAGTACATATGTAATAAGTTAAATTCGTTTCATCAATATTAGAATTTGTATAAATCTCTTGAACTTTATTATAAATAGTTGATATATTTGGATATTTTTTCGTGAACATAGATAAATAAGATTTCATATAATGTCCGAATACAAATCTCGGTAAATATGCAGGTTCATCAAAATTAAAATCAGTTTGCTGTTTATACCACTTCCAAAATTCAGTCTCATCATCTAAATTTAAACTCATCTTTTTCGAAGGCATATTAATTAGCAGCTCAGAACTATCATTTTGAAATGGTACGCCCTGTCCCATATTTACTTTATCATCGTATAAATCTATATCTAATTGATTAAATTTTGGGTGCTTAACTAACTCTCTCAATACACTTACACCAGCAGTTCCCATGCCTATTATTGCTACACGCATATATCATCCATCCTTTTGTAATTCAAAATATTATATTTATACTATTACCTATAATTATAGCAATTTGGTATTTTTAATAAAATTTATTAAGGTAAGCTATTATTTCACTTTTACAACCACTAAACCATTTAAAACTTTTCATTTAATATCAAATCTAGTGTTTGTGTTAAAATATTTTTAACAATTTGCCATATTTTATGAATTCACCATTGTCATACTTCATTACTTCATCATAATTATGATTCGTTTTAAAGATGTTCATTCAATATCGACAACAGCTTATGTGTTAAAATATTTTTAACGAGGTGAATTAAATTGAAATTTATAGCAAAGATATTAATCTCATTAGTAATTCTATTTATGATTTTTAGTCGTAAAAATAAAGCTTCTTAATCAATACCCTTGATTACAAAATAAATTCAACTAAGGTGATTGACCATACACTCAAGATATGGCTAATCACCTTTTTCAATGCAAAACAAATTGTATATCTTGCAAAATCAATATCTATAATTTATCTTTAATACCCTTTTAATACTTAAACCAAATTTAGATTACATAGTCATATCGTGTAATATACCAAAGAAACATAGACATTCATCTATATAGATGATAATCTATTTAACGTCTAGGAGGTATGTTATGACGTATAAAGAACTAGCAACATTTTTAAAAGTTTTATCCGATCCAAGCAGATTAGAAATACTAGATTTACTTTCTTGTGGAGAGTTATGCGCTTGTGATTTGTTAGAACATTTTCAATTCTCTCAACCTACACTTAGCTATCATATGAAAGCATTAGTAAAAACCAACTTTGTTACGACACGAAAAATCGGAAATACACATTTATACCAACTTAATCATAATATTTTTGAGTCCGTAATTAATAACTTGTCTAAGGTTCATACCTCTAACCAACGATGTATTTGTCATAACCTTAAGACTGGTGAATGCTAATGATGACAACTTTAGCGACACTCATTTTTCTAGTAACTTTATTATTTGTATTATGGCAACCTAAAGGCCTAGATATTGGCATTACCGCATTAACTGGTGCCTTTATTGCTGTTATTACTGGTGTTGTAAGTTTTTCCGATGTTTTCGAAGTAACAGGTATAGTCTGGAATGCCACTTTAACTTTTGTCTCAGTCATACTTATTTCATTAATATTAGATAAAATTGGATTTTTTGAATGGTCAGCGATCCATATGTTACATGCTTCAAAAGGTAGTGGCCTAAAAATGTTCGTTTATATCATATTATTGGGTGCCGTGGTTGCTGCATTTTTCGCAAATGATGGCGCAGCTTTAATCTTAACGCCCATTGTATTAGCAATGGTAAAAAATATAGGTTTTAGTAAGCGGGCCATATTTCCATTTATTATTGCGAGTGGTTTTATTGCTGATACAACGTCTTTACCTTTAATCGTGAGCAATTTGGTCAATATCATTTCTGCAGATTACTTTAACATTAGTTTCTCTCAATATCTTAGTAGAATGATTATCCCTAATTTATTCTCGTTATTAGCTAGCCTTCTAGTTTTGTGGTTATATTTTAGAAAAGCGATTCCTAAAACTTTTGAAGATAATAAAATAAAGCGTCCTATAGATGCCATTAATGATTTAAAGCTATTTAAAATTTCATGGATTGTTCTAGTTATATTACTTTTCGGCTATCTAATCAGTGAATTTACTAAAATTCCGGTATCAATTTTCACCGGAATCATTGCTTTTATATTTCTAATATTGGCTCGTAAATCAAATGCTGTAAATATTAAGCAAGTCATTAAGGGCGCACCTTGGAATATAGTATTATTTTCAATTGGTATGTATATCGTCGTATTCGGCTTAAGAAATGCTGGCATTACTTTAATATTGGCTAAAATATTAGAATATATTTCCAATTACGGTCTATTTAGCACCATTTTGGGAATGGGCTTCATTTCAGCATTTTTATCATCAATAATGAATAATATGCCTACAGTTTTAATAGATGCGATTGCTATTGGTCAATCAAATATCCATGGCTTATTAAAAGAAGGCCTAATTTATGCGAATGTTATCGGTTCTGATTTAGGTCCAAAAATTACACCGATAGGCTCTTTAGCTACATTACTGTGGTTACACGTCTTAACACAAAAAGATGTTAAGATTTCTTGGGGCACATACTTTAAAAATGGTATCATCATTACAATTCCAGTACTATTTTTCACACTTTTAGGATTATATCTAACACTTATACTATTTTAAGAAATAAAAAGACGCTTTCTATTTATTGCGATAGAAAGCGTCTTTTTGTACTTGAGCAAGTCATATCATAACTTAACTCTAACAATTTACTTATTCAAATGTTTACTGTCATCTTTATACACAAAGTATTTGAAGTATTTTCCTTCAGTCTTCATATTCTTATAAAAGTCAGCGATAATTGTTGCATTACTTTCTGCCCACTTAATATCAGTAGCATATTGATGTTCTCCTGGATTTTTTGGATTCCATCTCATACTATACAATGTATTTTGATCTGTGCTTGATAAGAAGTGCTTATGAATGAAATCAGCACCGCCTGAAATAGCTTTTTCAGGTGTATCCCAACCATGCTTTTTAGCATATTCTGCACCTGTTTTAATTGGGTCTTTATCAAGGGCTCCTACTCCATAGAAATTGTAGTATTTTTTGCCATTAATTTCGACTCCATTAGCTAATTCACTTTTAACTGCGCCAGTTTCTAATAATGCATGTGAAATTAAATAAACTTCGTTAACGTGCTTATCTTTAGCAGCTTTTAAGAAATCATCCGTATGCTTCAATAATGTTGGTCTATCTACTAACATACGTTTAATTCTATTTTTATCAATCCCTTGATACTTTGATAAATCTAAAAATTGATATTTTTGCTTTTCATTATCGATAAAAGTACCGCTATCCATTGCACTTTTAATTTCAGTTGCAGATGCATCTCTCCATGCATCATTCTTTTTATTTGATACCTGTTGACTCGTATAATTATTTATTTGTTTCTTTGCTGCATCGTTTAATGTAACATTTAACTTTTCAATCTTAATGTCGGATTTAACATGTTTGAAAAATATCTGATCGGATATCATTGAGAAAAATAAAAATGAGACAACAGCAAATATGACAACAAGTCCTATTATTCCAAAAATAGAACCTTTCTTGTGTTTATTCATATCCACACCTCTTAGGTCATTGTTGTTATACATTCAGTTTGACTACGATAATAAAGTTTAACATTATTAAAACCGTTTAACAATTTTATCTATGCATTGTTACATATTCATAAATAAACGGTAATGTAAATGAAACGTTTTAAACGATTTATCAACATTACTATACTTTGATTCACGAATCATAAATGTTTTACCTTTTTGTATAACCTTTGAAAACCTTTATATCAATAATCTTATTATTCACGTATTAAAAAACAAAAATTCTCTTGTTCGTTTACTTAGTTTCTTTTTTATAATCCATCATAATAAAACTTGCTGCATTTGATCTATTTTTATAATAGTACTGATTTAAATCAATCGTACCTTCAATTTGACCATCACGATACATCATTTCATTAGTGAAGTTATTTATCATCACGAAATCAGCGCGATCTCTTATAACATCTAAATCGTCGTTTCGTGCAAAAAAATGTTCTAAATTTAAATGTGCGTAATCCATTGTTACCTCCCGATTACAAATTTTGTTCTATCTACTATTTAGCAAAGTAATAATACATCATATCACATTAAATTAATTACTTATGTCTTATATTTAACACTTAATTTAGCGATTACGCAAATGAATGATTTTTCTAAATATTTTATTCTAATTTTATCCGGAAATATTTGTTATACGTATAACTTGGAGAATGACTACTTGAAATTTAATGACGTATACAACAAACACCACAAAATCATACACCATCTTTTAAAAAAATATAATATTAGCTATAATTATGATGAGTATTATCAACTACTCTTGATAAAAATGTGGCAATTGAGTCAGATATATAAACCCTCAAGCAATCAATCTTTATCCTCTTTTTTATTCATGCGACTAAACTTTTACCTTATCGATCTATTCAGACAACAAAAACGTTTAAATGATATCATTTTATGTGAAAATCATTCACCAATACTTACTGAACAGCCAACATACTTTAATGAATATGACCTTCGTTTACAAGATGTTTGTGCCCTACTAAACCACAGGGAACGACAGTGGCTTATGCTTTATCTTGAAGGCTATAAGCAATATGAAATTGCTGATAGTATGTCATTATCAACTTCAACAATTAAATTAATAAAGGCATCAGTTAAGCGTAAATGCCAACGGTTTTTTGAATAGATGCGACGCGTCGTGTTGATTAAAATGATTAATACTCTTGGAACGCTCAATAATATGCACTTCATTTATGCGAACCATTTTATTATTAACTGATTGAAAAGGAGCACTATATTTGCAAGACATTTCTACAAAACACCTACTTTATATCCAAACCGCAACTTCGAACCATCTTGAGACAAAATGTGTCTTTCTGTACCATGAATACAATCTCGAATTCCCTATTACTAAAGCCATTCCTTATTATGCTAAATTGCATTTTACATCAGCATCAATTTTAATCGATGCGGCAAAAAGCATACTCAACATTAACAAGCTGGTGCCTATTTACCTTAATCCAAAAACGATTCTTTTCCCAATAAAACAAAAGCGTGCACCGATACAAACATATATCAATGCACACTATATAATTGGTATGACGGAAATGGGCAATTCGACTATGCTCCATTTCAAAAATGGTAAAACATTAGAAGTCGATGAACCCATGTCTCTTATTTCCAAAAAATGCTATGAAAGTTTAGCATTGAAGCATTTCATTGAAAATACTAATGACCATTAAATTTATGTTCTAACAGTTTCTTTGTAAAATATGATGTTGTGATTTTTATTAAATAGATACTAACTAACATTAATAAAATCGCCCCAATGATTGTTAAAATAACAACCGTTGTCGACAATTCTACTTTAGGGTTAACGAAAAATTGCACACCAGATAGACTTGTAATTAATCCAAATAAAAACAAACCTAATAAAGCAACGTATGCAAACATCATCACTACTAATGTTACAAAGACGCTATAACTTTTAGTTTCTTTACTACGAAATACATTTTCTCTTAAGTAACCATTAGCAAAGGTGATTGGCTTATTAAAGTTCACATTGTCCTTGTCAGTAATACTAGACAACCGTTGATCTAATGCCTGTTTTTCCTTTTTGTTCAAAAACCATAATTGCTTTTTAACCTTTTTATCGAACGATGCTTTATTCATAATTAAGGATTTCTCTCCTTTTTCATATTGACGCTATTTTATACATGATTGCCAATGAACATTGTATTTTATATATTTTACAGAAATACATGCATCAAATCTACAAAATTAACTTTGCAATTTTATTTTTAGTAATTTGACACGGTATAATTAACACCGTTTATATTGCAAACAAATGGTTTTAGTTATGTGTAATGATGCGCCTTTAATCATGTCTAAGTTTCTCATATAATGAAAATGAACATACCAATGAAATGCTTTAATATTTATTTTAAAGATGATAGAAAGGACTAAATATGCAGAAATTCAAGGATTTGTTTTACGATGATTTATCAGTTGCACGTGGAAATTATTTTCTAACTTTATTATCCGCATTCTTTATTACTATTATTCTACTAATTGGCTTCGTTGTCAGTGATACACACATACTTTATGGCGTGTTTATAGTGCTCATCGGTATCGTGTTATTACGGTTATTCAAAATTAATTTACTCTCATTTAAAAAATTAACATTGTCACAAGTGATTTATATCATCGGTGGTGCATTGCTAATTTATGGGTTAGATTATCTTTATTTACATTTTCATGACGTACCGACAAATGAACAAGAATTAGATCGAGAATTACAACATACGCCTTTGTATATGTCTATTGTCACAATTGCTATTATCCCTGCCATTGTAGAAGAAATCGTTTTTCGAGGCATGATAATAAGAGTTGTATTTAGAAAGCATTTATTTATTGGATTAGTTGTGTCTAGTCTAGTGTTTGCATCATTGCATGAATCGGATACTTGGATTGGGTACTTACCTTATTTATATTCTGGAGTGATTTTTGGCCTAATATATTTAAAAACAAAGCGATTAGAAGTCGTTATTTTAATCCACTTTATAAATAACCTATCCTCATTACTCATTCTGATATGGGGATAATACTAGTTGATATAATTCACAATGATTACCCCTCAACATGTTATTCACAAAACGATATGCACTACAAATTAATGATATACAAGCTTTTAAAGCAATAAAAAATCTTGTATAATTAACTTAATTTTCATAAAAATTAAACGTCAAACTTTATTTTAGGAGAATTAATATGTTTTCGAGGAATAACAATATTTTTGTTGATGATTTGTCTGTAACAAAGGACAATTATTTAATTGCAGTTTTAAAAATGTTGGTCATTTTTTTAGTAATTAATTATGGAACAGACGTCAGTTATGACCATGAGTATGTTGGGCTATTTATTATATTACTAGGTGTTGTACTTCTTAAAGTTTTAAATATCAATTTATTATCTTTCAAAAAATTAAAATTCACTCATATGCTTTATATTATATTTGGATTTTTGTTGATGTATGGATTAGATTACTTATATGATATGTTCGCACCGCCTACATTAAATGAAATATTGATAGATGAAGAGTCTGAAGATGCACCTTACCACTTAGCTCTGCTTAGTAATGCTATCATTCCACCAATTACAGAAGAAATCATCTGTCGTGGATTGATTATACGAATTTTATTTAGAAATCATCTTTTCTTAGGTTTTATTGTTTCAACTGTATTCTTCACGCTAATACATGAATCAGACACGCTGATTGGTTATCTTCCGTATTTTTATTCAGGTTTAATTTTTGGCTATACTTACTTAAAAACAAAACGATTAGAGGTACCGATTTTAATACATTTTATCAATAACCTCTTAGCCATGTAACAATAAAATCATTAATTATTTTGATATTTACATGATGACACCAAAGCTTTTACAAAGTATTAATAGGTGACTTTCTAAATGTTATTGCATATTTACGTTCTGTAATTATATCAAAACAACAAAATATATTAAGTTTAGCTATGAAAAAATCTATCGTCATAGATTTTTTCATAGCTATTTTTTATAGTTATCGAGCCTATCCCAGACTCTCTATACTGTTATATTAACAGTCATTGACTGAATGATAATAAGCTTTTCAATTATAGGGGCCCCAACACAGAGAATTTCGACAAGAAATTCTACAAGCAATGCGCGTTGGGGTACGGGCCCCAACATAGGAAAGATTAACTCACAATAATGTGCAAGATGGCGGTGCCCAACATAGAGAAATTGTATTTCAATTTCTACAGGCAATGAAATACATATTAATTTAAAATTGACTCCAATATTTAAACCCCCATAAGCACAATGCCTATGAGGGTTTAAATATATTTATATATTATAAAATAGAAAGACCTGAAGATTGAATATCTTTCGCAAAGCCTTTAACTGTATCTACTGATAATTCGTTAATATCGCGACCTAAGTTTGTATTCACTTTTTTCACAACATCTGCTGGGCATGTAATAATATCTGCACCAATTTCATCAGCTTGAATCACATTGAATAATTCGCGGCAACTTGCCCATAATAATTTAACGCCGTCTTTACTATGCGTAACTTTTACAGCCTCTTTCATTAATGGTAATGGATCTACGCCTGTATCTGCAATACGTCCTGCAAATACTGAAACATATGTTGGCACACCTTCAGTTACTGCTTCAGTTATTTCTTTAACTTGTTCAATTGTATAAACAGCCGTAACGTTTAATCTCACATTGTCAGCTGAAAGTTTTTTAATTAAAGGAATCGTTGATTCACCTTTTGTATTTACAATAGGAATTTTAACAAATACATTTTCGCCATATTGTTTTAAAATTGCTGCTTCTTTTTCCATAGTTTCTAAATCGTCTGCAAATACTTCAAATGAAATTGAAGCATCTGGAATTTCTTTCACAGCTTCTTCAGCAAAAGCTTTGTAATCTGTTACGCCCGCTTTCGCCATTAAACTAGGATTTGTTGTAAAACCATCCACTTGTTTGTTTTTATAAGCTGCTTTCATTTCTTCAATATCTGCACCATCCGCAAATACTTCTACATTTAGTTTAGCCATATAATATAGCCTCCTTGATTCTTATTAAAATTTTAACAACATCTGCATGTCTTTTTCTTACAACCATTTGTAAAAAATGATTTTTATTTCTTTGTTATATAAAACATTTATATCACGCTTTTATAATATATAGCTAATTTTTTGCCTATATTTCTTAAAAATGACTTTAGCAACATTGTGTCAACAAGGTAATTAAACTATTGTTTTATGATTGTTTATGATACGATATGTAAATGATAACCATCCAGGAGGTCTAGCATGTCTCGTTCAAAAAAATACTTTTACTTATCTAGCTTAATGATTATTTTAAGCTTTTTCTTTAATACAAATAACGTTTTCCTAAGTGGGCTTTTTAATTCTTTTATTAAATTAATACTTTTCTGCAGTGTTATTAACTCAATTATACTAATATTGTCTATAATTTTTGCAGATCGTTCAATTAAATCACTAAAGCCTGATGCAGATTGGATTAGAATTGCGAGTAAAAGTTTGCCTTGGATTATTCTAATCGTTATTTTAGTACATATCTTTTCGATTGTTCACACATTCGGTTTTATTTAAAAAAGATAAAATGTCAATGTAGCCTTAATACAAAACAATACAATGTATCATACTAAAATGAGTAAATCCATTTGATGACGTTGTTGCGTATAAAAAATATTAGATTTTCGAAATCATAACTATGCATCTAATCGCTATAGTTATACAACAAGATATAACATATAATGAGGTTTGATAATGCATCGACAATTTTTGTCGTCGCGTTGCCAAAACCTCTTTTTTAAATTCAAACTATTTCTTTTCGAGGTGAACCAAATGCAATATGTATATATTTTTATCGGTGGTGCTTTAGGCGCTTTATTACGTTACCTCATTTCTTTTCTGAATACTGACGGAGGTTTTCCAATCGGAACACTGATAGCAAATTTGACTGGTGCCTTTGTAATGGGATTGCTAACAGCCTTAACAATTGAATTTTTTTCAAACCATCCAACCCTAAAAAAAGCTATTACGACTGGTTTTCTTGGTGCTTTAACGACTTTTTCAACATTTCAATTAGAATTAATACACATGTTTGATCATCAACAATTTATAACTTTACTACTATATGCTGTAACAAGTTATGTCTTTGGTATTTTGTTATGTTACGTCGGTATAAAACTAGGTGGTGGTTTATCATGATATCAATCATTTTAGTCATAATTGGCGGCGGTTTGGGTGCAATAGCTAGAAGTGCCGTTACTGATTATTTTAATCATATATTTACTTCCAAGTTACCTATCGCAACATTGATAGTAAATCTTGTTGGTAGTTTTTTAATTGGATTAACTATAGGCTTATCAATTTCAATCTCATGGTTCCCTGCGTTCTTTGTTACCGGTTTTTTAGGTGGCTTAACAACTTTCTCAACGTTAGCCAAGGAACTTACATTAATGATGACACCAAAATTTAATATTAACCTTTTTCTCAATTATTCACTTTTACAATTCATCATTGGATTTATAGCTTGTTATATTGGCTATCATATTTAAAAATAAAATGCTTCATTCAGCAAATAGGTAAATAATGACACCTTCCTGAACGAAGCATTTTTTAATTTTCATGCAAATTTTTTAACACCATATAATGCCTATCAAAATAAAACAATCTTTGTTGCCGTTTAAATAATGTGAATGTCAATAAATTCCCCAAACTAGTCGAAAATAAAACGTTAAGCAATATGTCTATTACCTAACGTTGACAATTTATCTGACCATATCAAAAATTCACCGATTTGTTTCCTAGCCTTCAAAAGTTTTTGGATCAGGTCCAATTCTCTTATCTTGATTTAAACCATCAATTCGCGTCATTTGTTCATCTGATAATTCGAAATCAAATATTCGGAAGTTTTCAGAGATTCTGTTTGGTGTCACCGATTTAGGGATTGTAACCACTCCATGCTGCACATTCCATCTTAAAACAACTTGGGCAGGTGACTTTCCTAATTCTTGAGCAATGTCTTTAATTGTCTCATCATTTAAAATTTGTGCATTCATCAATGGTGACCAAGATTCCATCACGATATGTTGTGCTGCCAAATATAATTTCAATTTATGTTGCGTTAAATATGGATGATATTCAACCTGATTAATTACAGGTTTAATTGACACTTGTGCCAACAAAGCTTCCAAATGTTCAGGTTCAAAATTGCTGACACCTATATTTTTAACTTTATTATTTTTATATAAATCTTCCATACCTTTCCATGTATCAACCATTACGGCTTCGTTCGTACCTGGCCAATGTACTAGATACAAATCTAAGTATTTTAAACCTAATCTAGATAAACTAGCTTCGTAAGCAGCTGCTACATTTTCACGACCAAAATCCTCAAAATATAATTTTGAAGTAATAAATAAGTCTTCTCTAGCAATACCAGTTGATTCCAATCCGGCACGAATACCAGTACCAACTTGTTCTTCATTCCCATAAACTTTTGCGGTATCAATACTACGATATCCTTGTTCAATGGCATACTTAACACTTTCCATGCAATTTTCATCATTTTCCACACGAAATGTCCCTAAACCAATTTGTGGCATCGTGTTTCCATTATAAAATGTTTTAACCTCCATAAATATCGCCTCACCTTTTTGATGTATTATACCCTGTTATCATAACAAATCTGAGTTGAATACATGATAAAAAACACTTACAGCAATCAACCACTAAAATGCTAGTAATATCTTTCAAATATTAATCAAAATGTTAAAGAAATTCTGTTTAATTTATGACAAACTAAAAAAGCCGAAGTAACAACATATAGTCATCACTTCAGCCTAACATTTAATTGAATGATTCAATTTTATCCATCATTTGTTGTAAGTCTTCCACGTTGTATTGAATACGACCATGGAATACAAATTTGTTAAAGAATTCGTCTAATTGTTCAGCGCCCACAAGTACTTTGACTGCACTATTTTGATTGTAATTTGAAATCGTTACATCGCCTTCATTTTTAGGATTAAAGTATAAAATTGAAGTCGGTGTATATTTAGCACCTAAATGTTTTTGTAAGTCTTCAGCCAATTGTTTAATCGCCTCAATTTGATCTGAATAATTTACAAATGATAATGAACGTTTGTCATCATTTTGATCCATCACAATAGTTTGCGGTCTAGATTTATCTAAATCTAATGTATCAAATACTTGTTCCATTGGTGGTAAATCTTTAAATTGACCGCCACTAATACCATTATAAACATGACCTTTTAACAATTGAGAATCAATAATATAAAGACCAGTTCTTGTTAATACTAAATGACTAATACGTTCAATATTATTAAAGCCATCCTTTGGTAAAAAGATATTTGCCATAATGTGCATATCTTCTGGTCGAATTCGTTTTTCTTTAACTAATCTTTCACGAATACCAATTAATCTCATGTCCGTTACATATTCACTATGATTTTTCGAGAACAATTTTAATGCGTCAATCTCACGATCTTTTGTACTAACCATGTGATTATAATCTTCTTGTTGTTTTGTAATTGTCTTTTTATTTTGAATACGCTCTTTCTCTAAAGCTTCTTCATGAGACTTTTTAATGTTTTGTTCTTGTTGTTCATACTTTTCTTCTGTTTGTCGCTTAACTTTTTTCTTACTACCTAAGGCAACTAAGAAAAGGACAAAAAAGATTAATGCAATGACTACTGCAATAATGAGTCCAATGACTACCGGTGAAGATAAATCCATCACAACAACGCTCCTTTTTAATATATGAATAACTTTAATTATAATAGAAAAGCTAAAGATTTTCGATACATATTAT
The DNA here is from genome assembly GCF_001836945.1 of Staphylococcus sp. HMSC062H10. NCBI lineage: Bacteria > Bacillati > Bacillota > Bacilli > Caryophanales > Staphylococcaceae > Staphylococcus > Staphylococcus sp. HMSC062H10. The sequence goes on from NZ_KV830972.1 coordinate 769,497, forward strand.
CATTTATATACCGAAAATCTTTTATTTAGCTATATTCAATTCATCTTATTATTTTACTGCGTCTTTTAATTCTTCCACTTTGTCTAATTTTTCCCATGGGAATAAGACATCTGTACGTCCAAAATGACCATAAGCAGCAGTTTGTTTGTAAATCGGTTGTTTCAAATCAAGCATTTTAATAATACCTGCAGGTCTTAGGTCAAAGTGTTTTCTAACTGCTTCGACAAGTTGCCCTTCAGAAACTTTACCTGTTCCAAATGTATCAATTGCAATTGACACTGGTTCTGCAACACCAATCGCATATGCCAATTGTACTTCACATTGATCTGCTAAACCTGCTGCAACAATATTTTTAGCCACATAACGTGCAGCATATGCAGCTGAACGGTCTACTTTTGTAGGATCCTTACCACTGAAGCATCCGCCACCATGACGTGCATAGCCACCGTACGTATCAACAATGATTTTACGTCCTGTTAATCCTGCATCACCTTGAGGTCCACCGATTACAAAGCGTCCTGTAGGATTGATGTAAAATTTAGTTTGGTCATTAATCAAGTTTTCAGGAACAGTTGGATAAATGACATGCGCTTTAATGTCTTCTTGAATTTGTTCAAGTGTCACATCCTCAGCATGTTGTGTTGATACGACAATCGTATCAATACGTACAGGGTTATCATTTTCATCATATTCAACAGTGACCTGAACTTTACCGTCTGGTCGTAAATAATTTAACGTACCATCTTTACGCACATCTGATAAACGTTTTGCCAATTGATGTGATAAATAAATTGCTAGAGGCATATACGTCTCTGTTTCATTCGTTGCGTAACCAAACATTAAACCTTGGTCACCTGCACCTGTTGCTTCAATTTCTTCTTCGCTATCTTTATCACGATACTCTAATGCTTTATCCACGCCTTGTGCAATGTCAGGTGATTGTTCATCAATCGCAGTTAAAATTGCCATTGTTTCATAATCATAGCCATATTTTGCTCTTGTGTATCCAATTTCTTTGATTGTTTCTCTTACAACTTTCGGAATATCAACATATGTTGTTGTAGAAATTTCGCCGGCGATCAATGCCATACCTGTTGTAACAGTTGTTTCACAAGCTACACGAGCATTTGGATCGTCTTTTAAAATAGCATCTAATATTGCATCTGACACTTGGTCAGCGATTTTATCTGGGTGTCCTTCTGTAACAGACTCTGAAGTAAATAATCGTTTGTTATTTAACATAGTTTGCTCCTTTAAATTTATATTACGAAAATTCTCTCTCTGTGAGCTAAATAAAAAAGACCTTCTAACTATTAATATAGAGAGAAGGCCTAATACGTCCATTCGCTCTTATCGTTCAGACCTATTTGTCTGCAAACGGTTTGGCACCTTTCTTTTATAAAAAAAGAGGTTGCTGGGTTTCATTGGGTCCATGTCCCTCCACCACTCAGGATAAGAGAATCCGTTAAAAATAATAGTACCTAATTAATGAATTAATGTCAATTTTTCATAAATAAATTTCCAGTAAAATATTGTAGATTAATTATGTTAATGTGTTATACTAATTAAATGTAAAGGCTTACATTTAAATTATCGCTTTGGAGGGATTTAGGATGTCAGTAGACACATACACTGAAACAACTAAAATTGACAAATTACTGAAAAAACCAACGTCACATTTTCAACTTTCGACGACACAACTTTATAATAAAATCTTAGACAATAACGAAGGGGTATTAACAGAACTTGGTGCTGTTAATGCAAGTACTGGAAAATATACTGGTCGTTCGCCTAAAGACAAATTTTTTGTCTCTGAACCTTCATATAGAGATAACATTGACTGGGGAGAAATTAATCAACCTATCGATGAAGAAACTTTCTTGAAGTTATACCATAAAGTACTAGACTATTTAGATAAAAAAGATGAATTATACGTATTTAAAGGCTACGCTGGTAGCGATAAAGATACAATGTTAAAACTTACAGTCATCAATGAATTAGCATGGCATAATTTATTTGCTAAAAATATGTTTATTAGACCTGAATCAAAAGAAGAAGCTACAAAGATTAAACCTAACTTCACTATCGTTTCTGCCCCACATTTTAAAGCAGATCCAGAAGTTGATGGTACTAAATCTGAAACCTTTGTCATTATTTCATTTAAACACAAAGTCATTTTAATCGGCGGTACTGAATACGCTGGTGAAATGAAAAAAGGTATCTTCTCTGTAATGAATTATCTATTACCGATGCAAGATATTATGAGCATGCATTGCTCTGCAAACGTTGGTGAAAAAGGCGATGTCGCATTATTCTTTGGTCTATCTGGCACAGGTAAAACAACCTTATCGGCTGACCCACACCGTAAACTAATCGGTGATGATGAACACGGCTGGAATAAAAACGGGGTCTTCAATATCGAAGGTGGCTGCTATGCGAAAGCAATCAATCTTTCCAAAGAAAAAGAACCACAAATCTTTGACGCAATCAAATATGGTGCAATCCTAGAAAACACGGTTGTTTCAGAAGATGGTTCAGTGGACTTTGAAGACAATCGTTATACAGAAAACACGCGTGCCGCTTATCCAATTAATCACATTGACAATATTGTAGTACCATCAAAAGCAGCACATCCAAATACAATTATTTTCTTAACTGCGGATGCATTTGGTGTTATTCCACCGATTTCAAAGTTAAATAAAGACCAAGCAATGTATCATTTCTTGAGTGGTTTCACTTCTAAATTAGCTGGTACGGAGCGTGGTGTGACAGAACCTGAACCATCATTCTCAACATGTTTCGGAGCACCTTTCTTCCCGTTACACCCTACTGTTTACGCTGATTTATTAGGTGAACTTATCGATTTACATGATGTTGATGTTTATCTTGTTAATACTGGATGGACTGGCGGAAAATATGGTGTAGGACGAAGAATCAGCTTACATTACACACGTCAAATGGTAAACCAAGCGATTTCTGGTAAATTGAAAAATGCAGAATATACAAAAGATAGTACGTTTGGTTTAAGCATTCCTGTAGAAATTGAAGATGTACCGAAAACTATTTTAAATCCAATTAATGCTTGGAGCGACAAAGAGAAATATAAAGCACAAGCAGAAGATTTAATTCAACGTTTTGAAAAGAACTTCGAAAAATTTGGTGAAAAAGTTGAACATATTGCTGAAAAAGGTAGTTTCAACAAATAAATTTGCATACTAATTAAAGAGCCAACCGTTGTTATAGTCTAACAATGGTTGGCTCCTCTTATTTTATATGGTAAAAATTTATAGGCAATTTTATTACAACAATCACATTTAAGGTGACCTTCATGCCAAACTCACATCACTCATTCAATGGAAGCACCACGTCTTCACATAAAGTACCGATCCTTTACGCTATGCATGTTGCCCCGCTTTGCATAAAGTACTTATCGTTAACTCAACGCAAGTTGTTCCTATTCACAAAAAGCACATACAGTTATCTGCATGGAGCACATTTTCATTGAAAGCGCGTACCGCTCATTCAACGCATGTAGCACCACATCTTCAAAGATTGATAGTTCCCATGCGCACACCAAATTTTATACTAGCTATGCAACTCAACTTGGTTCATAAATTCTTTAATATAAGTCAATGTTTCAACCATCGCTGGTGGTCTTGGCACATGTCCTTCTGCCATTTGATAAAATCTTTCATGCGTGGCACCTTTTAACTCTAGTTGGTCCGCTAAATAATACGCATGATGAATACCAACTTGTTGGTCTTTCCCTCCATGTACAATTAATATCGGCGGACTGTTTTCATTAATGTTTGGAATCGCTTGGCGTGCCTCATATGCCGCTCGATCTTTTTTCGGATGACCAATCATTCTTCGTAGCATGCCTCTTAAATCGACACGTTCTTCATACATTAAATCAATATCTGAGACACCACCCCAGATTGTATAACTTGTTACTGGTAAGTCTTGAAATGTCAACAATCCTTGTAGTCCACCTCTTGAGAAACCAACCATATGAATAAAAGCTTGCGGATATTTATCATGTAGCAACCTTAATAATTCAGTCACATCATTTAAATCGCCACGATAAAATTCATCTTTACCTTCACTCCCATTGTTACCTCGGTAGTATGGCCCAATCACTAAAGTTTGACTATCTGAAAATTGCATTAATCTACCTGCGCGCACACGTCCTACTTGGCCTTTGCCACCTCGCAAATATACTACAATGCGTTTTACTTCATGAAGTGGTGTCATCATTAAAGCTTTGACTTGTAAATCATCTGACAAATATGTAATTTCTTCGAATTGATGCGTAACAGATTCAATTGGCATTCGTTTACGTTTGATAAAATCCAAGTGATTGCACCCTCTCTACGCATTTTAAAATGGTACTATCTTGTAGTAAGAAACTCCGTTGTGCGAGTTCAATATCATTGATACAGTTAAACAACACTGGCCCTGCTGTTTCTAAATAATCATTCTTGCTTACCAATGATTCAACTTCGATAAAATATACATCTTTTACAAAATCAGTTTGATCATGTGTTTCAATGGTATATTGCGCTATGTAATGAATATTTTTAACTTTGGCGCCTGTTTCTTCATATAATTCACGGGTAACTGCTTCAGCACTACTTTCCCCGCGTTCCCTTTTACCACCAGGAAATTCAATACCCCGTAAATTATGTTTGGTAAAAAGCAATTGATTTTTAAACGTTGGAATAGCTAGCACATGATTACCATCTGCTATCTCATTATCCTTTTTAAATGTCAAATTAACTTGACGATTATCTTTATCCCTAAACTTCACGCGCATCACATCCCTACATTGTATGTTAATATAATAGTTAATCACTATTGTTGGAGGCATTAATTATGAAAAAGATATTCTTGGCGATGATTCATTTATATCAACGTTTCATTTCGCCACTCACTCCACCAACTTGTCGTTTTTATCCAACATGTTCAGAGTACACTAGAGAAGCGATTCAATACCACGGTGCTTTCAAAGGCCTTTATTTAGGTATCCGTCGTATTTTAAAATGTCACCCGTTTCATAAAGGTGGCTTTGACCCTGTTCCATTAAAAAAAGACAAGTCAGCAAGCAAGCATTCACATAAACATAACCATTAATATGGTTGTAATTGAGTTATATCTACTAAAGGGGGGCGAAATTCGAGTCGTCCCTCTTTTAATATGCCTGAATGCGCCACCACATCTTGTTCAAAATAATAACCTGCTGGTGTAACATCTCCTGGATAATCACCTTTACGAGCAAGCATCGCTGTAAAATAACGGCTTAAACCATATTCATACATGCCGCCAATAACCACTTTTACACCATGACTTTTCAAAGTATCAATTGCCGTTTGCACTTTATCAATGCCACCTAGACGAAATGGTTTTAATACAACAACTTTCACATTGTATAATTCTATTAAATTAATAATGTTCGACAACGACGTCGCCTTTTCATCAAGAGCTATTGGAGGTATTGTTCCATCCACTACTTCATCAAGCATTGAGATATCTTTAAATGGCTCTTCGATATAAAGAACCTGTTCACTCGCTAATAACTGTAACTGTGTGAAATCTTGACGAATCAAGGACTCATTTGCATCTATAACCAATTGAAAGTGAAAGTCTAATTCCCGTAACACTCTAATTTGATGCATGATTTGAGGTGTCCATTTTAATTTAATTCTGGTCGGCTTTGTTGCTTTCAATGACTCTAATTGTTTATTTGATAAGCCGCTCGCTGTCGCTCCATATGCTACTGAAAATGAAGGCAGTACATGAAACATTTGATACAATGCCATGACAATAGTTGCCCTTGCAGCAGGCGTATTTTCCAATGAATCTACTAGTTTTAGTGCAGCTTCATACGTTTCAAATGATTTATTTCTATTATCTTCGAACCATTGCTCAATTACATGTTTCACTGAAGCAATTGTTTCATGATCATACCAATCTGTTTGAAAAGCGTTACATTCCCCGAAATATGCATTTCCTTTATCATCAATCAATTCGATAAACAAACAATCACGATGCGTTAAAGTGACTTTCGGTGTTACAATTTGTGACTTAAATGGCTCACTATATTTATAAAAATGCAAAGCTGTCAACTTCATCAAATCATCCTCTATACAACTTATTTCTTTGTAATTTACCTGTTGATGTATAAGGTAAAGTATCAACCTTTTCAAAGTGTTTCGGTACTTTATATTTCGCTAAATGTTGTGATAAATATGCAATCAATTGTGCCTTTGAAATGTCGCTTTCACTGACAAAATATAATTTAGGCACTTGGCCCCAAGTATCATCAGGATGCCCTATACATACTGCGTCACTGATACCTGGAAATTGCTTCGCTACCGTTTCAATTTGATATGGATAAATATTTTCACCGCCACTAATAATTAAATCTTTACGTCGGTCATAAATCATGACATAACCTTCATGATCTATTTCAGCAATGTCACCCGTATTAAAATAACCATTTTCAAACGTATCCGTTAAATCTGTTGGATACAAATATCCATTCATCACATTGGCACCTTTAATCATTAATTCTCCATGACCTTCTTTATTAGGATTTTTAACTTTTACGTCAACATTGGCACTTGGCATGCCAACGGTATCAGGACGTTCATGCAACATTTGCGGTGTTGCAGTTAAAAATTGTGAACATGTCTCAGTCATACCAAATGAATTATAAATTGGCAGGTTATATTGTAATGCCGTCTCTATCATAGTGGCAGATAATTTCGCACCGCCGAGTAATATTTTTTGTAAATCATGAGGTTCATGTAAACCTTGTTGCATAAGCCAATTTAAAGTTTGTGGCACAAGCGAAATGTGCGTGATGCGTTCATTTTTTATCATCGTTAAAATTTGTTCGGCATTAAATTTATCAACAATGCGCACAGTAAACCCTTCAATAACTGCTCTTAAAAGTACACTGAGACCCGAAATATGATAAATCGGCAAGACAGATAGCCAATTAGTATCATGATCAAATCCCAAGCTCTCTTTACATCCGATTGCACTGGCATAATGATTACGAAACGTTTGTGGCACCGCTTTTTGAGGGCCAGTTGTCCCTGATGTAAACATAATCGATGCAATGTCATCTATATTAAATGATGTATTTAATATGTTGGACGGCGAATCTTTCGGCACCACAGTTTCATTCAATGTATCATATTGGATGTCCAATGTGTTGTCCATTAAATCGTTCATTGTAATATCCGTTCCAGCGAATTCAATATCATCCAGCGATACAATTTGAAACCCTCGCAATTCCAGTGGCAAGGTACAAAAAATCAATTGTACATCGATTGATCTCATCTGATTCTTCATCTCATTAGGTGTCAACCTTGTATTAATCATCGCAATTTCAATATTTGCCAACCAACATGCATGTATTAAAATAATCGATTGAATCGAATTATCTATGTATAGCCCAACACGAGATTGTTGATAAGCCTTGAGTCTTCTAGCCAATAGACTCGCTTCACAGTATAAATTTTGATAAGTATAAGATTCTTGACCATCTGTTATCGCAATATGATGTCCATTTTGTTGTGCTTGTTTATATAACCAAAAGTCCATGCGCTATTCCTCCAAAATCATTTACATTATAATTATAACGATTTTATGACATTCTAGCAGTGGTTATGTTTAAAAATATAAAAAAGTAGACGAATTGATTCATTGATATGATTGTTATAATGCTCAATACATATCGTTATATCACTCGTCTACTATTATCAGTTATTTTTATTTAATTTTAGTGTAAGTCTGTCATTCTGATGTGGTGATTTACCCATTGTTGCCACATCATCTGCAATGTCAATTGGTATACGATTCATGTCTTGTAATGCACTTAAATGGAATACTTCATCATCTAAATTTTCAATGAGATATACATAATATGTTACCTTGTCCTTTTTATATTTTAACGTTTTCCAAAATTCCGGCTTGCAATTCAATACATTGTCCGGAATATATTCAATAAATAAGTAACGTTTGCTGCCTACTTTGTCTACGAAATATTTTGCAGTGCCTTTTTCTATACCTCTTATATGTGCATAGTCTGCTGAAAAGTAAATACTACCTATTGTTTCATTATGTTGTTGTATTTCAAATCGTTGGCCTACTATTTTATTATTTGTGCCACAACTACTTAAAAAAATCAGTAGATATAGCATTAAACATATTTTCATCCCCTTGAATTTTAAAAACTTTTTCAAAAGCAACACCTCTAAATATAAATACAATATATTATATCAAATAGAAATTATTATTTTGTTAAATTATGTTGTCATGTTCGTGTCATTTTGAGTCGTAATACAACTTTACAATTATTAAATTAACACTTCTGCAATCCAAAAATATTTTTAAAGTTTTGAAAAAAATTAAAGTATTTCCACTACTAATTTGGTAAAATATGATTATGTGATATAGTGAAAGCGTTTTACACTTAATAACTCCCTCTTAAATGCATCCAGGTTTTATGTAGTAAATCATGAAAATAACATATAAATATAGAGGAGATTTACCTTTGAATACAGAGAACAACAAGAATCAAAACCAATCTGCTAAAAATTCTGAAAGACGTGGCATGTTAAAAGGATGCGGCGGTTGCCTTATTTCTTTTATTATATTAATTATCTTATTATCAGCCTGTTCAATGATGTTTAGTAATAATGACAATTCCACTAGTAATCAATCATCAAAAACGCAATTAACTCAAAAAGACGAAGATAAAAGTGAAAATATGCCTGAAGAAAAATCAGAATCAGAAACAGATAAGGATTTACAATCAACCGAAGAAGTACCCGCAAATGAAAATACTGAAAAGAATCAACATGAAATTGATGAAACAACAACAAAAGATCAATCAGATGATGAAATTAACACACCAAACGTTGCAGAAGATAAATCACAAGACGACTTGAAAGATGATTTAAATGAAAAGCAACAACCAAGTGACCATCATCAATCCACTCAACCTAAGACTTCACCATCAACTGAAACAAACAAGCAACAATCATTTGCTAATTGTAAGCAACTTAGACAAGTTTATCCGAATGGTGTCACTGCCGATCATCCAGCATATCGACCACATTTAGATAGAGATAAAGATAAACGTGCATGTGAACCTGATAAATATTAAACAACAAGCGAATTGAATTCAAATTGTATTTAGCTTTATGCACTAATCACATAGTAAAAAATGAGGGAGATTTTTTAGGCATGAGCAATCAATTTAAAAGCGAAGAAGAGCGAAGACAATGGGAACAATTCCAAGCTTTCCAAAATCAACAAAACCAACAGTACCAGCAATACGGACAAAAGAAATCTAAAAAAGGATGGTTCTGGGGCTGTGGTGGTTGTCTAGTATTATTTATTTTAATTATCATCGGTATTTCAGCTTGTACAGCTGGTATTACAGGTAACCTTGGCGGAAATAGTTCTAAAGAAACGAACAAAACCCATAAAATTGGAGAGACTGTAAAAAATGGTGATCTTGAAGTCACAGTTAATTCAGTTGAAACTATGAAATCAGTTGGTCCATCTATCGCGCCAACAAATGCTAAAGGTACATTTGTCGTTGCTGATGTGACGATTAAAAACAAAGGTAAAGAAGCGTTAACAATTGATAGTTCAATGTTTAAGCTAAAATCCGGTGATAAAACATTTGAAGCAGATAATACAGGTTCAATGTCTGCTAATCAAAATGACAATGGTAGTATAGAAAATTCATTTTTCTTACAGCGTATAAATCCAGATAGCACTGCTCAAGGTAAAATTGTTTTCGATGTGTCAGAAAACATAGCCAACGCAAAAGATAAAAAATTAGAAGTTATTTCTAGTTTATTTAGCGTCAAGAAGATTACATTTGATTTATCCGATGCTAAAAAAACATCAAAAGCTAAAAAAGACAAGCAAGATACAGAAGTAGCTGTTACGAGTTCAAATAGCGATAATGTAAATTATGAAGCTTCGGCTACTACACCTGCTACAACTTCTAGTGCGGATACTGATTCTGAAGATAGCGAAAAGTCTAGTAAAGATGAGGATAAGCAGAATGCGTCTAAAAGTGATAAATCTAGTGTAGAAAAAAGTGAATCTAATGAGGAAACTGCTCCTGTAGAGCCCATGCCCCATAGCAAACCTACCACTAGTGAAGCACCACCTAGTCAAAATATTCACAATGAAAATAGTATGTACGACGCTTCAACAGAATAAAATTTCAGGGTAGCTCGGCTACCCTTCTTTTACGGAAAAATTAATTATACATAATCAAATCAAGGAGATAAAAAAATGAAATTCAAAGCTATCGTTGCAATCACATTATCATTGTCACTATTAACTGCCTGTGGTGCTAATCAACATAAAGAAAATAGTAGTAAATCAAATGACATTAATAAAAAGACGCAACAAACTGACAACACTACACAGTCAAATACAGAAAAGCAAATGACACCACAAGAAGCCGAAGATATCGTTCGAAACGATTACAAAGCAAGAGGTGCTAACGAAAATCAAACATTAAATTATAAAACAAATCTTGAACGAAGTAATGAATATGAATATTATGTTGAACATCTAGTCCGCGATGCAGTTGGCACACCATTAAAACGTTGTGCTATTGTTAATCGACACAATGGTACGATTATTAATATTTTTGATGATATGTCAGAAAAAGATAAAGAAGAATTTGAAGCATTTAAAAAGAGAAGCCCTAAATACAACCCAGGTATGAGTGATCATGATGAAACAGATGGTGAGTCAGAAGACATTCAACATCATGATATTGACAATAACAAAGCCATTCAAAATGATACACCAGATCAAAAAGTCGATGATAAAAGTGATAAAAATGCTGTTAATAAAGAAGAAAAACACGATAACCGTACAAATAATTCTGAAGAAACTAAAGTTAAATAATGGCATACTTTGATTAATTGTAATTTTTAGGAGAACCGCTATGATAACATTTGAAAATATACAACAACTTGAAAAATACACCTTAATGACTATGCATGGTCTTTTTAATCAACTTAAACTCGGTATTATTTCAATCGACAATGCAGAGCATTTGCTCTTTACACCTTATATGATGGAAACACTCTCTTCCCTAGGTGTGAAACCAGACATTATCGATTTAATTCACAAAGGGACAGAGTTAGAAGACTTTGCAGCATTTAATTTATCAATTGATGATACAGTTACAGTCTGTTTACAAAGATCTGAAGAACTATTAAAACAATACAAAAGTGTAGAATTCAATGACAAAATATTAATCAATTGGCGCGTTATACAAAAGTAATAGACATATAAAAGTCGAACGTAACTAAGTGGGTATTGATTTTATTCTTTCTAAGTTACAAGTATTTCATTTTATAAAGTTTGAAAAGAGGTTTATTGAAATGGAGAAAAACGAATATACAGCTAAATATAATGAATATAGTCAATTATTAGACGCTACTTACTCGCAAGCTGTAGCATACCTTGGTATGTCAACAATTTTTTAGACAGTTTTCAT
>NZ_KV830973.1:0-365 GCF_001836945.1 Staphylococcus sp. HMSC062H10
GAGCCGGAAACACCAACACCGCCAACGCCAGAGGTACCAGCTGAACCTGGTAAACCAGTGCCACCCGCAAAAGAAGAACCTAAAAAGCCTTCTAAACCAGTGGAACAAGGCAAAGTAGTAACACCTGTTATTGAAATCAATGAAAAGGTTAAAGCAGTGGTACCAACTAAACAAAAACAATCTAAGAAATCTGAACTACCTGAAACAGGTGGAGAAGAATCAACAAACAAAGGTATGTTGTTCGGCGGATTATTCAGCATTCTAGGTTTAACGTTATTACGTAGAAATAAAAAGAATAACAAAGCATAATCAATCTAAAATTGACAGGTTTATTTCATAAATTATATGAAGTAAGCCTGTTTTTT
>NZ_KV830974.1:0-465 GCF_001836945.1 Staphylococcus sp. HMSC062H10
CTGAGTCGCTATCTGAATCTGAGTCGCTATCTGAGTCGCTATCCGAATCTGAATCACTATCTGAGTCTGAATCGCTGTCCGAATCTGAGTCGCTATCTGAGTCTGAGTCGCTGTCTGAGTCTGAATCACTGTCTGAGTCTGAATCGCTATCTGATGTATCTTCTTCGAAGTAACCGTTGTCTATTGTAAAATCATCATGATCTGTAATTGTTACATCTACTTCTCCACCATCAGCATCTTTATCATCTTCAGTTGTATTTGTACCTGTTTGAGTTAAGCCAGCAGGCTTTTCAAAAATAACTTTGTATTTACCGCTATCTAAATTATCGAAACGATATTTACCATTTTCATCTGTTTTAGTAGTTCCAATTACTTCGCCTTTTTCATTTAATAAAGTAACTTTAACATCTTTGATACCTTTTTCAGTTGAATCTTGTTTACCATCTTTATTACTGTCGTACCAAA
>NZ_KV830974.1:565-1915 GCF_001836945.1 Staphylococcus sp. HMSC062H10
TATTACTGTCGTACCAAACATAATCACCTAAACTATATTTTGGCGTTTTGTAGAAACCACTGTCTAATGTCATGTTATCTGCATCTTTAATGACACCTGTTGTTGTTAAACCATTAGAATCTTTTTCAGTATCATTTCCAGAAGTTACTGAAGTTGGTGTATAACCTGATGGTGTCTCGAATTCAACTTTATAAGTTCCATTGTTTAAATCAGTAAATTGATATTTACCATTTTCATCTGTTGTTACTGTTTTTAAAACTTTGTCGTTTTCATCTTTTAACGTAACAGTTACACCTGAAATGCCCTTTTCATCTTTATCTTGAACACCGTTTTTATTTGTATCTTCCCATACATAGTCACCTAAGTTGTAAGTCGGTTTGTAGAAACCAGAGTCAATAGTATCGTTATCTTTATCTTTAATGACACCAGTTGTTGATGTACCATTTGAATCTATGCCTTCATCAGTTCCTGAACCTACTTGTGTTGGTGTGTAACCTAATGGTGTTTCGAATTCAACTTTGTATGTTCCATTTTCTAATCCAGTAAATTGATATTTACCATCTTTATCTGTTTTAGTTGTTTGTAAAACTTCACCGTTTTCATTTTTCAATGTAACTGTTACGCCTGAAATACCTTTTTCAGTTGAATCCTGCTTACCATCTTTATTTGTATCTTCCCATACATAATTACCTAAATTATATTTTGGTGTTTTGTAGAATCCACTATCTAATGTCATGTTATCAGCACCATTAATAACACCTGTTGTTGTTAAACCATTAGAGTCTTTTTCAATATCGCTACCAGATGTTACTGTAGTCGGTGTATAGCCTTCTGGTGTAGTAAATTCAACTTTATAATTACCATTATCTAAATCAGTAAATTTATATTTGCCATCAGCGTCTGTTGTAACTGTTTTTAACACGTTACCGTTTTCATCTTTTAATGTTACCGTTACGCCAGATATACCTTTTTCATCTTGATCTTGAATACCATTTTTATTTGTATCTTCCCATACATAGTCACCTAGATTGTATTTAGGTTTGTAAATACCTAAGTCAGCAGATAAATTATCTTTGCCATTAACTGTTATCACTGATGATACACCGTTTGAATCTAATTCTTCGTTATTACCTTGTTTTGAAGGAGTTACCTCATAACCTTGTGGTAAATTTGAAAATTCTACACGGTAATCTCCATTAGGTAAGTTTGGAATCAAATATGACCCATCTTCTTTAGTAACTGCTTCTCCTACTTTTGTATTTGTATTATTATCAAATACAGTTACAGTTACATTGCCAACGCCTTTTTCTCCTAATTCTTGAACACCGTTTTTATTTGTATCTTCCCATA
>NZ_KV830974.1:2015-4354 GCF_001836945.1 Staphylococcus sp. HMSC062H10
CTTGAACACCGTTTTTATTTGTATCTTCCCATACGTAGTTACCAATTTTATATACTTCTTGACCAGCGCCGCCACTTTGGTTATTAGTGAATCCTAAAGCATTACCCATTGAGGCAGATTTACTATTGTCTGAACTTAATGTAACCATTTGAACAAGTGTTGGGCTTTCGCTAGTTGTATATTGGAATTTTGTATTAACCATTACAACATAAGCAGAATCTGCATTTCCAAAATCAATAACAGCGCTATTGTTGTCGCCATATGTAATTTTCTGCAAGTATTGATTTGTTACATCTGTAAGCTCTTTAGTATTCACATCGTATCCTTTATTTAATGTATAACCTTTAGGAACTTGATATATTTTTATATCTGTTACCTCTTTATTTATTTGCCCGATATTATTAGGATAACTTGAGTGGTAAGCTTGAACTTTTAGTTTGGCATTTGTTAAAGAATTTTCCGATGGATTTACATAAATCGTTTGTTTATAGTACCCCGGATTTTCTTTATTTCCAACATGTGAAACTGTTTCAGTGAACGCTGATCCAATTGAATTTTTCTCATTTACAACATAATCTGGATATTGAATGTTTGCAGTAGTCTTTGTTGTATCATTACCTATCGTAACATTAAACTCAACATCGTTTTTACTAACAGGAATTGTATCAGCATCCATATAAATTGAATAATTAATTCCCATTTGTACAGAATTAAACCTATCGACATAATCTGTAAATGTATATGTAATTAAATTATTTGCAGTATCATGTTTTGCAGTCGCAATTGTTTCACCATTATTTGGATCTTTAATATCACCAATATTTTTAATATCTTCCGGATTCAATCCATATACTTGTACTGTATCTGAGTATTTTATTGTGAAATAATCACCTGATTTAACTTTGTCATCAACTTTAATTTGTGATTTTAATGCTAGATAATCTTGTGCAGGTACAATTTTATTGTTTTTATCTGCATCAACGACAGTTAAAGTTGTAGTTGAAGTAATTAAATTATTAACATTTTTAGAGTCTGTTGATGATGGTTGTACTGCTGCTATACGCATTCTTGTATTCAAACGTTTAGGTGCTGTACTTTTTGACATAATCACATCTGAACCATTTGCATTGTCAGTATTATCGCTTTTTTCTCCTACATTTCTTACTTCTTCACTATTAATTTTTAAGTCATCTTTACTTACATTAATTGGTGCTGCCGACATTGTTGCATTTGAAGTTGTGTTATCAGTATTTAATTGCTGTGAATTAACTGTAGTAGTAACTTGATCATCTGAAGTTGCATTATTATCCTCAGTTTTTTTAACATCCGACGTTTGTAATTTTCCATTTTCAGATGGCTGAGAGTTATTATTTTTTTCTGAAGCGACACTATTTTCTACTCTAGTTACTTCTTTTTGATTAGCAACTTTATTAATATTCTCATCATTTAGTTGCTCTGTATCAACTTTACTAGTATTACCATCCTTATTTAGTTGCCCTGTATCAACTTTTTTAGACACTTGATCATTATTTACTGATGTTGCATCTTCCTTCATTTCCTTGTTGGTTACTTCTGCAGCTTTAGCTTCTTGGCTCCCTATACCAAAAATCAAAGTTGTACCAACCAGTATTGATGCTGTTCCCACTGTGTACTTTCTAATCGAAAATTTATTTAATCGATTGGATACCATGCCTTTTCTTGTCATTGCCGTTTTATTTTCTCTGTTTAGCATTAGATTACTCCTAATTCATCAAATTTTTAAATAATACAATTGTTTTAAATACAAAAATGTATATCAATATAGTATTACAATTTTAGATAAAGCACAATACTTTAATTATTTTTCTTTATCGTAAAACTTTATTTAACATTTGCGTTTAAATAAAAGTTTTTATGAGTTTTGTAATCTTTATTTAATCATCATAAAAAATAATATTATTTACCCTTAAAATTAATATCTTAGCTTTTCTAATTCATAGACAATTACTTTTCTGTAACAAATTAAATTGCATCTATTCCTTAAAGATTTTTGGTTTTATATCTGGGAATTTCTAAACAGAAAAACCAGGCCACACGGACCTGGTTAAGCTAATCATATTATTTGTTTTGTTTTTTACGACGACCGAATAGTAATAATGATCCTAATGCCGCGAATAATCCACCGAATAATGTGCCATTATTTGAATTATTATTTTCAGTACCTGTTTCCGGTAATGCTTTCGCTTTATTGTTATGGTCTTTAACTGCACTCATTGGTTTAGCCGGTGTATGTTTACCTGCATTTGAGTCGGAGTCGCTGTCTGAATCTGAATCGCTGTCCGAATCTGAATCGCTGTCTG
>NZ_KV830975.1:0-207 GCF_001836945.1 Staphylococcus sp. HMSC062H10
ATAACGAAAATGATTAACAATTAATGCACCAATCCCCACACTATTGCAGTAGTGTGGGGATTTTTTCGATGCTGGCTTATAAAGTCGCCTATTAATTATTTGTTGCGTTTACTAAGCCAATAAGTATAATACGCAACAGCACAGCCACTGATGACTGGTGCTATGATGTGAACGAAAATGATTAGCAAAGTAATGCACCTCCTCTCT
>NZ_KV830976.1:0-702 GCF_001836945.1 Staphylococcus sp. HMSC062H10
CCTCTGGCGTTGGCGGTGTTGGTGTTTCCGGCTCACTCGGTACTTCTGGTGTCGGTGGCGTTGGTGTTTCTGGCTCACTCGGTACTTCCGGTGTCGGTGGCGTTGGTGTTTCCGGCTCACTTGGTACTTCCGGCGTCGGTGGCGTTGGTTCGCCTGGCTCACTCGGTACTTCTGGTGTCGGCGGCGTTGTATCTTCTTCAATCGTTTGTTGACCTTCATTTTGACCGCTTACTTTTGGAAGTGTATCTTCTTCAAAATCAACACTGTTGTGTCCACCGAATTGATAATTAGGTTTATCTTTATTTGTATCTTCTTCAATAATTTCATTATGCTTATTGAATCCATGAATTTGTGGCACACTGTCGAAGTCGATATCAATGATGTTACCACCTTGTTCATACTTAGGTTTGTCTTTCTCTGTATCTTCTTCGAATGACTGGTTACCATTATTTTGACCTTGGATTTGAGGTACACTGTCGAAATCGATATCTACGATATTACCACCTTGTTCATATTTCGGTTTGTCTTCTTCTGTGTCTTCCTCGAATGACTGGTTACCGCTATTTTGGCCACCTTCATAACCTAATTCACTCTTAATATCAACGTGGCTATTTTCTTCGATTTCTTCAATCACGCCATAATTACCGTGACCATTTTCAGTTCCTAAACCAGAATGAGAAATATGATGATTGTTTTCAGTGA
>NZ_KV830976.1:802-3260 GCF_001836945.1 Staphylococcus sp. HMSC062H10
ACTCTTCGTCAAATTCAACTAAGTTAGACTCAGTTGTTACTTGGCCACCACCTGGGTTTGTATCCTCTTCATATTCAACAACATCAGCATGATGTTTTGAATTTTCATGTGTAGATTCTTCAAAATCCACATGAATAGAATCTTCTTCAGTTTCAATGGTACCTTCTACATGACCTTCTGAACCTTCAACAGCTGTATGATATTCAAAATCAATTGGCTTAGAATCGTTACTTTCTTCGATTGTACCATTCAATTCATGCTTCTCCACTGGAGGCTCAGATTTAATGTCTAACTCAATTGGTTCACTCTTATCAATGATAGGATCATTTGGTTTATCTTTACCATCGCCTTGAGCGCTATTAGAGTAAAATGCAACGCCATTGTTCCAAGTTAATTGAACTGGGTAATAATAGTTAGGATAGTATGGGTAATTTTTATGATATCCTGAAAGATGTGTTCGGAAATTTAAATCTTTAGCATTTTGATCATATTCACCTTCATATTTAATTACATAGTCTTTTGAATTATCTAAATCACTAAAGTCCAAAGAATAACCGCCATCTCCTGTGTAACTTAAGTTTACTTTGTTAGTCACATCTTCAAATTTATTGGCATCATCAAGCTTTGCATAAACACTTTCAGCTAATTCATCTGAACCAATGTGTTTATATATTTTAACTGTTGGTTTATTAGCATTTTGTTTATATCCAGATGTTACTTGACCAGTTACTGTGACAGAAGTTAACGACTGATTGTTAGGCTTCACGTACGCAAAATGGCTAAATTTCCCACCTTCTTTATTCAAAGTATCAATTCGGCCATTAACAGTAACACCCATTCTATCTTTAACACCGTCTAAGTATTTTATGTCAAATTGTTTAGATATCTTCTTCTCTCCTAAGGTCACTTCAATATTTTGGTTACCTCTTTTTGTCACTGTTGTTGGGTCGATAAATAGGTTTAAATCTAACTCAGCTTTTAAATCTTTTTTACCTTGTACATATTCTTTAAATGTATACCTAATTTTCCTTTCTTCATTCACTTCACCTACTGCCATAACTTGCCCATCTGTACTTTTTATTTCTGGAACTTTACGCAGTGTTGAAATACCATGCGTTTCTACATTATTACTTAATGTGAAATCAAAGTAGTCCCCCGGTTTTACATCTTCACCGAATTTCCATTTATATTTTAAAGTTACTCTTTCTGCATTATGAGGATTAACAACGTTTGTCTCTTTATTGTTATGCCCTACGATTTCACTACCTTCTTCTACTGTAACTTTACTTGTTACATCTGTACCTGTCGCCTTAACTTCTTTCTCCACTACTTCTTTCTCTGCCACTTCTGCAACGTCAGCTGATCTTTTCATTCTTGGTTTAATTTCTGAGACGTTACTTGGTTGAGTTGTGTCAACTTGAGTTCCCGCAGTTTCCTTTTCAACAACTTTTTCCGATGGTAAATCTTCTTGTGGTTTCATTTCGGTTTCTACTTTTGGTGCTTGCACAGTTATTGGTGCTTCTTCTGTTGTTACTTGTGTTGATTGTGATGGTTGCTCAGTTGATGTCGCGCTGTATGATTGTGTTTCATCTATTGTATTAACGTTATTTGTAGTTGTTTGTGTTTCGCTTGCTTTACTTTCAGTAGCTGAACTCCCACTTTCCTCTACTGTAGTATTGTTTTGTTCCGATGCTGCAGCTTCTTTTTCTTGTCCCATTCCAACAACGATCATTGTTCCTAAGAATACTGAGGCCGCTCCCAATTTGTGTTTTCTTATGCCGTATCTAAGATTGCTTTTCACTATAATATTCTCCCTTAAATGTAAAATTCATTTATTTTGTAAACTCAATAAATGCAATTCTATATTGTTCGGTTTTTAAAAGCAATGAAAAAAGCGAGTTAATAAAAAGTTAAGATTGTTGTTAACTTTATGTATAATGGTTTTTTATTATTTGGAACTCACATATATATTGCATACAAAGCTCTTGAACACCTTGATATAACTGGATTGTATTTTTTATACTTACTTTTTAAATTAAATTCAAATTCATCTAATTTAAAACAATATACTAAAGCATACATAATAATCGCCTGTACAATGCATCATTAACAAGTCACTGAAACGCCTTTCATTGTATTAATAACGTCACTATAATTTTTATATCGTTCGGTTTTTGTTTGATTTTAATGATTATTTATACAGAAACAGCCGTATTTCAAGACGACATTTTAAATTTAACTAAATTTGCATCTAGTTAATAATTGCATTTATCAAATTTGTCTTATTGATCCAATCTAATTTTTACTTACAAACTAGTTTTAAATTCTAACTTTATCTCTCAGTTCGTTATCAATCATCAGACATAAACAAATGAAGCAATCAGAAAACATTCTAATTTTCTATTAGAAATTTGATTTAATCTAAAAAAACAGGCTTACTTCATATAATTTATGAAAT
>NZ_KV830977.1:0-22679 GCF_001836945.1 Staphylococcus sp. HMSC062H10
GTCGGCGGTTCGAACCCGTCATTCTCCACCATTTTGATTATTAATTAACTGAATAAGCTGGAGGGGTAGCGAAGTGGCTAAACGCGGCGGACTGTAAATCCGCTCCTTCGGGTTCGGCAGTTCGAATCTGCCCCCCTCCACCATCTATATATTGGGCTATAGCCAAGCGGTAAGGCAACGGACTTTGACTCCGTCACTCGTTGGTTCGAATCCAGCTAGCCCAGCCATTAGAGCCATTAGCTCAGTTGGTAGAGCATCTGACTTTTAATCAGAGGGTCAGAGGTTCGAATCCTCTATGGCTCACTACTTGCACTTTCCATTCTTGGGAAGTGCTTTTTTCATTTTTTGAGAATTAGAATGCTAAGGCGTTATGTTATGGCTATTACTTGATTATAGTAAGCGTATACATTATTCTGAAATTATGTATAACAAAGGGGGACGCTTATGACAAAGAAAAAAGGAATTGATATTATTGGTGTACCGTCAACATTTGGACAAAGAAAATTAGGTGTTGATTTAGGACCAACTGCGATTAGATATGCAGGTTTAATACCAAGACTAAAGCAATTAGACCTTGATGTTAATGACAAAGGGGATATTAAGGTATCAGTTGTAGACATTGAAAAATTTCAAAGTGAACAAAAAGGATTAAGAAACTACGATGAAATTATAGATGTTACTCAAAAATTAAATAAAGAAGTATCAGCATCAATTGAAAATAACAGATTTCCTCTAGTTCTTGGTGGAGATCATTCTATTGCGGTAGGTTCAGTATCAGCAATAAGTAAACATTATAATAATTTAGGTGTTATTTGGTATGATGCACATGGTGATTTAAATATACCTGAAGAGTCACCAAGTGGAAATATTCACGGTATGCCTCTAAGGATTTTGACAGGTGAAGGTCCTAAAGAACTTTTAGAATTAAATAGTAATGTAATCAAGCCAGAAAACATCGTACTAATTGGTATGAGAGATTTAGATAAAGGTGAAAGACAATTTATCAAAGATCATAATATTAAAACATTTACTATGTCAGATATTGATAAATTGGGGATAAAGGAAGTAATTGAAAATACAATAGAATATTTGAAGTCACGCAATGTTGATGGCGTTCATTTATCTTTAGATGTTGATGCCTTAGATCCACTTGAAACGCCAGGCACAGGTACTAGAGTCTTAGGCGGACTTACATATAGAGAAAGTCATTTTGCGCTGGAATTATTACATCAGTCTCAGTCAGTTACTTCAATGGACTTAGTTGAAGTGAATCCACTTATTGATCATAACAACCATACTGCTGAGCAGGCAGTTTCATTAATTGGAACATTTTTTGGTGAAACTTTATTATAAATAAATGATTTGTAGTGTATAAAGTATATTTTGCTTTTTGCACTACTTTTTTAATTCACTAAAATGATTAAGAGTAGTTATAATCTTTAAAATAAATTTTTTCTATTTAAATATATGTTCGTATGACAGTGATGTAAATGATTGGTATAATGGGTATTATGGAAAAATATTACCCGGAGGAGATGTTATGGATTTTTCCAACTTTTTTCAAAACCTCAGTACGTTAAAAATTGTAACGAGTATCCTTGATTTACTGATAGTTTGGTATGTACTTTATCTTCTCATCACGGTCTTTAAGGGA
Source organism: Staphylococcus sp. HMSC062H10 (assembly GCF_001836945.1). NCBI lineage: Bacteria > Bacillati > Bacillota > Bacilli > Caryophanales > Staphylococcaceae > Staphylococcus > Staphylococcus sp. HMSC062H10. Next base: position 1,655 of record NZ_KV830977.1, read on the forward strand.
ACTAAAGCGATACAATTACTTAAAGGGATATTAGTAATTGTTATTGGTCAGCAGATAAGTATGATATTGAACTTGACTGCAACATCTAAATTATTTGATATCGTTATTCAATGGGGGGTATTAGCTTTAATAGTAATATTCCAACCAGAAATTAGACGTGCGTTAGAACAACTTGGTAGAGGTAGCTTTTTAAAACGCTATACATCTAATACGTATAGTAAAGATGAAGAGAAACTGATTCAATCGGTTTCAAAGGCTGTGCAATATATGGCTAAAAGACGTATAGGTGCATTAATTGTCTTTGAAAAAGAAACAGGTCTTCAAGATTATATTGAAACAGGTATTGCAATGGATTCAAATATTTCACAAGAACTTTTAATTAATGTCTTTATACCTAATACACCTTTACATGATGGTGCAATGATTATTCAAGGCACGAAGATTGCAGCAGCAGCAAGTTATTTGCCATTGTCTGATAGTCCTAAGATATCTAAAAGTTTGGGTACAAGACATAGAGCAGCGGTTGGTATTTCAGAAGTATCTGATGCATTTACCGTTATTGTATCTGAAGAAACTGGTGATATTTCGGTAACATTTGATGGAAAATTACGCCGAGACATTTCAAACGAAATTTTTGAAGAGTTGCTTGCTGAACATTGGTTTGGCACACGCTTTCAAAAGAAAGGTGTGAAATAATATGCTAGAAAGTAAATGGGGCTTAAGATTTATTGCCTTTCTTTTGGCATTGTTTTTCTTTTTATCTGTTAACAATGTTTTTGGAAATATCTTTAACACTGGTAATCTTGGTCAAAAGTCTAGTAAAACGATTCAAGATGTACCCGTTGAAATTCTTTATAACACTAAAGATTTGCATTTAACAAAAGCGCCTGAAACAGTTAATGTGACTATTTCAGGACCACAATCAAAGATAATAAAAATTGAAAATCCAGAAGATTTAAGAGTAGTGATTGATTTATCAAATGCTAAAGCTGGAAAGTATCAAGAGAAGTATCAAGTTAAAGGGTTAGCTGATGACATTCATTATTCTGTAAAACCTAAATTAGCAAATATTACGCTTGAAAACAAAGTAACTAAAAAGATGACAGTTCAACCTGATGTAAGTCAGAGTGATATTGATCCACTTTATAAAATTACAAAGCAAGAAGTTTCACCACAAACAGTTAAAGTAACAGGTGGAGAAGAACAATTAAATGATATCGCTTATTTAAAAGCCACTTTTAAAACTAATAAAAAGATTAATGGTGACACAAAAGATATCGCAGAAGTAACGGCTTTTGATAAAAAACTGAATAAATTAAATGTATCGATTCAACCTAATGAAGTGAATTTACAAGTTAAAGTAGAGCCTTTTAGCAAAAAGGTTAAAGTAAATGTTAAACAGAAAGGTAGTTTAGCAGATGATAAAGAATTAAGTTCCATTGAATTAGAAGATAAAGAAATTGAAATCTTCGGTAGTCGAGATGACTTACAAAATATAGGCGAAGTTGATGCAGAAGTAGATTTAGATGGTATTTCAGAATCAACTGAAAAGACTGTGAAAATCAATCTGCCTGAACATGTCACTAAAGCAGAACCAAGTGAAACAAAAGCTTATATCAATGTAAAATAAATAGCTAAATTAAAGGAGAGTAAACAATGGGAAAATATTTTGGTACAGACGGAGTAAGAGGTGTCGCAAACCAAGAATTAACACCAGAATTGGCATTTAAATTAGGAAGATACGGTGGCTATGTTCTAGCACATAATAAAGGTGAAAAACACCCACGTGTACTTGTAGGACGCGATACTAGAGTTTCAGGTGAAATGTTAGAGTCAGCATTAATAGCTGGTTTGATTTCAATTGGTGCAGAAGTGATGCGATTAGGTATTATTTCAACACCAGGTGTTGCATATTTAACACGCGATATGGGTGCAGAGTTAGGTGTAATGATATCAGCCTCTCATAATCCAGTTGCAGATAATGGTATTAAATTCTTTGGATCAGATGGTTTTAAACTATCAGATGAACAAGAAAATGAAATTGAAGCATTATTGGATCAAGAAAACCCAGAATTACCAAGACCAGTTGGCAATGATATTGTACATTATTCAGATTACTTTGAAGGGGCACAAAAATATTTGAGCTATTTAAAATCAACAGTAGATGTTAACTTTGAAGGTTTGAAAATTGTTTTAGATGGTGCAAATGGTTCAACATCATCACTAGCGCCATTCTTATTTGGTGATTTAGAGGCAGATACTGAAACAATTGGATGTAGTCCTGATGGATATAATATCAATGAGAAATGTGGCTCTACACATCCTGAAAAATTAGCAGAAAAAGTTGTTGAAACTGAAAGTGATTTTGGGCTAGCATTTGACGGCGATGGAGACAGAATCATAGCAGTAGATGAGAATGGTCAAATCGTTGACGGTGACCAAATTATGTTTATTATTGGTCAAGAAATGCATAAAAATCAAGAATTGAATAATGACATGATTGTTTCTACTGTTATGAGTAACTTAGGTTTTTACAAAGCGCTTGAACAAGAAGGAATTAAATCTAATAAAACTAAAGTTGGCGACAGATATGTAGTAGAAGAAATGCGTCGCGGTAATTATAACTTAGGTGGAGAACAATCTGGACATATCGTTATGATGGATTACAATACAACTGGTGATGGTTTATTAACTGGTATTCAATTAGCTTCAGTAATAAAAATGACTGGTAAATCACTAAGTGAATTAGCTGGACAAATGAAAAAATATCCACAATCATTAATTAACGTACGCGTAACAGATAAATATCGTGTTGAAGAAAATGTTGACGTTAAAGAAGTTATGACTAAAGTAGAAGTAGAAATGAATGGAGAAGGTCGAATTTTAGTAAGACCTTCTGGAACAGAACCAATAGTTCGTGTCATGGTTGAAGCAGCAACTGATGAAGATGCTGAAAGATTTGCACAACAAATAGCTGATGTGGTTCAAGATAAAATGGGATTAGATAAATAATTTCAAGATATAAATCAAACCGATGCTTATGCATCGGTTTTTTTAATTTGACTAAAGCAAGAATATTATTTCGTAAAGACAAAATAATAAAGAACACATAAAAACAAAGTAATCAATATGTAATATAAAATTCACTGGTAAGCAATATATAATGATGATAAAATTAATTTTAATTAGATAGAGTTGCTCTGCCTTTTATAAGATGGAAGCAAACTGTTTATCTTAAAAGTTGATTAAGTGACATCATTTAACAGCGAGAATAATCAACCAGGAGGATGACTTAATGAATTTATTCAGACAACAAAAATTTAGTATCAGAAAATTTAATGTCGGTATTTTTTCAGCTTTAATTGCCACTGTTACATTTATATCTATTAACCCGACAACAGCGTCTGCAGCAGAGCAAAATCAGCCTGCACAAAATCAACCAGCACAACCAGCTGATGCCAGTGCACAGCCTAACGCAAATGCTGGTGCTCAAGCTAATCCTACAGCACAGCCAGCTGCACCTGCAAATCAAGGCGGTCAAGCAGACCCAGCAGCAAATCAAGGTGGACAGGCCACTCCGGCAGCAGGAACAACACAACCAGCAGCAGGAACAACACAACCAGCTGGACAAGGTAATCAAGCTGATCCGAATAACGCTGTACAAGCACAACCTGGAAATCAAGCTGCACCAGCAAACCAAGCAGGTCAAGGAAATAACCAAGCAACACCTAATAATGCAGCGCCTGCAAATCAAACACAGCCAGCAAATGCTCCAGCAGCAGCGCAACCAGCTGCACCTGTAGCAGCAAATGCACAACCACAAGATCCAAATGCTAATAATACAGGTGAAGGCAGTATTAATACAACATTAACGTTTGATGACCCTGCCATTTCAACAAACGATAACAGACAGGATCCAACTGTAACGGTTACAGATCATGTAAATGGTTATTCATTAATTAACAATGGTAAGATTGGTTTCGTTAACTCCGAATTAAGACGAAGCGATATGTTTGATAAGAATAACCCTCAAAACTACCAAGCTAGAGGGAATGTAGCTGCATTAGGTCGTGTGAATGCAAATGATTCTACAGATCATGGTAACTTTAACGGTATTTCAAAAACTGTAAATGTAAAACCAGATTCAGAATTAATTATTAACTTTACTACTATGCAAACGAATAGTAAGCAAGGTGCAACAAATTTAGTTATTAAAGATGCTAAGAAAAATACTGAATTAGCAACTGTAAATGTAGCTAAGACTGGTACTGCACATTTATTTAAAGTACCAACAGATGCTGATCGTTTAGATTTACAATTTATTCCTGACAATACAGCAGTTGCTGATGCTTCAAGAATTACAACAAATAAAGATGGTTATAAATACTATTCATTCATTGATAATGTAGGTCTATTCTCAGGTTCTCATTTATATGTCAAAAATAGAGATTTAGCACCGAAAGCAACTAACAATAAAGAATATACTATTAATACTGAAATCGGTAACAATGGTAATTTTGGCGCTTCATTAAAAGCAGATCAATTTAAATATGAAGTAACATTACCACAAGGTGTAACTTACGTTAATGATTCATTAACTACAACATTCCCTAATGGTAATGAAGACAGTACAGTATTGAAAAATATGACTGTCAATTATGATCAAAATGCAAATAAAGTTACATTTACAAGCCAAGGTGTGACAACAGCACGTGGTACACATACGAAAGAAGTTTTATTCCCAGATAAATCTTTAAAATTATCATATAAAGTTAATGTTGCGAATATTGATACACCTAAAAATATTGATTTTAATGAAAAATTAACATATCGTACTGCTTCAGATGTTGTAATTAATAATGCGCAACCAGAAGTTACCCTAACTGCAGATCCATTTTCAGTAGCGGTTGAAATGAACAAAGATGCGTTGCAACAACAAGTTAACTCACAAGTTGATGATAGTCATTATACAACAGCATCAATTGCAGAATACAATAAACTTAAACAACAAGCAGACACTATTTTAAATGAAGATGCGAATCATGTTGAAACTGCAAATCGTGCATCTCAAGCGGATATTGACGGTTTAGTAACAAAATTACAAGCTGCATTAATTGATAATCAAGCAGCAATTGCTGAATTAGATGCTAAAGCACAAGAAAAGGTTACAGCAGCACAACAAAGTAAAAAAGTTACGCAAGATGAAGTGGCAGCACTTGTAACTAAAATTAACAATGATAAAAATAATGCAATCGCAGAAATTAATAAACAAACAACAGCGCAAGGTGTTACAACTGAAAAAGATAATGGTATCGCAGTGTTAGAACAAGATGTAATTACACCAACTGTTAAACCACAAGCGAAACAAGATATTATTCAAGCTGTTACGACACGCAAACAACAAATTAAAAAGTCAAATGCATCATTACAAGATGAAAAAGATGTAGCAAATGATAAAATTGGTAAAATTGAAACAAAGGCAATAAAAGATATTGATGCAGCAACTACAAATGCACAAGTAGAAGCCATTAAAACAAAAGCAATCAATGATATTAATCAAACTGCACCTGCTACAACAGCTAAAGCAGCAGCTCTTGAAGAATTTGACGAAGTTGTTCAAGCACAAATTGATCAAGCACCTTTAAATCCTGATACAACAAATGAAGAAGTAGCGGAGGCCATTGAACGTATTAATAAAGCTAAAGTTTCAGGTGTTAAAGCGATAGAAGCGACAACGACTGCACAAGAGTTAGAACGCGTTAAAAACGAGGAAATATTCAAAATTGAGAATATTACGGACTCAACTCAAACTAAAATGGATGCCTATAAAGAAGTTAAACAAGCTGCTACAGCTAGAAAAGCTCAAAATGCAACAGTTTCAAATGCAACTGATGAAGAAGTAGCAGAGGCAAATGCAGCAGTAGATGCAGCTCAAACAGAAGGTTTACATGACATCCAAGTTGTTAAATCTCAACAAGAAGTGGCTGATACTAAAGCAAAAGTATTAGATAAAATCAATGCCATTCAAACACAAGCAAGAGTTAAACCTGCAGCGGATAGGGAAGTAGACAACGCATATAATACACGTAAACAAGAAATCCAAAATAGTAACGCTTCAACAACAGAAGAAAAAGAAGCGGCATATACGCAATTAGATGCTAAAAAACAAGAGGCAAGAACGAATCTTGATGCTGCAAATACAAACAGTGCTGTAACAACAGCTAAAGACAATGGTATTGCTGCAATTAATCAAGTTCAAGCTGCCACAACTAAGAAATCGGATGCAAAAGCGGAAATCGCTCAAAAAGCAAGTGAACGTAAAACAGCAATCGAAGCAATGAATGATTCGACTACTGAAGAACAACAAGCAGCTAAAGACAAAGTTGATCAAGCAGTAGTTACTGCAAACGCTGACATTGATAATGCCGCAGCAAATACAGATGTGGATAATGCAAAAGCTACAAATGAAGCTACAATTGCAGCCATTACGCCAGATGCAAATGTTAAATCAACAGCGAAACAAGCAATTGCAGATAAAGTACAAGCACAAGAAACAGCAATTGATGCTAATAACGGTGCAACAACAGAAGAAAAAAATGCTGCGAAACAACAAGTTCAAACAGAAAAAACGACAGCTGATGCAGCAATAGATGGTGCACATTCAAATGCAGAAGTAGAAGCGGCTAAAAATGCAGAAATTGCTAAAATTGAAGCAATTCAACCAGCGACAACAACGAAAGATGATGCGAAACAAGCCATAGCTACGAAAGCGAATGAACGTAAAGCAGCCATTGCTCAAACGCAAGACATTACAGCAGAAGAAATTGAAGCGGCTAATGCGAATGTAGATAATGCTGTGACAGAAGCAAATAGCCATATTGAAGCTGCTAATAGTCAAAATGAAGTTGATCAAGCGAAGACAACAGGTGAATCTAGTATTGATCAAGTGACACCAACTGTTAATAAAAAAGCAACAGCGCGTAATGAAATCACTACTGCATTAAACAACAAGTTGCAAGAGATTCAAGCTACACCGGATGCAACAGATGAAGAAAAACAAGAAGCAGATCTTGAAGCTAATACAGAAAATGCTAAAGCAAATCACGCCATCACAGCAGCAACAACAAATGCAGAAGTAGATGATGCAAAAGCGAATGCAGAAGTGGCAATTAACGCTGTAACACCAAAAGTTATGAAGAAACAAGCAGCGAAAGATGAGATCGATCAATTACAAGCAGTACAAACAGCGATTATTAATAACGATCAAAATGCAACAAATGAAGAAAAAGAAGCGGCGATTCAACAACTAGCAACAGCAGTTACAGACGCGAAAAATAACATTACAGCTGCAACTGACAATAATGGGGTAGACACGGCGAAAGATGCAGGTAAAAATTCGATTCAAAGTACACAACCAGCAACAGCAGTTAAATCAAATGCTAAAAATGATGTTGATCAAGCTGTGACAACTCAAAATCAAGCTATTGATAATACAACTGATGCTACAACTGAAGAGAAAAATGCAGCAAAAGATTTAGTTTTAAAAGCTAAAGAAAAAGCATATCAAGATATTTTAAATGCGCAAACGACTAACGATGTTACGCAAATTAAAGATCAAGCAGTTACTGACATTCAAGGTATTACTGCCGATACGACAATTAAAGATGTTGCTAAAGGTGAACTAACAGCAAAAGCAAATGAACAAAAAGCGCTTATTGCACAAACTGCAGATGCGACTACTGAAGAAAAAGAACAAGCAAATCAACAAGTAGACGCACAATTAACACAAGGAAATCAAAATATTGAAAATGCACAGTCAATTGATGACGTAAACACTGCAAAAGATAATGCAATTCAAGCCATCGACCCAATTCAAGCATCAACAGATGTTAAAACGAATGCAAGAGCTGAATTGTTAAATGAAATGCAAAATAAAATAACTGAAATCCTTAATGATAATACGACTACCAATGAAGAAAAAGGTAAAGATATAGGGCCAGTTAGAGCAGCATATGAAGAAGGTTTAAATAATATTAATACATCAACTACAACAGGTGATGTAACAACTGCTAAAGACGCAGCAGTACAAAAAGTTCAACAACTTCATGCAAATCCTGTTAAGAAGCCTTCAGGTAAAACTGCATTAGATCAAGCTGCAGCTGATAAGAAAACACAAATTGAACAAACGCCAAATGCGTCACAACAAGAAATTAATGATGCAAAACAAGAAGTTGATACAGTATTAAATCAAGCGAAAACAAATATTGATCAATCTTCGACTGATGACTATGTAGATGCAGCGGTTAGAGATGGAAAAGCTAAAATTAATGCAGTTAAAACATTTAGTGAGTATAAAAAAGATGCTTTAGCTAAAATTGCAGATGCATATAATGCTAAAGTAAACGAAGCGGATAACTCTAATGCATCGACTTCAAGTGAAATTGCTGAAGCGAAACAAAAACTTGCTGAATTGAAACAAACTGCGGATCAAAACGTTAATCAAGCTACTTCTAAAGATGACATAGAGGTACAAATTCATAATGACTTAGATAATATTAACGATTACACAATTCCAACAGGTAAAAAAGAATCAGCTACAACAGATTTATATGCCTATGCAGATTAGAAGAAAAATAATATTTCAGCTGACACTATTGCAACACAAGATGAAAAACAACAAGCAATCAAGCAAGTTGACCAAAATGTTCAAACTGCATTAGAAAGCATTAATAATGGTGTGGATAATGGTGACGTTGATGATGCATTAACACAAGGTAAAGCGACTATTGATGCAGTTCAAGTTGACGCTTCTGTTAAACCTAAAGCGAACCAAGCTATTGAAGCTAAAGCAGAGGAAACGAAAGAATCTATTGATCAAAGTGACCAGTTAACTGCTGAAGAAAAAACTGAAGCATTAGCAACGATTAAACAAATTACAGATCAAGCTAAACAAGGCATTACTGATGCAGCAACAACTGCCGAAGTTGAAAAAGCGAAAGCTCAAGGACTTGAGGCGTTTGATAACATTCAAATTGACTCAACAGAAAAACAAAAAGCTATCGAAGAATTAGAAACTGCACTAGACCAGATTGAAGCAGGTGTAAATGTCGACTCTGATGCTACAACTGAAGAAAAAGAAGCGTTTACGAATGCTTTAGAAGACATTTTATCAAAAGCAACTGAAGATATTTCTGATCAAACTACAAATGCAGAAATCGCTAATGTCAAAAATAGTGCGCTTGAACAACTTAAAGCACAACGTATTAATCCAGAAGTTAAGAAAAATGCTTTGGAAGCAATTAGAGAAGTGGTTAACAAGCAAATAGAAATAATTAAAAATGCAGATGCAGATGCATCGGCGAAAGAAATTGCACGTACGGATTTAGGTAGATATTTTGACAGATTTGCTGATAAATTAGATAAAACACAAACAAATGCAGAAGTTGATGAATTACAAAATGTAACGATACCTGCAATTGAAGCGATTGTACCTCAGAAGGATCCAAATGCTAATGATACTAATAGTGGTTCAGATAATAATGATGCAACAGCAAATTCAAATACTAATGCAACACCAGAAAATACTGGACAACCTAATGTAACTGAGTCAACAGATAATGCCAATGCAGATACGTCTTCAACAACGACAAATAATCATAATGATTCAGCAACAGGTGAAACAACAGGAACATCAACAAACAATTCATCAACTGATGATGCAAATGATAAACCGACAGCTAATAACAATTCTAGTGTAGATGCATCAACAGACAATTCGGCAACGGGTAATGGTACAACTGATAAACCAGCAACTACTGAGAGCACAGAAACAACATCAACTGCTGATAGAAAAGATAATGCATCTGTAAATGCTTCAAATCAAAATGCTGAAGTAAATAATAGTGCTGAATCTCAACCAATTAATGGCAAGGTTGCACAACCAAAATCTGAAAATAAAGCTAAGGTAGAAAAAGATGGTAGAGATTCAACAAATCAAAGTATGGTCGAATCAACAACTGAAACATTGCCTTCAGCAGACATAACAGAACCAAATGTACCTTCTAATACATCAAAAGATAAAGAGGAAAGTACGTCAAATCAAACTGATGCAGGACAACTTAAGTCTGAAACTAACGTTGCATCTAATGAAGCAGATAAATCGCCAAGCAAAGCTGATACTGCAGTTTCGAATAAACCATCAACATCTGCATCTTCAGAAACAAAAGATAAAGCGACTTCGACTGAGGATAGTCAAAAAGCTGACATGGCAACAGCAGATACAAAAGATAATCAAGCAGCAATTGGTGCAACTGCAGATGTAAACAATAAAGCTACGCAAAACGACGGTGCCAATGCATCTCCAGTAACAGTTTCTAATGGTAGTCATAGTATGCATCATGATATGCTTAAAGTAACTAACACTGACAAACACGAAGCTAAGGCAACATCAGCGCAACAAGGTAAAGAAAATAAAGCAAAACAACAAGCTAAAACTTTACCAGATACTGGTATGTCACATAATGATGATTTACCATATGCTGAATTAGCTCTAGGTGCAGGTATGGCATTCTTAATTAGAAGATTCACTAAGAAAGACCAACAAACTGAAGAATAAAATTTATTTAAGAATGTGAACATCTAGTTATTTCATTGGGAAATATTCCTTACTAAGTAACCAAGTCTAACAGTTAATATGAATTTGTTTTAGTAATGACCAATAGCCATTGAAAAGGTGGCTGTGGCTCGAAAGTAAAACAAACAAATCATTAACGCAAAAATACTCCTTTCATACATAACACAAGTTAAGTGTCTATGTTGAAGGGAGTATTTTTTATGTTCAGAAATGTAATATTGTTAATTCAACGGAACTACTACATTATTACTGATTGTTAACGCATAACGTTGGAAACTTCTTGTTTCAAACAAAGCTCAATAAATTATGAAAGTGAATTGTACGCTTCGATTATTTCATCGGCTAAGCCATCGTCAACTTTAGCATATTCGCTTAAGAACGCTTTTAAATCGTGTTCTTTAATGTAATTATTTTTCTCAACAGTTTCTTGGTCTGCTGTATCATCATACTTTAATAACAATGCAGCTGTATTTAATAAACCAGTGCGTTCTAAATCTTTATTATAAAGATATGTTAATGGCTTTATAATTCTATCTTTAGGGCCAATTTTACGTAACGTACCTCGTCCGACACGTGTTACTTCATCAGATAAATAAGAATTGTTGAAACGGTCTATTATTTTTTCGACATAACCAGCTTGTTCCGCTTCAGTAAAATCAAATTCATTAGTAATATATTGACTTGTTTCAGCTAAAACACGGCGTAAGCCAGCTTCAATTGAACTATCTTTTACAGCGTCTAATACGGTAGCTTTACCTGCAAATTTACCAGCATACGCTAAATATGCATGTCCTGTATTCACAGTTAATAATTTACGCTCAATATATGGTGTTAAATCATCAACATATTTAATATGATTTAGTTCTGGGCCATACCATGCATCTTTTTCAACAACCCATTCGTAAAATGGCTCAACCATAACGTCTAATATATTTTCATTCTTTTGTAATGGTACAATTCTATCAACTGCTGAGTTAGCAAAATGAATATTGTTACCAAGAGGGCCAGTAATATCAAGTACCGCTTTTTTCAATGTATCAGTTGCCATAATAGCATTCTCACAAGCAACAATATTAACATGGTTTGTTTTTTCTTTTAAGAAAGGCGCAAAAGATTTAGCAATAATAGGTAGTATGTTAACACCAACAGCTGTTGTAATAATATCAGCTTCTAGAATTGCTTGTTTCAACGCTTCAGAAGGTTGCATTGAATTAATTGCATCAACATTATTCACACGCGTCGTTGTTTTAGACTCATCAGCTAAAATAACATCGTATTGATGATCATGAGCTAAAGCATTAATGATTTCTTCATTGACGTCTGCAAATGTTACTTTAACATTGTTGTCTGCAAGAATATAACCAATGAAACCACGACCTATGTTACCAGCACCAAAGTGAACTGCTTTCATTATGCATCTGCCTCCTCGAATACTTGTTTAATTTCTTCTGCAGATTTTGCTTGAACGATACGATCGACATTTTCTTCTTCGCTAAATGTTATTGCAATTTTAGATAACAAGTCTAAATGTTCGCCATCTTTACCAGCGATTCCCACGACAACTTTAACTACTTCGCCATCCCAGTCAACGCCTTCAGGGATTTGTAATAATGTTAAACCTGAGTGAATCACATTTGTTTTAGCTTCATCTGTGCCATGAGGAATTGCTAAGCCATTTCCCATAAATGTTGATACGACTTGCTCACGATCTTTCATTGCTTGAATATAAGCATCTGTTACAGCACCACTATCAACTAAGGCTTTACCTGCTTGTTCAATTGCTTCATTTTGGCTGTTAACATTTACATTTAAAAAGATATTGTCATTACTAAATAATTCGCTCATTTTGTACACTCCTAAATAAATTGTTTTTTAATTCATTCTAAAAATTTGTTTCTTAATAATGTTTCAAGTTCCTGTGGATTTTCCATAAAAGTATCAATAGATTCTAATTTCAAACTTAAAAATTCGGACAAGTCACTTACCAGTGATGCCATAAAATCATTGTCAGGAATAAACATGGAAATCATATATTTAATTGTTTGATTGTCATTTTGAATACTAGGCAATGTTAACGGTTCTTCTAAAACTGTGATTAGAATCATAGGGTGTTTAATCATATTGTCTCTTAGATGTGGTATTGCAACAGGATATGGACTTAATATCCATCCAGGATTGTCAATCAATCGTTGCTCTAGTAGTTCAGCGAATGACGTTGGATCGTTTATTACATCGGATTGATATAGATAATCTGCGATATATGTTTGCCACTGTTTAACTTCGGTACTAACTATTTTCACTGAATCAAGCAAAGTTAAACCCGAACGCATATGATGCATTAATTGTTCTGATTTTTCGTCACTTAAATGTTTTTCGAAAATTGAAGTTAAGTATGAAGTTTGTTCATTTTCAAAAGATGTGTTGCCATCAATATCTTTCGTTTCAACATGAACATCATTCTTATCAATCATGTTTGATGATTGATCATGCGTCTCTTGGAACGTAGACTTTGTATTTAAAAACTGTGCGACATAACTGATATCACTATCTGGTAATAATGGGTTTACCGTTAAATAGGGGGAGTCGATGTCTAAATTCACAGTAGAAATAATGCCATCATATTGACTTAAATCTAGTGACTTCAAATCGCTGACTGATGCTTGTGTAATACACTCAATCTCACTAAAAACTTGCTCTAGACGAGTTGATAATAGACGGCTAGTTCCCATACCACTGCTGCAAACGACTAATATGTTTAAAAAACGATTACCTTGGTTTTTAATCGAGCCACCAAAGTGTAAAACTATAAAAGCAATTTCACTCTCTGGAAAAATCAAATCAGGCCAACTATCATTTAAAGCTAATCTTACATTTTCAAATAGTCTTGGATATTTGAACTTAATCATGTCTGTTAACGGATTATAGGTCTCGATATTAGCTTGCAAACGATTGATTGCAGGATTAAGGTGTAGCGTCAGTCCATCAACTAAAGTATCCAAATCTGCAAATGTCATACCTGAAATCATTTCTACTTTTTTAACAAACGCTTTAATTTTGTTCTCTTCACAACGATTATTTACTGATGTATCATTAAGATTTTTTCGTTTAGCTCCACGTAAATGGATAGTAATGAAAGCAATTTCTGCCTGATTAAACGTGACGTCATATATTTGACCAAGTTTATCAGCAAGTTCGCTTGCTACTTTGTGTTCAAATGTGTTTTGTACAGAATCATAAATATCGTCGTTTAATGCGACATACTCTCCATTTTTTATACGTGAAATGGATAGCACGATATGGACAGTTAAAGTTAAATAACTTGATTCGGTAAGTTGGTAGGGTAAGGCACTTAGGTAGTCCATTAATAGTCTTTCAACATTAAAAATACGCTCTAAGTCAACAAAGTCTTTGTGGATTTGATTTAATGAATGAAAGACAAAATGATTTTCTATTACTGAATAAACGCTAGTACTATTTAAGTTATTCACCATTAATTGACTTAAAAATTCACGTTTCTTTGATTCAGTACCTACCAAGTAAATACCTTCGCCACGCTTTCGAGATAAAGATAGTTGGTACTTATTTAAATCGAGCTCTAAATCATCTAACATCTTTGCTAAAGTCTGGACAGAAACGCCAATTTCTTGCGCTAAACTATATTGTTTAACTGGCTCCTTGGCTTGTATCAAAGCGTATATAATAATTACTTTCTGCTCTTCAACAGATAAGTCAATGGTTTGATGTTTTGCGATTGATTGCTTCAAATCGTTTAAATCAGACTCTTCGCCAGCAATGCGTAGCCCTTTTTTGTTTGCGCGTTCTAAAGTTAATGAAAATGAAGTTAAATATGCTTCAACACCTTTTAATTCACGGTGAATAGTACGAGAGGACACCGCAAGTTGCTGAGCAATGTCGTGTATAGTGATATATTGACCGTGGTACTTAATCAATAGGGCTATCATTTCTTTTTCACGTGTACTCAATAACATGGCGGTATCCTCCATTTTTTAATTTATTTAATTATTATGCTTGATCATCTTTTTTTAGATTATTTAAAAGTTCTTCATATCTTGGTGAATTAAGGAAATTATCCACTGATATATGGATGGCATTTGGTGTTTGTTTAATAGCACGATCAGTTAGTTTTTTCTGAGTGATAACTAATTGAGCATCTTTTGGCAATTGATTAATCGCAGTATTTGTTACAGTAATATCATTAATGCCTGCTTTTTTGAATTTGTTGCGTAACATACTTGCACCCATTGCACTAGAACCCATACCCGCATCGCAGGCAAATATAACATGGTCTATATTATTGTAATTGTGTGCATCAACATCTTCAGTATTGTAATTATCCAATAATGCTTCAGGATCATCCTCTAATGTAGATGTTACATCCGCATTCGTTTTTGCTTCAGTACTTGCATTCGCTTCAACTTCTGCATCTTTATCAGAAGATACTAACTTAGATGCAACACTAGATTTTTTACCTTTAGTAGTTTCCATTTGAGCAGTTGCAGCTTCTAAATCTTGTTTAGGTTCTTTAGTGAACTTCATAATTAAAGCTGCTACGACAAATGATACAAGTGCAGCAAGGAATACACCGAGTAACATGTGCAAGAACTCACCTCTAGGTGCATTTAAACAGTAAACAATAAATGAACCTGGTGACGCTGGACTTTTAAATCCAAATCCTGTTGCTTGATAAGTTGCAACACCAGTCATTCCGCCTAAAATAACAGCGATGAATAATAAAGGACGCATTAATACATATGGGAAATAAATTTCATGAATACCACCGAAGAAGTGGATAATTCCAGCACCATATGACGTTGCTTTTGCAGTACCTTTCCCAAAAATCATATAAGCAAGTAAAATTCCTAAACCTGGTCCAGGGTTAGATTCAATTGTGTATAAAATAGATTGACCAGCTTTTGCAGCTTGATCTGCACCAAGTGGTGTGAATACACCATGGTTAATCGCATTGTTTAAAAATACAATTTTTGCAGGTTCTACTAAAATACTTACAAGTGGAAGTAGGTGAGCATGTACTAATGCTTCAACTGCCACTGATAAAATATGCATAATAAATTTCATAAGTGGTGCTAAAATTTTAAATCCTGCAATTGTCATGATAAATCCTAAAATACCAGCTGAAAAATTATTAAATAGCATTTCAAAACCTTGTGGTGTTCTAGGTTGGATCAATTGGTCTGTCTTTTTCATTAACCAACCAACAAGTGGACCCATAATCATAGCGCCAAGTAACATTGGTGTATCAGGTAATGCAACGATGACCCCCATAGTTGCCGTTGCTGCGATGATACCACCACGTAAATCATAAATTAAACGACCACCACTAAATGCGATTAATAATGGGATTAAGTACGTAATCATTGGTCCAGCTAAAGTAGCTAAATCTTTATTAGGTAACCAACCATTATCTATAAAAATGGCCGCGATAAAACCCCAAGCGATGAAAGCCCCAATTTTTGGCATAATCATACTACTTAAGAATGAGCCAAATGCTTGAACACGACGTCCTATACCTTTTTTCTCTTCAGTTTGTGACATATTTACACCTCTTTTTTAATATATGTGACTATATATAGTGTATAGAGCCGTTACTTTTTACTCAATATAAACAAAAATCAACTTTGTCAAAATAAATGTGACAAAATTAAATAAAGTGTCATAAATGTGACGGTATAGATATTTTGAAAAAGTAAAACAAAAAAATTGTTTTAGGATTTTTAAAGTTTTATTGTGAAAATATTTGCAAAACAAAACAACACCGTTGTACAATAATGATTAATGGAAAGGGGGAAAGTTCGGCAGTACAGTTAAAGCGCCTGTGCAAATAAATATTTGTATTTGAAGATTAAAGGTTAATATATGAGTGGCCTTTATAGAGTGCAATATATGTATTTGTAGACGAGGAGGATAGTGATCGAATAGATCGGCGGATGCTATCCCGGATGTGGCTCATTCGTTAGCTTATTAAGTAAAACATTAGGGTGACTTAATGGACAAAGTTAATAAGATCGCCAGAAATTGAATATAAAAAATATTAATATGGAAAGTACAGTGTGAGCAATTTGTATAGTTGTAAAAATAACTATGCTTAATTTGTTATGGATGAATGCGATGATAGCATGTTCCTATTTATATTATGAAAGCAGATTGTCAATCTAAATTATCGGCAATAAATCATAATTTACGCGTACTATTCCAATATGGAGGAAAATGTCGTTATGTGTGGAATTGTTGGTTATATTGGCTATGATAATGCCAAAGAATTATTATTAAAAGGTTTAGAAAAATTAGAATACAGAGGTTATGACTCTGCAGGTATCGCAGTAGTAAATGATGATAATACAACTGTATTTAAAGAAAAAGGTCGTATTGCAGAATTACGTAAAGTTGCTGATAGTAGCGATTTTGATGGACCTGTTGGAATCGGTCACACACGTTGGGCAACACACGGTGTACCGAATCATGAAAACTCTCATCCACATCAATCATCAAATGGCCGTTTTACTCTAGTTCATAACGGTGTTATTGAAAACTATGAAGAGTTAAAAGGTGAATACTTACAAGGTGTATCATTCATTTCAGAAACAGATACAGAAGTTATCGTTCAATTAGTTGAATACTTTTCAAATCAAGGACTTTCAACTGAAGAAGCATTTACAAAAGTTGTGTCATTATTACATGGTTCATATGCATTAGGTTTATTAGATGCTGAAGACAAAGACACAATCTATGTTGCTAAAAATAAATCACCATTATTATTAGGTGTTGGTGAAGGTTTCAATGTTATCGCATCAGATGCACTTGCAATGTTACAAGTGACAAGCGAATATAAAGAAATCCATGACCATGAAATCGTTATTGTTAAAAAAGATGAAGTTATTATTAAAGATGCAGATGGAAACGTTGTAGAACGTGATTCATATATTGCTGAAATTGATGCATCAGATGCTGAAAAAGGTGTTTATGCACACTACATGTTAAAAGAAATTCATGAACAACCAGCAGTAATGCGTCGTATTATTCAAGAATATCAAGATGCAGAAGGTAACTTGAAAATTGATCAAGACATCATCAATGATGTTAAAGAAGCAGACCGCATTTACGTTATTGCAGCAGGTACAAGCTACCATGCAGGTTTAGTAGGTAAAGAATTTTTAGAAAAATGGGCTGGTGTACCAACTGAAGTACATGTTGCATCTGAGTTTGTATATAACATGCCATTATTATCTGAAAAACCACTATTTGTATATATTTCTCAATCAGGTGAAACTGCAGATAGCCGTGCAGTATTAGTTGAAACTAATAAATTAGGTCATAAATCATTAACAATCACTAATGTTGCAGGTTCAACTTTATCACGTGAAGCAGACCACACATTGTTATTACACGCGGGTCCTGAAATCGCAGTTGCATCTACAAAAGCATATACTGCACAAATTGCAGTATTATCAATCTTGTCTCAAATCGTTGCAAAAGAGCACGGTCGTGAAGCAGATATTGATTTATTGAGAGAATTAGCAAAAGTAACAACAGCAATTGAAGCGATTGTTGACGATGCACCAATTATGGAACAAATTGCGACAGATTTCTTAGAAACAACACGCAATGCATTCTTTATCGGACGTACTATTGACTATAACGTAAGTTTAGAAGGTGCGTTAAAACTTAAAGAAATCTCTTACATTCAAGCTGAAGGTTTTGCAGGTGGCGAACTTAAACACGGTACAATTGCCTTAATCGAAGAAGGTACACCAGTTGTAGGTTTAGCAACGCAAGAGAAAGTTAATTTATCAATTCGTGGTAACGTTAAAGAGGTAGTAGCACGTGGTGCGCACCCATGTATCATTTCTATGGAAGGTCTTGAAAAAGAAGGCGACACTTATGTCATTCCACATGTACATGAATTATTAACACCATTAGTGTCTGTAGTTGCATTACAATTAATTTCATATTATGCAGCATTGCACAGAGATTTAGATGTAGATAAACCACGTAACCTTGCTAAATCAGTCACTGTAGAATAATTCACTGCTTTTTGAAACAAGCATGCATTAAAATTAAAGTATATGGCACCCTTTTAGATTAATCGACTAGAAGGGTGCTTTTTTAGGTCGATTTAGCTTTTACTTCATCTTAATTCGGCAGTAAAATGCAAAAATGAAGCAGTTTATTTATTTAAATAGTCTGACAATTAAGAGTGGTATGTTAATATGATTTTATGAGAAGTATGGAGTAGCAATAAAGGGGTGACCTCGCATGTTAATTCAATTAGAACAAGTTGGGCGAATGAAGCAAGGAAAAACAATTTTAAAAAATATTTCTTGGCAAATTGCTAAAGGTGACAAATGGATATTATATGGATTGAATGGTGCTGGTAAGACAACGCTATTAAATATATTAAATGCGTATGAACCTGCGACAACTGGCGGTGTTAATCTATTTGGTAAAATGCCAGGCAAGGTAGGGTATTCTGCAGAGACTGTACGACAACATATAGGTTTTGTATCTCATAGTTTACTGGAAAAGTTTCAAGAGGGTGAAAGAGTAATCGATGTGGTGATAAGCGGTGCTTTTAAATCAATTGGTGTTTATCAAGATATTGATGATAAGGTACGTAATGAAGCACATCAATTACTTAAATTAGTTGGAATGTCTGCTAAAGCGCAACAATATATTGGTTATTTATCTACAGGTGAAAAACAACGAGTGATGATTGCGCGAGCTTTAATGGGGCAACCCCAGGTTTTAATTTTAGATGAGCCAGCAGCTGGTTTAGACTTTATTGCACGAGAATCGTTGTTAAGTATACTTGACTCATTGTCAGATTCATATCCAACGCTTGCGATGATTTATGTGACGCACTTTATTGAAGAAATTACTGGTAACTTTACTAAAATTTTGTTATTAAAAGATGGGGAAAGTGTACAACAAGGATTAATAGATGATATTTTGACATCTGAAAACATGTCTTATTTCTTCCGGAAAAAAGTAGCAGTTCAAAGGTGGAATAATCGATTTTCTATGGCGATGTTAGAGTAAATATTTTGCAAATACTAACTAATAATGACAAAATTTAATTAAGCTAAAATTGACAGTGGAGGGCAATATGGATAACGTAAAAGCAATATTTTTGGATATGGATGGTACAATTTTACATGAAAATAATCAAGCATCAACGTATACGAAAGATGTCATTAATCGATTGATAGAGAAAGGATATAAAGTATTTTTGGCGACTGGACGTTCGCATTCTGAAATACATCAACTTGTACCACAAGATTTTGCGGTAAATGGCATCATTAGTTCAAATGGAACCATTGGAGAAGTAGATGGAGAAATTATCTTCAAACATGGTTTATCATTGGCTCAAGTGCAACAAATTATTAATTTAGCTAAGCGCCAACAAATTTATTATGAGGTATTTCCTTTTGAAGGTAATAGAGTTTCTTTAAAAGAAGATGAAACATGGATGCGAGATATGATTCGTAGTCAAGATCCTATTAATGGCGTAAGTCATAGTGAATGGTCTTCAAGACAAGATGCGCTTGCTGGTAAGATAGATTGGGTAACTAAGTTTCCTGAAGGTGAATATTCAAAAATTTATCTATTCAGTTCGAATTTAGAAAAAATAACAGCATTTAGAAATGAATTAAAGCAAAATCATGTGCAACTACAGATTAGTGTTTCAAATTCATCAAGATTTAATGCGGAAACAATGGCTTATCAAACTGATAAAGGTACAGGCATTAAAGAAATGATTGAACATTTTGGCATCAATCAAGAAGAAACGTTAGTTATTGGAGATAGCGACAATGATAGAGCAATGTTTGAATTTGGACATTACACAGTCGCAATGAAAAATGCACGCCCTGAAATCCAAGCATTAACTTCAGATGTAACGGCATATACGAATGAAGAGGATGGCGCAGCAAAATATTTAGCAAAGCATTTTTTAGCTGATTAATTGGTGTTTTAATAATTAATTTAAAATAGTTGATGAGCAATATACAAAACAGCAGTAAGATATTTTCTGATTAAAAAATATCTTACTGCTGTTTTTTACGGATTTATGTGCCAGCCTCTTGTATACTAGAAATCCAGACGCTTGTGTTATTTCTTCTTTTTATTGTTCTTTTCCATATACGGTATAAAGAAGATTACAAATAGTGCACAAGCGATAGCGATGATTGAACCATATGTCATCTTTACCTCTCCTTTTTATGTTGAGTGGATATAAGTTTAAACTAATATTAAAATATCATATGACATCAACTATAGCTGTATTAAAAATAGAGGAACACAGTTGGATGCTACGCATCAACTGCATAAGAGCCCCTAACAACTAAAGTTTAAGAG
>NZ_KV830977.1:22779-33042 GCF_001836945.1 Staphylococcus sp. HMSC062H10
AGCGCATGCATAAGAGCCCCTAACAACTAAAGTTGTAAGGGGCTCTAAAATTTATTTTGGTTGATTGTCTTCTGGTTTATCTGAAGTCATTGTTTTTGTAGTATTATCATTTAATGAATCTTGTGCTTTTTCTGTTTTTGTTTCAACAGATGTTGTCACTTTATCATTTTCTACTTTTGTATTTTTTGGTTCAGTGACAACTTTTTTGTTCTTGTCAGCTGCTTTTACTTTATCTTTAGTAATTTTTTGGCCGCGTTTTAAGTAATATTGAACGATACCCATTAAAATGATTGCATGAATAACAACGAATAAAATGATTGTCATTACTGTATAAACTCTTATGATATTTTCTGCAACACTTTGAGAGAGTGATTGCGTATTAAATGAAATCAAGTAACCAACAGGTGTTTTAAATAAAATAATAATTAAGTTTAATAATAGTATTCCAATGAAAAATTTGAAAAATGTTTTTTGACCATTTTTCATTGCTTTAAATCCATTAGCTAAGTGTGTTTTTACTTTATCGTTAGTTGATTCAACGAAACTAGTCATAATGTTGAAAACAGGTATTAACAATAACCAAGTAATAATTGCTTTAATCAATAAAACAACAATGATTATGATGCTTTGAGTTGTAATAGCAATACCAACCAGGTGTGTACTATCTGCATATGATGATTGTACTGAATTCATAATCATTTCTGATACTGGAGAAAATAATTTGTATAGTAATGATGTCAGAAGTGAAAGAACGATAATCATTGCTACAGATACAAGGCCGATCAGAACGCTCTTTAAATAATTACCTTTTTTAAATGCAATAAATAAATTGGTAAATTTTACTTTTTCATGACTCATTGCTCGTTTCATAACATTTGTAATTCCGATGAAAATTTGAGCTAAAACAAACAGTGAAACTACAGCTGCTATAAGTAATACAGCGATAACTTTTAAATATGCATCTCCTGGTGGTTTTTGCCCAAATTGTGAATAAATTGCAATAGTTTGTACATACTTAGCAAGCTGGAAATTAGCAAGTAAATATACAACTGCAATTACAGCAAATGCTATAAGTGCATATATCAATGTTATTAATAATTGTGGTTTAGCATTTTTAAATGCTGATTTAAAGTAAGTAAACAAAGTGGTGCCTCCTTTTCTTCATATAAATACAATAACAAAAAACACGTTATTTTCATATTAATATCTAATAAAAATTAATTAAAGTGACTAAAGTTAGAGAATTATAATAGTAAATTGTCAAAAATATGACTAATGTAAGAAATAATAGTTGAAAATTTGTTAATAAACATTGCATCAACAAAGACCAAACAAGTCGCCATAAAGACATAAAAAACCTATTGCCATTGAAAAGTTTAATCGATGCAATGGCAGTAGGTTAAAATTATTAATGTACATGCGCGTGATGATGAGCATGATGGTTATGTGAATGACTATGTGTTCCTGAACATATAATCGATTCATCATGTTTGTGATTAGGCGTTTCTAATTGAATAGTCATATGGTGAATGTTTAAATGTAATAAATCATGCTCAATGTTTTCTAATAATAATTCACATTCTTTCATTGTCAATGTATGGTCTACAACAACATGACAACTTAATGCATTCATATCATTTGAAATTGTCCAAACATGGCAATCATGCACACTTTGTATTCGTGAATCCTTTTTAATAGTAGTTATAACTTCATCTATATCAACATCACTTGGTGTGCCTTCCATTAAAATGTTAATTGAAGATTTTGTGATACCCCAAGCACTTTTTAAAATAATAACGGAAACTAAAATACTTGCGATAGGATCGGCGATTGTCCATCCAAATGCCCAAATTAAAATAGCTGCAGTAATGGCGCCAACTGAACCTAATAAGTCTCCGATAACATGTAGAAAAGCACCGCGCATATTTAAATTGTGTGAAGTGTCGCCGCCTTTAAACATAAAGAATGCAACAACGATATTGACAATTAAACCAATAATGCTAATGATTAACATTTCTTTTGATTGAACTTCAGAAGGAACAAAGAATCGTTTAATTGCTTCAAAAACAATCAAAATACTTATCACAAAAAGCGTTACCCCGTTAAATAACGCTGCGAGTACTTCGAAACGTTTATAACCAAATGTTTTCGTAGCTGTGGCGTTCTTTTCTGCATATATAAATGCGATTAAAGCAA
This sequence comes from Staphylococcus sp. HMSC062H10, assembly GCF_001836945.1. NCBI lineage: Bacteria > Bacillati > Bacillota > Bacilli > Caryophanales > Staphylococcaceae > Staphylococcus > Staphylococcus sp. HMSC062H10. Next base: position 24,976 of record NZ_KV830977.1, read on the forward strand.
CACCTAATGAGAATGTGTCGCTAAACATATGGATACCATCAGATAGTAATGCCAAGCTGTTAGCAAGGAGACCGCCGATGATTTCGATAAACATGTATAGACCGATTATTAAAAACGATATAAACAATACTTTCTTATTATTTGTAGTTACATGACTATGCATATGATCATGATGATGTGAATGAGACATATTATAACCCACTTTCTTTAGGATGATTCGCGTGATGTATGGCTTGCTTTAACATAGTTGCTACGTGGATGTCATCTAATGAATAAATCATTGATTGGCCTTGTCGTTTTGCTTTCACAAGATGCACACTTTTAAGTAATTTTAATTGGTGCGAGACATTTGATTGAGATAAATTCAATTGATGTGAAATGTGACCAACACTTGCTTCACTGACTGATAACAATTCCATGATACGTATTCGATTGTAATCGCCTAATGCCTTGAAAATTTCAGTTACGCGTTCTAATGTATCTGTATTTATTTCTGAATATTGTTCTGACATTATATGAAAATCCCTTCATATGAATATTTGTTCATATATTAATTTAATACGTTCCCAGTAGTATGTCAATTGATTTTTATAGTTGTAACAAGTTTTACATATCTCATAAAGTGGTATGGCATAGGGAATAATAAATAGGAGAGTGTTGTAAATGAATATTTTGGTTATAGGTGCTAATGGCGGTGTAGGTTCGTTACTAGTGCAACAATTAGCAAAAGAAAATGTACCATTTACTGCAGGTGTTAGGCAATCCGATCAACTTAATGCGTTAAAATCACAAGGTATGAAAGCAATTCTTGTTGATGTTGAAAATGATTCAATAGAGACTTTAACTGAGACGTTTAAACCATTCGATAAAGTTATCTTTTCAGTAGGTTCTGGAGGGGACACAGGTGCAGATAAAACAATTATTGTCGATTTAGATGGTGCTGTTAAATCAATGATTGCGAGTAAAGAGGCTAATATTAAACACTATGTCATGGTTTCAACATATGATTCGAGACGTCAGGCTTTTGATGATAGCGGTGATTTAAAGCCATATACAATTGCTAAACATTACGCTGATGACTATTTAAGACGTTCAGGTTTGAATTATACAATTTTACATCCAGGGGCACTTACAAATGCAGCAGGATCTGGAAAGATAGAAGCTGCACAATATTTTGAAGGTAAAGGTGAAATTCCTAGAGAAGATGTTGCGACAGTATTAAAAGAAATTGTCACATCCAATCATTTTAATCACCAAGAGTTTCAAATTATTAGTGGTGACCAGGACATTAAAGATGCTTTAACTCAATTTGAAAATGAAACGGATTAATAAGGATAGTAAATATGATTTGAAGCGGGTTACTTTTTCGTAACTCGTTATTTTTTTAAAAATGATGAATTATAAGTATGAATAAGTACGTATTGTCTATGCGTTTTACAATGAATTTGAACAATGTATGGCACAACTATTAAAGTTGTTTATTAATTGGTATAATGGGCGAGTAAATTTAAAGGGAAATATGTACAAATGTAAGAGAGATATAATCTCTATGCTATAAAATTTTACATATGTTAAAGTACTGTAAATTTAAGTGAAGCGCTTTAATTGGCAGTACTGCAATGTTAGTAAATATGGTACAATCACTAATAGTTAATTTGAAATGTGGAAGTTTATAATACGATATAAATGAGAACAAAATCAAAATATAATGGAACAACAACATCAGAGTTCTATTGCTTACTTAATCACAATGGAGGTGCAACAATGCCATTATTTTTACAACCAATTTTAAAAACAAAATTATGGGGCGGTCAACGTCTAAGTGAGTTTGGATATCAATTAGACAATGATACAACTGGGGAATGTTGGTGTGTGTCAGCACATCCAAATGGTACGAGCGAGATTATTAATGGACCATATCAAGGTCAAACATTAGACCGTATTTGGTCAGAACATCGTGAATTGTTTGGTGATTTCCCAAGCAAAGATTTTCCGCTTCTAACTAAAATAGTGGATGCAAGAGAATCACTTTCTATTCATGTGCACCCTGATAATTCTTATGCTTATGAGCATGAAAATGGGCAATATGGCAAATCTGAATGTTGGTATATTATAGATGCAGAAGAAGATGCAGAAATAGTTATAGGGACATTAGCAGAGTCTAGAGAAGAAGTTGCGAATCATGTTCAACACGGAACGATAGAGTCGATACTTAGATATATTAAAGTAAAACCTGGAGAATTCTATTTTATTCCAGCAGGAACAGTACATACTATTTCTTCAGGAATACTAGCATACGAAACGATGCAATCGTCAGACATTACATATAGACTTTATGATTTCAATCGTCAAGATAATCAATATAATGATAGACCGTTAAATATTGAAAAAGCTTTAGACGTTATTCAGTACAATGCACCATTACCTAATATTTTGCCTGAAAGTGAAATTATTGAAAACCATAAGTGTACACACATTGTATCGAATGATTTCTTTACATTGGTTAAATGGGAAATTTCTGGCACGTTAAATTATATGAAGCCTAGAGAGTTCTGTTTAGTTACAGTGTTGGAAGGTGAAGGGCAAATGATTGTCGATGGTGAAATTTTCAAACTGACTACTGGTACAAACTTTATTTTGACTTCTGAAGATTTGGATAGTGTCTTTGAAGGTGATTTCACATTGATGATTAGCTATGTGTAATAGTGTAATAACAATTTAGGAGTGAATGATTTGAAGCAATTTCTATATATTGCGTTAGTATGTGGTGTGATAGCAGGTCTTGGTGCTTTCGTACATATACCGCAGTATCCGAGCATGACAATTCCACGTATAGTGGCTATTTTAGGAATTATCAGTGCTATGTTGACTTTTAAAGACAAGCAAATCAGCGCCTCATTAAAGTTTAGCGCATTGTTAATTAATGTGCTGCCATTATGCGGTACCTTTGTAGCTTCAAATTAATTGTCGATAGCGCGTTTGAATATAGTACAGTGCATTAACAGCAGAAATATGATTGTGTTAATGACATTGATGAAAATAAAGCACATCAACATAACCTCTCACTTGCATAGTAGTGAGGGGGTTTTTGTTGGTGTATATAAAATGAAGTAATTAATATTTAATGAAAATTAAGACATGCTAAAATTCTAAAGGCGTATAGATTTTTAAAAATGCGTATCAATGGCGCTATAGAGATAAGCAAGCATAGTGGTATCATATATAAATTTGTAGTTTTTATTGCATAATGTATGTAAGTATGTTTTTTTATATGCAAAATAGGTAGCTAAATATGTTAAACTGTTTGTAACAATTTTTATCATTAAGACAGATATAATAAATAAAATATAGAAAACTGATTAAAAGTTATACAGTTAATCGTATGTGTGTGTCCAACTGCATATAGAGTCGCACTTGTTGTAAAGCAAAATAGTTCGATTTACTTAGAAGTGAAAACGATAAGGGTCTGGGACATAAATTAATGTCCTAGGCGCTACAATGTTATAGGAAATGCGATTAAAATCGCAGTGAACAAAGGGGATACAGTTGATCGCATACGCGCCCAACTGCATAAGAAACACTAAAAGAATGTAATTCATAGTGTTTCTAAAATTTATTCAGGTTAAGGAGTATTAAGATGACAGCAGAAACGAATTATTTTTGGTTGAATTGTGGATATAACCGTTGGAATCATAATGAACCGTTAGTAGGACAAACAGCTTTATTTGAATCAGGCGCACATTTTAACCCATCTCAAGGATTTAGAGCGTTTAAAAAGGCTAAAGTAGGAGATCAAGTCATCTTTTATCAAGTTCAGACGGATACTGGACTACTTGGATGTGGTGAAATAATTAGTGTTGAAACAGGTGCACAAAATAAAATACGTGTACAGTTTCGTTTTAATGAACAATTGAAACCATTAACAGCAGATTATTTAAAGCGTAGTGAAGCTTTGGAATTTCGTATGAGTAATATGAAAGAGACATTGTTCAACCAAATCACTGCAGAAGAGTTTGATTTAATAAGTGGTCTTGGTAAAGGCGAAATTAAGATACCACGTTATTTCTTTTTAGCTGAAACTGAAGAATTTGAACCTGGAAACCAATATACGATTTATACGCACACGTACAACGGTATTAAACGTAATGGTTATCATTTTTATACTCAGTTAGAAGAAGGCGACAATATTATTTTTTATAATCGAACGAAAAATCAATCTGTCGTTGGAATTGGAGAAGTATCAAAGCATATTCATGAAAAACCACCAATTCCTGGTAGAACAAATAGTACAGTGATTGAAGTGTCTTATGAGAAAGACATTACGCCGATTACATTAAGTACATTAAATAAGCATCCTAAATTGAAAAATTTATATTTCCTACAAGAAAATGCAAAACAGGCTATTGCAAGTATGTCACAAGCACAGTATGATGCAATTATTGAAATGAGCGATAATAATGGGTTGAAATCTCCATTTGAAATGGTTCAAAAACCAGATATGCTTGAAAGTGAAAAAGAAGAAGCATTAAAGCCATTTATTTTACTTGTTGTAGATCGAAAAGAAGAAGGCTTAAAAGCGGCTAATGACTTATTGCAAAAAGCGAATGCAAATCCTGTTATAACAACAGGTCATCCTGATTTTTCAGAAGATATGCTTTATGGCAAGTATTTACCAAATGAAACAGGGGCATTATACTATCGTGAAGGATTTATTACTCAATTAATGCCTAAAAAGGATAAAAGTTATTTAGTTATTGATAATTTTAATCGTATAGATACAGACATTTTCCAAACGTATATTAATGTGTTAGAAGGCTATGAAGTAACATTACCACGTTATAATAAAGACGGTAATATGATTAAATGGTCACGACAAAAAGATTCTTTCTATTATTTCAATCCTAATTGGCATATTGTAGGTATTACATATGACAGTTTAGAGGAAATTAAGGAGAAATATTCAGAGCAGTTTTTAAAATACACACGTATAGTCAAAGTCAAACATGACTAATGATATATGATAGTTTTTGAAAAGAAGTAAGGATAAGATTAAAAATTGCATAATTGCATATTTGAATAACCGCATAAAGAAAAAATGACGGGTAATCAACCATAAGAGCTAATTAAGAGCTTATGATAGATTACTCGTTTTTATTTTAATAAATAATAAAGACAGTATATGAATATAAATGAATTTATGTTAATGGATTAAAACTTTATATGAGTTTTCCAGTGGTATATTGAATAAGACGAACGACTAAACGCTAAGTTGATAATAAGAAATAATATTACACTGTAGATTGAGAAATTTAAAGTAAATAAAAAATGCATTATACAATAAATATAAAACTGAAAAATAAATTTTATGGCAATTTCGTGTAGCGAGGACTTATTAAGTGACAACCTTGTTTAAATGTTTTTAAATTAGGAAAAATGACTATAAGTAGTATTGAAGGAGCGAATAAATTATGCCAATCGTATATTATGATGGAAACTGTATATATTGTTATAACTATGTCATTTGGTTAATTCAACATGACCTACCAAGAAATTATCAATTTGCCACGTTAAAAGGTGAAGTTGGACAACAATTTTTTAAACAACATCCAGAAGCGGCAAATAAAAATAGTGTGATTTTACAGAAAGGTGATCGTATATATTTTGAATCGCAGGCGATTATTCAACTAATCACAGCACTACCTAATCGAACTAAATTATTGGGCGTAGGTTTATGGCTTGTACCTAAACCAGTCCGTAATTTCGGTTATCGAATGTTTGCTAATAATAGAAATAGAATGTGGAAAACAACATGGCACCAACCAAATGATTATGAAAAATCATTCTTTTTAGATGATAATGCGAAAGTAAAACTTACTGATTGATAAAACATAGTTATTAATTGATAATAGACATACTAGATGATGGATTAAAATTTAGGCATTTAAAAAGCGAAACACCTCACAATTAAATTAGAATAATTATAAAAAAGAGAGTAAAAACACTTTACAGATTAGAATCATTATAATATAATAATTAATATAAACAAGAAAGACGTAGACAATTTTAAGGAGTGTATTAAATATGAGTAATCAACAAGATGTTGTAAAAGAATTGAATCAACAAGTAGCAAACTGGACAGTAGCTTATACAAAGCTACATAATTTCCACTGGTATGTGAAAGGACCTAACTTCTTCTCATTACACGTTAAATTTGAAGAATTATATAATGAAGCAAGTCAATATGTAGACGAATTAGCTGAAAGAATTTTAGCTGTAGGAGGAAACCCTGTAGGTACATTAACTGAATGTTTAGAGCAATCAATTGTTAAAGAAGCTGCGAAAGGTTACTCTGCAGAACAAATGGTTGAAGAATTATCTCAAGATTTCACTAATATCTCAAAACAATTAGAAAAAGCGATTGAAATTGCTGGAAATGCCGGTGATGATGTATCAGAAGATATGTTTATAGGTATGCAAACATCAGTAGATAAACATAATTGGATGTTTAAATCTTACTTAAGCTAATCTACAGATAAGTAATAATATAAATAAAAGCCAACACATAAATGGGGATACGCCCAGAATGTGTTGGCTTTTTGAGTTTAATCGCATTGTTAAAGAGCAATTAAAGTCAATTTAAATAAGTTATTCTGCGATTTCTAAAGCGATTTCCATCATTTGTGTAAATGAATTTTGACGTTCTTCAGGTGTAGTAGCTTCGTCACGTAAAATATGATCACTTACTGTGAAAATACCAAGTGCTTTTTTACCAGCATGAATCGCATTTAAATATAAACCAGCTGATTCCATTTCGATACCTAAAATACCCATTTTTTTCCAAGCATCATTGAATGTTGGATCGGCATTGTAAAATGTATCAGAAGATAATACGTTGCCTACGTGCGTAGTAGCACCGATTTGGTCAGCGACATTTTTAGCTTTAGTTACTAATTCGAAGTCAGCGATAGGCGCGAAATGACCTGGAATATTGTATTGATCTACATAATTTGAATTAGTTGATGCAGCTTGTGCAATAATAACATCGTATAAGTTAACATTTTCTTGTAATGCGCCACAAGAACCGATACGAATGATTGTATCTACATCAAAGAAGTTGTATAACTCATATGAGTAAATACCGATACTTGGAATACCCATACCAGAACCCATTACAGAAACTTCTTTACCTTTATATGTACCAGTGTAACCAAACATGTTACGTACATCGTTAAATTGTTCAACATTTTCTAAAAAATTATCAGCAATATATTTTGCGCGTAGCGGATCGCCAGGCATTAATACTGTTTTAGCAATTTTTACTCCATTTGGTTGAATATGTGGTGTACCTTTTGTCATTTGTTATCTTCTCCTTAATATTCATTAATAATTTTAAGATAACATTTGTTTCCCTTTTTTGCGAATTTTTGTACTATAGAATTAAAGAATTATAAAAATATAATCCTGATTAGCTTGTTGGCAAGTCATCGTTCATAATGAAGATATCATGTTCAATTGTATTGTTTGTTTATGGGAAATGAATTAATGTAATAGTATATGTATGCGGTTACATAAAAAGCGGACATCTAACCTGATATTTAAATGAACCTGACGCTCAATCAACTAATTTACAACCGTATTTTTATAATCAACCATAAAGGAGGAGATAGAAAATGAATAGTGCAAAATTGATTGATCACACTTTACTGAAGCCTGAGTCAACACGTACGCAAATCGATCAAATCATCGATGAAGCGAAAGCATACAATTTTAAATCTGTATGTGTGAATCCAACGCATGTTAAATATGCAGCAGAGCGACTAGCTGATTCAGAGGTGCTCGTTTGTACGGTAATAGGATTCCCATTAGGTGCATCGACAACTGCAACGAAAGCATTTGAAACAGAAGATGCAATTCAAAATGGTGCAGATGAAATTGATATGGTTATCAACATCGGCGCATTAAAAGATGGACGTTTTGATGATGTACAACAAGATATTGAAGCAGTGGTTAAAGCTGCGAAAGGTCACACGGTGAAAGTGATTATTGAGACGGTATTGTTGGACCATG
>NZ_KV830977.1:33142-106091 GCF_001836945.1 Staphylococcus sp. HMSC062H10
TAGAAGATTTCAATAAAATGGTTGAAGCAGGTGCAACACGTATTGGTGCGAGCGCAGGCGTTCAAATTATGCAAGGCTTAGAAGCAGATTCAGATTACTAAATTAAAAAATAATAATAATGAGCATGGGACATAGTGTTCATAATTTAAGCGAGTCGAAATGAACTTTAAATCATCAAACATTTCTGTGATTCGAATATACATTTATGGGAAAATGAAATCGTAACGAATCAATCTATTTTAGAAAGTTTATTTTACATTTGAAACAAGATATAGAATTTGACATTGATAGCTTACAAAAAATAATTTTCAAGTGTATGTAATTAAAATGAGTATTAGAAGTATAAATGCTCTGTCCTAAGCTCTAACAAAAAGGATGATAAAAATGAGAATGATAGATATTATTGAGAAAAAACGTGACGGTCATGCATTAACTACTGAAGAAATTAATTTCTTTATTGATGGGTATGTTAAAGGGGATATTCCTGATTACCAAGCATCAAGTTTAGCAATGGCGATTTATTTCCAAGATATGAATGATGATGAGCGTGCAGCATTAACGATGGCTATGGTTAATTCTGGTGATATGATAGATTTGAGTGATATTAAAGGTGTCAAAGTAGATAAGCACTCAACAGGTGGTGTAGGAGATACAACTACATTGGTTTTAGCCCCATTAGTAGCAGCTGTAGATGTTCCTGTTGCAAAAATGAGTGGGCGTGGATTAGGTCATACAGGTGGTACAATTGATAAATTAGAAGCAATTGATGGTTTTCATGTTGAAATAGATGAAGCAACATTTGTGAAATTGGTTAATGAAAATAAAGTGGCAGTTGTAGGACAATCAGGAAATTTAACTCCTGCAGACAAAAAATTATATGCCTTAAGGGATGTTACTGGTACCGTCAATTCAATACCATTAATTGCCTCTTCAATTATGAGTAAAAAGATTGCCGCTGGTGCAGATGCAATTGTATTAGATGTAAAAACTGGTAGCGGTGCATTTATGAAAACATTAGAAGATGCTGAAGCATTAGCGCACGCAATGGTACGTATTGGTAATAATGTGGGACGTAATACGATGGCGATTATTTCTGATATGAATCAGCCACTTGGTCGTGCGATTGGCAATGCGCTTGAGTTACAAGAAGCAATTGATACGTTGAAAGGACATGGTCCGAAAGATTTAACAGAACTTGTACTAACATTAGGTTCTCAAATGGTTGTACTTGCAAACAAAGCTGAAACGCTTGAAGAAGCGAGAGCATTGCTAATTGAGGCAATTGATTCAGGTGCAGCATTAGAAAAATTCAAAACATTTATTAAAAACCAAGGTGGCGACGAAACAGTTATTGACCATCCAGAGCGTTTGCCACAAGCTCAATATCAAATCGAATATAAAGCTAAAAAATCAGGTTATGTGACTGAGTTAGTCTCTAACGATATAGGTGTCGCTTCGATGATGTTAGGAGCGGGACGTTTAACAAAAGAGGATGATATTGATTTAGCGGTTGGTATTGTTTTAAATAAAAAAATTGGGGATAAAGTAGAAGAAGGAGAATCATTATTAACGATTCACAGTAATCGCCAAGATGTAGACGATGTTGTTAAAAAATTAGATTCAAGTATAACAATTGCTGATCATGTTGTATCGCCTACATTAATTCATAAAATCATTACAGAGTAGGAGTTGAAACTGATTGAACATACTAAGATATTTATTAGGAATAGGTTTTAGTGTAATAGGTGTATTGCATTTTACACGAGAACGACAATTTAGAAATATCATACCGAAATGTTTGCCGCTTCGAAAAACAGCGGTTCTTGTTACAGGAATCTTTGAGATATTATTTGGAATTGCACTTTTAATTAAAAGATCATCTCAATGCTTGAAAAATACAATCAATCTATTCTTGCTAGCTGTATTCCCAGCTAATATCTATATGGCAGTTAAAAAGTTACCTTTAGGAGATAAACAATTGCCGACTTGGCAGTTGTATTTAAGGTTACCTATGCAGTTCGTGTTAATGGGACTAATTAAGAAATTATAGTGGTTCTTAAATAAATCGGACAAATGTTAAAGATTTTACTTTTTCATTTGTTCGATTTTTTGACTTTGAAGCATATTAAAAAGCAGTTGGACAATGGAGATTGTAACATCATTGTTCGACTGCTTTTCTGATTAACTTGATTGACTAAGATTTATTTTCCTGTACCGAAAACATCATGCCATTCGTTTCGTTTGTCTAGAAATGCTTGAGCGATAGTTTTAGCACCTTCTAATGAATGACTTGCTGCCCAGCCACATTGTACTTCATTACAAGCAGGCACTTCAGTAGCATTTAGCACATCATTTAAAGTTGCTTCAACAATATTTAGTACATCATCATAATTATCATGATTAATAAATGATACATAGAAACCAGTTTGGCAACCCATAGGACTTAAATCAACGACTTTGTCACTATGATTTCTAATATTTTCAGCCATTAAATGTTCTAATGAATGCAATCCAGGCATATCCATATGTTCTTTGTTTGGTTGTTTGAAACGAATGTCGTATTTGTGAATGACATCTCCGTTTAATCCTTCCATCGTTCCCGCTAATCTAATAAATGGGGCAACCACTTTAGTATGATCTAAATTGAAACTTTCAACATTCATTTTTGTCATTTTAAATTTCCTCCTATTAACTACTCAAAACTATAAACCGCTTATGATTCGTTACTTTATTAAACTTAAGTTTGTTGTAAGTTGCGTTTCTAACAATACTTAAATTGTAACAATAGGACTTATGTTTTACAATTTGAAACTGTTTTATAAATTTATGAAAGGCTTTTAGTTGTTAGAAAATTTTGTAAATAAAGAAAAACTAGATGACATCATGAGGTAAAACCGATAGAATAAGTAATAATTCATTTTGAAAGAACAAAATATTGTGGATGATTAAAATGAGTGTAGGGTAAAAGGGAGATAGTAAAAAATGAGTGAAAAACAACAAATTCTCGATTATATAGAAACAAATAAATATAGTTATATCGAAATCAGTCATAGAATTCATGAACGTCCTGAACTTGGTAATGAAGAAATATTTGCGTCTCGAACGTTAATAGATCGTTTGAAAGAACATGATTTTGAAATTGAAACCGAGATTGCTGGGCATGCAACTGGGTTTATAGCGACATATGATTCGGGTCTTGACGGGCCAGCTATAGGTTTTTTAGCAGAATACGATGCATTGCCAGGATTGGGTCATGCTTGTGGTCATAATATCATTGGAACTGCAAGTGTGCTTGGTGCAATTGGTTTGAAGCAAGTGATTGACCAAATTGGTGGTAAAGTAGTTGTGCTTGGATGTCCAGCTGAAGAAGGTGGCGAGAATGGGAGCGCTAAAGCCTCTTATGTTAAAGCTGGCGTGATTGATCAAATCGACATTGCCTTAATGATTCATCCGGGAAATGAAACTTATAAAACGATTGATACTTTGGCAGTGGATGTTTTAGATGTTAAATTTTACGGAAAAAGTGCTCATGCCTCTGAAAATGCAGATGAAGCGTTAAATGCATTAGATGCTATGATTAGTTATTTTAATGGTGTAGCACAACTTCGACAACATATTAAAAAAGGTCAACGTGTGCATGGTGTGATTTTAGATGGCGGTAAAGCTGCTAATATTATTCCTGACTATACACATGCTCGTTTTTATACTAGAGCAATGACGCGTAAAGAATTGGATATATTAACAGAAAAAGTAAATCAAATCGCACGTGGAGCTGCGATACAGACTGGTTGTGATTATGAATTTGGTCCAATTCAAAACGGTGTGAATGAATTCATTAAAACGCCGAAATTAGATGATTTATTTGCTAAATATGCTGAAGAAGTTGGTGAAGCAGTTATTGATGATGATTTTGGTTATGGCTCTACGGATACAGGGAACGTTAGTCATGTTGTGCCAACAATACATCCTCATATTAAAATAGGATCACGTAATTTAGTAGGACATACACATAGATTTAGAGAAGCAGCTGCGAGTGTACATGGTGATGAAGCATTAATTAAAGGTGCTAAAATAATGGCGTTGATGGGGTTAGAGTTAATTACAAATCAAGACGTTTATCAAGACGTTATTGAAGAGCATGCGCATTTGAAAGGGAATGGGAAGTAATGACAAATTATGGTAATGAGCCGAACTTAACGTTAAGTGATTTATATGACAAAGATGTTGTCTATACGTCAAGACCTTCGTATATATCGAATCCATGGTTGAAACCAGACGAACATCAATCTAATTTTTTAACTGGTAGGGAGTTATTAATAGCAAATCAATTACCTGTTATTGTTCACGAAGCTAGTGCGACAGACAAATTGCATCAGCTATTTCAAGCTATTGGTAAGGATGTACCGAACTCAATTAATACATTTAACAATCAGCAATCTTACGAAAACTTGATTAAACAATTGGCATATAAGGAAAATAAAAAGATTTATTTTCAATATATTCATGATGAAACAATCTTGAATCAGCAATATTATGCATTAGATAAAACGTTATTTGTTGCTTTAAATAATAAAGCAAGAATACCTGAATGGACAAATGGGAAGTTTTTACCAAAAAGAAAAGTTGTAAAAATTGAGCAATTTGAAAACGAGATTAAGAATTGGGAATTCCCGTTTGTAATTAAGCCGGGAGATGATCTTCCGACAGCAGGTGGCTATGGCGTTATGATTTGTTATCATGATGCAGATTTACAAAAAGCGATAACGCGTATTAAAGAGGCAACTGCTGAAACGAATTCGCTTATTATCGAACAGAAGATTGAAGAAAAAGCGAATTATTGCGTTCAGTTTGCATACTCGGAATCGCTAGGCATTCAATATCTTGGTGCAGCAACGCAATTAACGGATAAGTACGGATTTTATAATGGAAATGAAAATACTACTAATGTACCAGAGCACGTTATAGAAGCAGGTAGACAAATTATGGAAAACGGTGTGAATCAAGGATTCTTTGGTGTAGCTGGTTTTGACTTGCTTGTCGATGAAGATGATAACGTTTATGCGATTGATTTAAACTTTAGACAAAATGGTTCAACGAGCATGTTATTACTTGCTAACGAGTTGAATTCAGGATATCAAAAGTTTTATAGTTATCATTCAAAAGGTGATAACATACATTTCTTCAATACGATTTTGAAATATGTCAAAGAAGGTTGTTTATACCCGTTATCTTATTATGATGGTGATTGGTACGGTGAAGATAAAGTTAAATCAAGGTTTGGCTGTATTTGGCATGGAGATTCAAAAGAAACAGTACTGGAGAATGAACGCGCATTTTTAGCTGAACTTGAACGTTGTTAGAGTTCGGAACATAAGGTGCTACAATGTTATGTTGACATTAGTTGACTGAATATGCACTTGTAACAAGTTTTTTCGATTCTAGTCAACAGTAATTAAATTTATGATATGGCAATACTTTGTAATACTAATATTAAATGGCGACTCTTATTTCACTATGTTATAAGAATTGCCATTTTGTTGATAAAGGTATATTAAAGGTTATCGTTTTGAAATTTTTAGTAACTAGATATGTTTCGTGTTATAGACCGAATTTGTGTATACGTAAAATTTAATGCTATTGAATTTTTAAAATGAAAAACATGACATTAAATTGAATTCATAATATGTCTAATTGACTATCTTGTTGGAGTCATTTACTATTTTATGTATGACATATTTTAAAAAGTGAGGGTCAAGCATGTCTTATAAAGCATATCCATTCTTTAGAGATATATTAATAAATGAATGTATTTATTTCGCCTCTAAAAATAAAAAACTAGTACGCCTAAATTATAAAAGTGAAGCGTATGTAGGCGTTTGGACAGAAGAAAGTGTGGCCGTATCATTTTTAACAAGTCGTGATATTCCATTTGATAAAGTTGTAAAAATGGACGTTGATCGTTTTGCTACTTATGAATTAGATGAATTGTTTGATGAACAAGACCATATTATTATGAATCAAACAATGGAAGAAGAAGGTCATCTACTAAACGTTGTAGCTGTTACACAAGAAGTGATGACGGAATTAGATAAAATTAGAATCAAAGAATTTGTCCAAGATGTAGCGAAATATGATGAAGTATACGGCTTAACTAAAAAAGGAAGTAAGCAGTTTATTCTCATTAGTGAAAATGATAGCGACGAAAAAAAGCCGCATATTATGCCTGTATGGAGTATTAAAAACAGAGCGTTAAAAGTTCGAGATGAAGATTTTGAAGAGTGTGATTTAATTACGATTGAAGGTTCTGTTTTCGGAGAATGGCTAGATGAACTTAGAGATGATCATAAAGCCGTTGCGATAGATTTAAAAACTGGCGTGGTTGGTACAATTGTTTCAGCGCAAAAATTGTCTAATGAACTTACATTTTAATTGAATTGAGTTGTAAGTAATTAAGTGATAATAAATGGAACAATACGTATTCCAAAACGCGTAGACCATAAAATAAAAGGCCATTTATATAGCGTTTATTTAAAACAACGCTCATATAAATGGTCTTTTCTATTTTTCTAAATATAATGCACCAATAGCACCTGAAAATGCGCCGTTTTCAACATAGTACGGTTTGCAACCGCGTAACACAGTATAATCTTCCACAACTTTGCGTAATAAAGCGTTATTATGAAATGAAGAGCCGATATAAACGATATTTTCAGTTTTAAATTCACGTGCAACAGTAATGGCCATTGTCGTAACAACTTCGCCAACGACACCAATAACGGCTGCTAATTTATTGCTAGGTGTAAAATCAGCATCTAAATGATGTAGTACATGACCAAAATTAGCTGCTGTTAAATCACCGGGAATGGGTGGTTCGGTATCTTTATAAATATGTCTAACCTTTAAATCGATAGTGTTACGATCACCGTATTGTGCCATGTCAGTTAACTGTTTATAATCAGTGATTTGACTTAGTAAATAACCGAGTCCTTGAATCATGCCTCCACCTGTACCGATACCGCCTACACGACGTTGTGATTGGCCGTCGAAATAATGTAGTGACGTACCGGTACCAACATTTGCAAAAATATAATCTGCTAAGTCATGGCCTTGCTCTTTTAACAAAATGCCTAGTCCTCGAGATGCAGCATCAAACTCTACAAAAATTTGTGCAGGAATGTTGATGTTTTCAGCAATAACACCTGCATTACCTCCAGTTAAGCATAATTTTTCAATTTGCTGTTGGTTTAACCATTCCACAACTTGATCAATATTTTTAGTTAATTCAGTTTTAAAAGTACGTTGGTTATCTTGCTCTTGAACGATTTTAATTAGTGTACCGCCAGCGTCAATGCCAACTTTCATAAGATTCCCACCTCATTATTAATGTCTATCCTTAAATAATAGTATAGTAAAATGACTAAAAAACAAGTAATAATAGTAATTATTAACAAATTTGATGTCATAGTATTTCAACATTGTAAGCGTATCGCAATTTTTGTATTACAAACGTGGACGTTAAGATATATATATTATTTTCTAGGAATTTTGAAGTTGTATAGTATTGTTAGTTAGTGACGCAATATTAAAAGTAGTTCGTACGCAGTGTAATTGTAAGTCTCTGATTAAAATGATAAGTAATGAGGAAAAGTACATTAATTTTAAAATTTGCAAAAATATAAATAAGTAATTTATTTAACTTAGAGTAAATAATGGTATCGTAGTGAAATAATAGGTAAAATAATACGGGGATTCATGCTTCATATATAAAAAGATAGGGGTTAAATATATGGCTAAAGAACTTTGTTTTGAAGGTATCACTTTAAAAGCATTTGATGAACAATATCGTTCAGCAATTAATGATTTTGACTTGAATGAAAGACAACAAATATATTCATCTTTACCTAAAGAAGTTATTGATGATGCAATTAACGATGCTGATAGGATTGCGAATGTAGCAATAAACGATAAAAATGACGTCGTTGGCTTTTTTGTATTACATCGTTACTATCAGCATGAAGGTTATGATACACCTGAAAATGTCGTTTTTATTCGTTCATTATCGATTAATGAAAAATATCAAGGTTTTGGATATGGCACGAAAATAATGATGTCATTGCCACAATATGTTCAAGGTGTATTTCCTGATTTTAATCATCTATATCTAGTAGTAGATGCTGAAAATGACAATGCTTGGAACCTATACGAACGTGCTGGATTTATGCATACCGCGACTAAAGAAGAAGGGCCTATTGGTAAAGAACGGCTATACTATTTGGATTTAGATTCTAAACATGTTTCATCATTAAAGCTTGAAGAAGAAAGTCGTTCAGAAGTGACCAATGTACATATCATTAATTTAATGATTGATGACCAAAAGGTTGGCTTTATTGCATTGGAGCAGATTGGTGAACGCATGAACATTGCTGCTATTGAAGTGGATAAATCATATCGCTTTAATGGTATTGGTTCAAGTGCGCTTCGACAATTGCCTACTTACTTAAGAAAAAACTATGACAACCTTAATGTGATAACGATGATTCTGTTTGGAGAGAATAATGATTTTAAACCATTATGTCTAAATAGTAATTTCGTTGAAATCGAACAAACTGATGATTATGTCGTTTTCGAAAAATATTTAAATTACTAACAGTGATTGCGAAATATGATATTGTCATTTATAATTTAGTTTTGTTACTATATATAAATGAATTCAGACGTATAAATTTAGATTATATCCTTCGAAAGGAAGTATTGGGCAATGAAAATTCAAGATTATACAAAACAAATGGTTGATGAAAAATCATTTATTGATATGGCTTATACATTATTGAATGATAAAGGTGAAACAATGAACTTATATGATATCATCGATGAATTTAGAGCATTAGGTGATTATGAGTATGAGGAAATTGAAACGCGTGTTGTACAATTTTACACAGATTTAAATACAGATGGACGTTTTTTAAATGTTGGCGAAAACTTATGGGGATTACGTGACTGGTACTCAGTAGATGATATCGAAGAGAAAATTGCACCAACAATTCAAAAATTTGATATTTTAGACGCCGATGATGAAGAAGATCAAAACTTAAAATTATTGGGTGAAGATGAAATGGATGATGATGACGATATTCCAGCTCAAACTGATGATCAAGAAGAATTAAATGATCCTGAAGATGAGCAAGTTGAAGAAGAAATCAATCATTCGGATATAGTCATTGAAGAAGATGAAGATGAACTAGATGAAGACGAAGAAGATTTTGAAGACGAAGAAGACTTCAAAGCATAATTTTTTGTTTGACTTTTAGTTGAAAGATGATAAAATTTTATTCGGGCTCCTTTAAATAGGACACGTGTATAAAATTTATACGCTCCCCTTACAAAATTTGTGAGAGGGAGCGTTTTTTTATTTAATTGAGTAAATCAAGAAATGATAACGCAATAATCAAAGTTGTAAATGATATACATAGTGACATAGCAGTATGGAAACGGTAAGTAAACAGAATTTAATTTTGTCGAATTCGACAAATAAGCAACTTGAATGAGCTTACTCAAATGTTATGTTTTACGTTATTTTTACAAACGATGAGGAAGCATTCCCTTTAATAATTAGGAGGTCAAGACATGACAAAATTTATTTTTGTAACAGGTGGCGTAGTTTCATCATTAGGGAAGGGTATTACAGCATCTTCTCTAGGTAGATTATTAAAAGATAGAGGTCTAAATGTAACAATTCAAAAATTCGATCCATACTTAAATGTTGACCCAGGTACAATGAGTCCTTATCAACATGGTGAAGTATTCGTAACGGATGATGGTGCAGAAACTGACCTAGACTTAGGACATTACGAAAGATTTATTGATATTAATTTAAATAAGTTTTCAAATGTAACAGCTGGTAAAGTGTATTCACACGTATTGAAAAAAGAACGTCGTGGTGATTACTTAGGCGGAACAGTTCAAGTTATTCCGCATATTACAAATGAAATTAAAGAACGTTTATTACTTGCAGGAGAAAGTACGAATGCAGACGTTGTTATCACTGAAATTGGCGGTACAACAGGTGATATTGAGTCATTACCGTTTATTGAAGCGATTCGCCAAATTCGCAGTGATTTAGGTAGAGAAAACGTTATGTATGTTCACTGTACACTATTACCTTATATTAAAGCTGCTGGAGAAATGAAAACGAAGCCAACACAACATAGTGTTAAAGAATTACGAGGCTTAGGCATTCAACCAGACTTAATCGTTGTAAGAACTGAATATGAAATGACACAAGATTTAAAAGATAAAATTGCATTATTCTGTGACATTAATAAAGAAAGTGTTATTGAATGTCGTGATGCAGACTCTTTATACGAAATTCCATTACAATTAAGCCAACAAAATATGGATGATATCGTTATTAAACGTTTACAATTAAACGCGAAATATGAAACACAGCTTGATGAATGGAAACAGTTGTTAGATATCGTTAATAATTTAGATGGTAAAATTACAATTGGTTTAGTTGGTAAGTATGTTAGCTTACAAGATGCATACTTATCTGTAGTTGAATCATTAAAACATGCTGGATATCCTTTTGCTAAAGATATTGATATTAGATGGATTGATTCAAGTGAAGTTACAGATGAAAATGCGTCCGAATACCTTGCAGATGTCGACGGTATTTTAGTACCAGGTGGATTTGGTTTCCGTGCAAGTGAAGGGAAAATTAGTGCAATTAAGTATGCTAGAGAAAACAATGTACCATTCTTTGGTATTTGTTTAGGAATGCAACTTGCAACTGTTGAATTTTCAAGAAATGTATTAGGTCTTGAAGGTGCACATTCTGCAGAATTAGATCCAGCAACGCCATATCCAATTATTGACCTATTGCCTGAACAAAAAGATATTGAAGATTTAGGTGGTACATTACGCTTAGGCTTATATCCATGTTCTATTAAAGAAGGCACATTGGCACAAGATGTTTATGGTAAAGCGGAAATTGAAGAGAGACATCGTCATCGTTATGAATTTAATAATGACTATAGAGAACAATTAGAAGCAAATGGTATGGTGATTTCTGGTACAAGTCCAGATGGGCGTTTAGTAGAAATGGTAGAGATTCCGACAAATGATTTCTTTATTGCTTGTCAATTCCACCCAGAATTCTTATCTAGACCAAATCGTCCGCACCCGATTTTTAAATCATTTATTGAAGCTTCATTAAAATATCAACAAAATAAATAAATTTGCTAATAAAACCGGTACTTTCATTGTTAAACATTGAAAGTACCGGTTTTTCGTATAATTTTAATATTATGTTAGCGACAAGGTATTAAATAACAATAGTGACTTTTATAATTCTAAGTCTCTTGTCATTTCAATCATTTGTGTATAAATGTCATAGTATACATAATTAAATGCCATCGCATGTGGCTGAACAATCTTATCGTAATCTTCAGTATAGACTATAGGTCTTGGTGTAGATAAATCGATAAAATGTACGAGATGATCAGGAAAATCATCTGTTTTAGGCTTGTTGCTTATTAAGACTACATCGATATCTAAGTCGATAAGTTTTTGAATATCTAATGCAACTTGATCATTATAAAATGGTGCGAATAATAATACACGATCAGTTGAGTCAATTTCTTTAAAGTCTTTAATAGCGTCAAGTTTCCGGCTAGATTTTAAACGCTCATCACTATGTAGAATGAAACTTTCGAAAAACTGTAAATCATCATAACCTTTTACATAAACATAACCTTCGCCACCAATTGCTTGAATTAAACATTGCGCGGCCATTTGAATTTCTAAAGATTGTTTTTCTAGCCTATTAAAGATACCTATTAGTTGTGTGTTTAAGATTTTTGACATCTTTATCCTCCAATCTACTTATAAAATATTGTAATTAATGACTACATATTATGCAACGGCTTAAATTGTATAAAAATGTATACGTTTGCATTTAGTATAACTATCGCATTTTTCAAAAAATACACATTTAATCTGCAGTATTTCAATGCATTGACGCTATTTTTTGATATAATTACTTTGAAAAATACGTGCGTAAGCACTCAAGGAGGAACTTTCATGCCTTTAGTTTCAATGAAAGAAATGTTAATTGATGCAAAAGAAAATGGTTATGCGGTAGGTCAATACAATATTAATAACCTAGAATTCACTCAAGCAATTTTAGAAGCGTCACAAGAAGAAAATGCACCTGTAATTTTAGGTGTTTCTGAAGGTGCTGCTCGTTACATGAGCGGTTTCTACACAATTGTTAAAATGGTTGAAGGGTTAATGCATGACTTAAACATCACTATTCCTGTAGCAATCCATTTAGACCATGGTTCAAGCTTTGAAAAATGTAAAGAAGCTATCGATGCTGGATTCACATCAGTAATGATCGATGCTTCACACAGCCCATTTGAAGAAAACGTAGCAACAACTAAAAAAGTTGTTGAATACGCTCACGAAAAAGGTGTTTCTGTAGAAGCTGAATTAGGTACTGTTGGCGGACAAGAAGATGATGTTGTAGCAGACGGTATCATTTATGCTGATCCTAAAGAATGTCAAGAACTAGTTGAAAAAACTGGTATCGATGCATTAGCACCAGCATTAGGTTCAGTTCATGGTCCATACAAAGGTGAACCAAAATTAGGATTCAAAGAAATGGAAGAAATCGGTTTATCAACTGGTTTACCATTAGTATTACACGGTGGTACTGGTATCCCAACTAAAGATATCCAAAAAGCAATTCCATTTGGTACAGCTAAAATTAACGTAAATACTGAAAACCAAATCGCTTCAGCAAAAGCGGTTCGTGACGTATTAAACAACGACAAAGAAGTTTACGATCCTCGTAAATACTTAGGACCAGCTCGTGAAGCTATCAAAGAAACAGTTAAAGGTAAAATTAAAGAGTTCGGTACTTCAAACCGCGCTAAATAATTAATATTTAGTTTTTAAGTTATTAATAACGTAGGGATATTAATTTTAAAAGAGGCAGACAGAATGGTGTTTGCTTCTTTTTTATGTTGTTAAGGCCCGAACTAATACAGCGCATTTTAAAAGTTGAAGCTAAAAATGATGAAATATATTAAAAATGATTATGCTATAATTATATAGAAAATGCTGTAGTTGATGAAAAAATACATACAAAAGCAATCCCACTAAAGCTGAATTGGCTGTCAAAATAATGTCAATATTTGAGCGAACAATCAGACTTTAGACCATGGTCAAGCGGGTAATAACATCATATATTAATTAAGGTGAATGATGCGTTATTAATCAATCGTATGTGTAAAGGCAAGATTTTAACGATTAAAATAAAGTATTTTACAAATAAAGTAAAATTAATTTATAATGCTAATAATGCAAAAAATTAAAAAGTAATGGACAAAGGAGATAAATGATATGGCTCAAGAGGTAATAAAAATAAGAGGTGGACGCACACTAAATGGGGAAGTTAATATCAGTGGCGCGAAAAACAGTGCTGTAGCTATCATTCCTGCAACATTATTAGCTCAAGGACATGTGAAATTAGAAGGGTTACCGCAAATCTCTGATGTTAAAACTTTAGTGAGTTTATTAGAAGATTTAAATATTAAGGCATCACTAAATGGTACGGAATTAGAAGTTGATACAACTGAAATACAAAATGCTGCATTACCAAATAATAAAGTTGAATCATTGCGTGCTTCATACTATATGATGGGTGCCATGTTAGGTAGATTTAAAAAATGTGTGATTGGTTTACCGGGAGGATGTCCACTTGGGCCACGTCCAATTGATCAACATATTAAAGGATTTAAAGCTTTAGGTGCTGAAATTGATGAATCAAGTACGACATCAATGAAAATTGAAGCTAAAGAGTTAAAAGGTGCACATATTTTCTTAGATATGGTAAGTGTAGGTGCAACAATTAACATTATGCTAGCTGCAGTTTATGCAACTGGACAAACAGTTATTGAAAATGCAGCTAAAGAACCTGAAGTAGTTGATGTTGCTAACTTCTTAACTAGTATGGGAGCTAATATTAAGGGAGCAGGTACATCAACAATTAAAATCAATGGTGTCAAAGAATTACATGGTTCTGAGTATCAAGTTATACCTGATAGAATTGAAGCAGGCACATATATGTGTATCGCTGCAGCATGTGGAGAAAATGTTATATTAAATAATATTGTTCCGAAACATGTAGAAACATTAACTGCTAAGTTTAGTGAATTAGGTGTGAATGTAGATGTGCGTGATGAAAGAATTCGCATCAATAATAATGCACCATATCAATTTGTTGATATTAAAACACTAGTATATCCAGGTTTTGCTACTGATTTGCAACAGCCTATTACACCATTATTATTTATGGCAAATGGTCCTTCATTTGTAACTGATACGATTTATCCGGAGCGTTTTAAACATGTTGAAGAATTAAAGTGCATGGGTGCAAATATTGAAGTTGATGAAGGCACAGCAACGATAAAACCATCAACATTACATGGTGCTGAAGTTTATGCTAGCGATTTAAGAGCAGGAGCTTGTTTAATTATTGCTGGTTTAATTGCTGAGGGTGTAACTACAATTTACAATGTTAAACATATTTATAGAGGTTATACAGATATTGTAGAGCACTTAAAAGCTTTAGGTGCAGATATTTGGACGGAAACTGTATAGATTTATCTTATTTTGTGGTATAATAATTATACTGATTAAAAAAGGGTGTTCGTTTACATTCTAAATTTATTGATGAGAGGTGAAGATGATGGAAGTATGTCCGTATCTCGAAGAAACTTTTAAAATACTTGGTAGAAGTTGGAATGGATTAATCATTAATTATCTCTCAAGATGTAATGACTGTTCAGCACACTTTTCCGATATGAAAAGAGATTTGAAAACAATAACACCGCGTGCTTTAAGTCTTAAATTGTCAGAGCTTGCACAATGGGAGTTAGTTGAGAAGCAAATCATTTCTACGAGTCCAGTACAAATTATTTATGTGCTAACTGAAAAAGGTAAAGCGTTAGCAGAGGCTTTACATCCAATTGAAGCATGGGCGCAATCATATGTCGATTTAACAGATCAACGTACTGCTAAATAATTACATGACGTTTAAACATAGCATTGATTATAACTATTTCTAAATCTTCGCATTATTTGCGATGATGTGGGAATAGTTATTTTTATTTGAAAAGATAGACAGAATTAGATGCAGCAAAATTTTAAAGCATTTTATTTTGAACATATTAAAAGGGAGCGTATCATAATGGAATGTAATGTTTATATCGTATGCATTACGGATAAATAATATATAAATCATTCTTGAGGAGTGAAAGAATAATGAGAGACTACACAAAGCAATACATTAATGGCGAATGGGTAGAAAGTAATAGTAATGAAACGATAGAAGTTATAAATCCAGCAACCGAAGAAGTAATCGGGAAAGTTGCTAAAGGTAATAAAGCTGATGTTGATAAAGCCGTCGAGGCGGCAGACAATGTTTATTTAGAGTTCCGTCATACATCTGTGAAAGAAAGACAAGAATTATTAGACAAAATTGTAAAAGAATATGAAAACAGAAAAGACGATATTGTACAAGCTATTACGGATGAGTTAGGTGCTCCTTTATCATTATCTGAGCGTGTCCATTATCAAATGGGACTAAATCATTTTATTGCAGCGAGAGACGCATTGGATAACTACAAATTTGAAGAACGCCGCGGAGATGATTTAGTTGTTAAAGAAGCAATCGGTGTATCTGGCTTAATTACACCGTGGAACTTCCCTACAAACCAAACATCATTAAAATTAGCAGCAGCATTTGCGGCTGGTAGTCCAGTTGTACTTAAACCATCTGAAGAAACACCATTTGCAGCTGCTATTTTAGCTGAGATTTTTGATAAAGTCGGTGTTCCTAAAGGTGTATTTAACCTTGTTAATGGTGACGGTGCTGGCGTTGGGAATCCTTTATCTGAACATCCTAAAGTACGCATGATGTCATTTACAGGATCAGGTCCTACTGGTTCTAAAATTATGGAAAAAGCTGCTAAAGACTTTAAAAAGGTATCATTAGAGCTTGGTGGCAAATCACCATACATCGTCCTAGATGACGTAGATATTAAAGAAGCGGCTAAAGCAACAACAGGCAAAGTTGTTAATAATACTGGTCAAGTATGTACAGCTGGTACACGTGTTTTAGTGCCTAACAAAATTAAAGATGCATTCTTAGCTGAATTAAAAGAACAATTTAGCCAAGTGCGTGTCGGTAATCCAAGAGAAGATGGTACACAAGTAGGCCCTATCATTAGTAAAAAACAATTTGATCAAGTACAAAATTATATTAATAAAGGTATTGAAGAGGGTGCTGAATTATTTTATGGTGGTCCTGGGAAACCAGAAGGACTTGAAAAAGGGTACTTTGCACGTCCGACAATTTTTATTAATGTAAATAATCAAATGACGATAGCACAAGAAGAAATTTTTGGGCCAGTAATGTCAGTTATCACTTATAACGATTTAGATGAAGCGATTCAAATTGCAAATGATACAAAATATGGTTTGGCAGGATATGTTATTGGTAAGGACAAAGAAACATTGCATAAAGTAGCTCGTTCTATTGAAGCAGGTACAGTAGAAATAAACGAAGCAGGTAGAAAGCCAGACTTACCATTTGGTGGCTATAAACAATCTGGTTTAGGTCGTGAATGGGGCGATTATGGTATTGAAGAGTTCTTAGAAGTGAAATCTATAGCTGGCTATTTTAAATAAATTTGATTTTTGAATTAAAAATCGCAATAAAACAGTGCACATGACTAATTAAGTTTTGTGTACTGTTTTAATTTTGCAATTTTTATAAATAGATTTTGTAATTAAAATAAAAATTTGCTATAGTTATTCATGTATTTAAAAGGTTGGGGATTAGCATAATGGGATTGTGCTAGCACAGTTATTTATGCATTGTCATGCCTATCTATTACTTACTAACTAAAAAATAATGAAATGGGTGTAAACTATATGCCTGAAAGAGAACGTACATCTCCTCAGTATGAATCATTCCACGAATTGTACAAAAACTATACTACCAAGGAACTCACTCAAAAAGCTAAAACTCTTAAGTTGACGAACTATAGTAAATTAAATAAAAAAGAACTTGTTCTAGCTATTATGGAAGCACAAATGGAAAAAGATGGTAACTATTATATGGAAGGTATCTTAGATGATATACAACCAGATGGTTATGGTTTTTTAAGAACAGTGAACTATTCTAAAGGGGAAAAAGATATTTATATATCTGCTAGCCAAATTCGTCGTTTTGAAATTAAACGTGGGGATAAAGTAACTGGGAAAGTTAGAAAACCTAAAGATAACGAAAAATATTATGGCTTATTACAAGTTGACTTTGTCAATGACCATAACGCAGAAGAAGTGAAGAAACGTCCGCATTTCCAAGCTTTGACACCACTTTATCCAGATGAGCGTATTAAATTAGAGACAGAAACACAAAATTATTCAACGCGCATCATGGATTTAGTAACACCGATTGGTTTAGGTCAACGTGGTTTAATAGTGGCGCCACCTAAAGCAGGTAAAACATCGTTATTAAAAGAGATAGCGAATGCAATCAGTACGAACAAACCAGATGCAAAGCTATTTATTTTGTTAGTTGGCGAGCGTCCTGAAGAGGTAACAGATTTAGAACGCTCAGTAGAAGCTGCTGAAGTCGTTCATTCAACGTTTGACGAACCACCAGAACACCATGTTAAAGTAGCTGAATTATTACTTGAACGTGCAAAGCGTTTAGTAGAAATTGGGGAAGATGTCATTATTTTAATGGATTCTATAACGAGATTAGCGCGCGCTTATAACTTAGTTATTCCACCAAGTGGTCGTACATTATCAGGTGGTTTAGATCCTGCATCTTTACACAAACCAAAAGCATTCTTCGGTGCAGCGAGAAATATTGAAGCGGGTGGAAGTTTAACAATACTTGCAACTGCATTAGTTGATACGGGTTCACGTATGGACGATATGATTTACGAAGAATTTAAAGGAACAGGTAACATGGAGTTACATTTAGATCGTAAATTGTCTGAACGTCGTATCTTCCCTGCAATTGATATTGGCAGAAGTTCAACGCGTAAAGAAGAATTGTTGATAAGTAAATCTGAATTAGACACATTATGGCAATTAAGAAATCTATTCACTGACTCAACAGACTTTACTGAAAGATTTATTCGCAAACTTAAAAAGTCTAAGAATAATGAAGATTTCTTCAAGCAGCTACAAAAGTCTGCAGAAGAAAGTACTAAAACGGGTCGACCTATAATTTAATAAACATTATATAGGGGCTTGCGTTTTGAATTAATTACCTTTATAATTACACAGTATTGGGTAAAAACTCACAAATAACTCTGTTCCAGATGGTTCAGGGCAAAGGAGCTGAAAATAATGAAACAAGGAATTCATCCTGAGTATCACCAAGTAATCTTTTTAGATACTACTACAAACTTCAAATTCTTAAGCGGTTCTACAAAAACATCTTCAGAAATGATGGAGTGGGAAGATGGAAAAGAATACCCAGTTATTCGTTTAGATATTTCATCTGATTCACATCCATTCTACACTGGACGTCAAAAATTCGCTGCTGCGGATGGACGTGTGGAACGTTTCAACAAAAAGTTTGGTCTTAAATCAAACAACTAATATAGTAATCGTTAAGCTGTCTGCATCCAATAATGGAATTGTAGACAGCTTTTTTATTTATAAGCGTAGTAAGGGTATTTACTTACGACTGTGTTCAAAGAAGTGACTCAATACCATCTTGTTAATACATAATGATAAAATTCGCCTTTATTAAAGTTTGTATTGAGTAGAAACATCGCACGAATAAGAAGCAACAAATTAGAATAGCTGTATATAAATATGCATGACAAATTTATAAAATAATTGTTCATGTACAATATCGATATAATTATGAAAAAGACATTTATGAATATTTGAAATATGATATAATAAAGCGATTATGTTTTGAAAAAGGTGGAACTCTCAATGTATGAAACTTACCATTCCGGTTGGATAGAATGTATTACAGGTAGTATGTTTAGCGGTAAATCCGAAGAACTAATAAGACGTCTAAGAAGGGGTATATACGCTAAACAAAAAGTCGTTGTATTTAAACCGGCGATTGATGATCGATATCATAAAGAAAAAGTGGTCTCTCATAATGGTAATGCCATTGAAGCGATTAATATTTCTAAAGCAAGTGAAATTATGACGCACGACTTAACTAATGTTGATGTAATAGGAATAGACGAAGTGCAATTTTTTGACGATGAAATTGTAAATATAGTAGAAAAACTATCATCGGGTGGACACCGTGTTATTGTTGCTGGATTAGATATGGATTTTAGGGGCGAACCGTTCGAACCGATGCCTAAATTGATGGCTGTCAGTGAACAAGTAACGAAACTTCAAGCAGTTTGTGCCGTTTGTGGTTCTTCATCTAGTAGAACGCAACGATTAATAAATGGTAAACCAGCTAAAATTGATGATCCGATTATCTTAGTAGGTGCCAATGAAAGTTATGAACCACGTTGTCGCGCGCACCATATCGTAGCACCTAGTGATAATAATAAGGAGGAATTATAAGTGTTTGATCAATTAGATATTGTAGAAGAAAGATACGAACAGTTAAATGAACTGTTAAGTGATCCAGATGTTGTAAATGATTCAGATAAATTACGTAAATATTCTAAAG
Organism: Staphylococcus sp. HMSC062H10; assembly: GCF_001836945.1. NCBI lineage: Bacteria > Bacillati > Bacillota > Bacilli > Caryophanales > Staphylococcaceae > Staphylococcus > Staphylococcus sp. HMSC062H10. Next base: position 52,890 of record NZ_KV830977.1, read on the forward strand.
AGCAAGCTGATTTACAAAAAACTGTAGATGTTTATCGTAACTATAAAGCTAAAAAAGAAGAATTAGCTGATATTGAAGAAATGTTAAGTGAAACAGATGATAAAGAAGAAGTAGAAATGTTAAAAGAGGAAAGTAGTGGTATTAAAGCTGAACTTCCAAATATTGAAGAAGAGCTTAAAATATTATTGATTCCTAAAGATCCTAATGACGACAAAGACGTTATTGTGGAAATAAGAGCAGCAGCTGGTGGTGATGAGGCTGCGATTTTTGCTGGTGATTTAATGCGTATGTATTCAAAGTATGCTGAATCACAAGGATTCAAAACTGAAATAGTAGAAGCGTCTGAAAGTGACCATGGTGGTTACAAAGAAATTAGTTTCTCAGTTTCTGGTAATGGTGCGTATAGTAAATTGAAATTTGAAAATGGTGCGCACCGCGTTCAACGTGTGCCTGAAACAGAATCAGGTGGACGTATTCATACTTCAACAGCTACAGTAGCAGTTTTACCAGAAGTTGAAGATGTAGAAATTGAAATTAGAAATGAAGATTTAAAAATCGACACGTATCGTTCAAGTGGTGCAGGTGGTCAGCACGTAAACACAACTGACTCTGCAGTACGTATTACCCATTTACCAACTGGTGTCATTGCAACATCTTCTGAGAAGTCTCAAATTCAAAACCGTGAAAAAGCAATGAAAGTGTTAAAAGCACGTTTATACGATATGAAAGTTCAAGAAGAACAACAAAAGTATGCGTCACAACGTAAATCAGCAGTCGGTACTGGTGATCGTTCAGAACGTATTCGAACTTATAATTATCCACAAAGCCGTGTAACAGACCACCGTATAGGTCTAACGCTTCAAAAATTAGGGCAAATTATGGAAGGCCATTTAGAAGAAATTATAGATGCACTGACTTTATCAGAGCAGACAGATAAATTGAAAGAACTTAATAATGGTGAATTATAAAGAGAAATTAGATGAAGCAATTCACTTAGCACAACAAAAAGGATTTGAACAAACACGAGCTGAATGGTTAATGTTAGATGTATTTCAATGGACGCGTACGGACTTTGTCGTACACATGCATGACGACATGCCAAAAGCAATGATTATGAAGTTTGATTTAGCATTGCAACGTATGCTTCTAGGAGAACCTGTACAGTATATTGTTGGGTTTGCTTCGTTTTATGGTAGAACGTTTGAAGTGAATACCAATTGTTTAATACCAAGACCTGAAACTGAAGAAGTAATGTTGCATTTCTTACAACAGTTAGAAGATGATGCAACAATCGTAGATATCGGAACGGGTAGTGGTGTACTTGCAATTACTTTGAAATGTGAAAAGCCGGATTTAAATGTTATTGCTACTGATATTTCACTTGAAGCAATGAATATGGCTCGTAATAATGCTGAGAAGCATCAATCACAAATACAATTTTTAACAGGGGATGCATTAAAGCCCTTAATTAAAGAAGGTATCAAGTTGAACGGCTTGATATCTAATCCACCATATATAGATGAAAAAGATATGGTTACGATGTCTCCAACGGTTACGAGATTCGAACCACATCAGGCATTGTTTGCAGATAACCATGGATATGCTATTTATGAATCAATCATTGAAGATTTACCTCACGTTATGCAAAAAGGCAGCCCAGTTGTTTTTGAAATTGGTTACAATCAAGGTGAGGCACTTAAATCAATAATTTTAAATAAATTTCCTGACAAAAAAATCGACATTATTAAAGATATAAATGGCCACGATCGAATCGTTTCATTTAAATGGTAATTAAAAGTTATGCCTTTGCTATGATTAGTTAAGTGCATAGCTTTTTACTTTGTATTATGATAAATAAGAAAGGCGTGATTAAGTTGGATACTAAAATTTGGGATGTTAGAGAATATAATGAAGATATACAGCAATATCCTAAAATTAATGAAATAAAAGACATTGTTTTAAACGGTGGTTTAATAGGTTTACCAACTGAAACAGTTTATGGACTTGCAGCAAATGCGACAGATGAAGAAGCTGTAGCTAAAATATATGAAGCTAAAGGCCGTCCATCTGACAATCCGCTTATTGTTCATATACACAGTAAAGGTCAATTAAAAGATTTTACATATACTTTGGATCCACGCGTAGAAAAGTTAATGCAGGCGTTCTGGCCGGGCCCTATTTCGTTTATATTGCCGTTAAAGCCAGGCTATCTATGTCGAAAAGTTTCTGGAGGTTTATCATCAGTTGCTGTTAGAATGCCAAGCCATTCTGTAGGTAGACAATTATTACAAATCATAAATGAACCTCTAGCTGCTCCAAGTGCTAATTTAAGTGGTAGACCTTCACCAACAACTTTCAATCATGTATATCAAGATTTGAATGGACGTATAGATGGTATCGTACAAGCTGAACAAAGTGAAGAAGGATTAGAAAGTACGGTTTTAGATTGCACATCTTTTCCTTATAAAATTGCAAGACCTGGTTCTATAACAGCAGCAATGATTACAGATATACTTCCGAATAGTATCGTCCATGCTGATTATAATGATACTGAACAGCCAATTGCACCAGGTATGAAGTATAAGCATTACTCACCCAATACACCACTTACAATTATTGCAGATATTGAGAGCAAAATTGGAAATGACGGTAAAGATTGGTCTTCTATAGCTTTTATTGTGCCGAGTAATAAGGTGGCGTTTATACCAAGTGAAGCGCAATTCATTCAATTATGTCAGGACGACAATGATGTTAAACAAGCAAGTCATAATCTTTATGATGTGTTACATTCACTTGATGAAAATGAAAATATTTCAGCGGCGTATATATACGGCTTTGAGTTGAATGATAATACAGAAGCAATTATGAATCGCATGTTAAAAGCTGCAGGTAATCACATTATTAAAGGGTGTGAACTATGAAGATTTTATTCGTTTGTACAGGTAACACATGTCGTAGCCCATTAGCGGAAAGTATTGCAAAAGAGGTTATGCCAAATCATCAATTTGAATCAAGAGGTATATTCGCTGTGAACAATCAAGGTGTTTCGAATTATGTTGAAGACTTAGTTGAAGAACATCATTTAGCTAAAACGACCTTATCGCAACAATTTACTGAAGCAGATTTGAAAGCAGATATTATTTTGACGATGTCGTATTCGCACAAAGAATTAATAGAGGCACACTTTGGTTTGCAAAATCATGTTTTCACATTGCATGAATATGTAAAAGAAGCAGGAGAAGTTATAGATCCATACGGCGGAACAAAAGAAATGTATGTACATACCTATGAAGAACTTGTAAGTTTAATTTTAAAATTAAAAGATATTATTTGCTAGTAGGAATTCTGTATAATTAGTATATGTTAACAGTTAAATAAGTTATAATAGAGGAGTGTAGCACTTTGCTATATTCCTTTTTTATTTTTAGGAAGGGTGGGCTTTTATGAAAGATTTGACAATGTTATTAGACGAATTAAAAGATATGTCCTTTTTTAATAAAGGAGATATATGTTTAATTGGATGTTCAACATCGGAAGTTATTGGCGAAAAAATAGGGACTGTCGGTTCGATGGAAGTTGCAGAAACTATTTTTAATGCATTAGATGTTGTGAGTAAAGAGACAGGCGTTACTTTTGCTTTTCAAGGATGTGAACATATCAACAGAGCGATAACAATAGAAAAATCTCAGTTTAATCCATTAACAATGGAAGAAGTTTCCGTCATTCCAGATGTACATGCTGGAGGGAGTTTGGCAACATACGCTTTTCAGCATATGAAGGATCCGATCGTGGTCGAACATATTACTGTTCCTTGTGGCATTGATATTGGTCAAACGTTAATAGGCATGCATATTAAACATGTATGTGTACCTGTTAGGACTTCAGTAAAGCAAGTAGGACAGGCAATTGTAACTATTGCCACATCTAGGCCGAAAAAGATTGGTGGCGAACGTGCTAAATACCAATAAGTTTTTTTGAAAGAAGGGGAGATTTTATGTCTTATATCACCAAGCAAGATAAAGTTATCGCAGAAGCAATCGAGAGAGAATTTCAGAGACAAAATAGCAACATAGAGTTAATCGCATCGGAAAATTTTGTATCGGAAGCGGTTATGGAAGCACAAGGTTCAGTATTGACTAATAAGTATGCTGAAGGCTATCCAGGACGCCGATATTATGGTGGCTGTGAGTTTGTAGATGTTACTGAAAGCATCGCAATTGATCGTGCTAAAGCATTGTTTGGAGCTGAGCATGTCAATGTTCAACCACATTCAGGTTCACAAGCGAACATGGCTGTTTACTTAGTTGCATTAGAAATGGGCGACACAGTTTTAGGTATGAATTTGAGTCATGGTGGTCACTTGACACATGGAGCGCCTGTTAATTTTAGTGGTAAATTCTACAATTTCGTTGAATATGGAGTAGATAAAGACACAGAACGAATCAATTATGATGAAGTTCGTAAATTAGCGTTAGAGCATAAGCCTAAGCTTATTGTGGCAGGAGCATCAGCATATTCAAGAACAATTGATTTCAAAAAGTTTAAAGAAATCGCAGATGAAGTAAACGCTAAGTTAATGGTAGACATGGCACATATTGCAGGATTAGTAGCGGCAGGTTTACATCCAAATCCAGTAGAATATGCTGATTTTGTAACAACTACAACACACAAAACATTACGCGGACCACGTGGTGGTATGATTTTATGTAAGGAAGAATATAAAAAAGACATAGATAAAACAATTTTCCCTGGTATTCAAGGTGGACCTCTTGAGCATGTTATTGCAGCAAAAGCAGTTGCTTTTGGAGAAGCGTTAGAAAATAATTTCAAAACGTATCAACAACAAGTGGTTAAAAACGCAAAAGTTCTTGCAGAAGCATTAATTAATGAAGGATTTAGAATTGTTTCTGGCGGTACAGATAATCACTTAGTAGCTGTTGATGTAAAAGGGTCTATAGGACTTACTGGTAAAGAAGCTGAAGAGACTTTAGATTCAGTTGGTATCACATGTAACAAAAATACCATTCCGTTCGATCAAGAAAAACCATTTGTAACGAGTGGTATACGTTTAGGTACACCTGCTGCAACAACGCGTGGATTTGATGAAAAAGCTTTTGAGGAAGTTGCAAAAATCATCAGTTTAGCATTGAAAAATAGTAAAGATGAAGAAAAATTACAACAAGCTAAAGAACGCGTTGCGAAATTAACAGCTGAATATCCTCTATATCAATAAACATACACAAAGATAGGAGTAATTTTTATGAGTAAAGTACACGTTTTCGATCATCCATTAATTCAACACAAACTAAGCTATATTAGAGATGTAAATACAGGTACTAAAGAATTTAGAGAACTTGTAGACGAAGTTGGTATGTTGATGGCATATGAAGTAACTAGAGACTTAGAGCTTCAGGATGTTGATATTGAAACGCCTGTAACTAAAATGACGGCTAAACGATTAGCTGGTAAAAAATTAGCTATCGTTCCAATTTTAAGAGCTGGTTTAGGTATGACTGATGGTATTTTAAGTTTAGTACCTGCAGCGAGAGTTGGACATATCGGTTTGTATCGAGATCCCGAAACATTAAAGGCTGTAGAGTATTTTGCTAAGTTACCTCAAGATATTACTGAAAGACAAATCATTGTTGTTGATCCTATGTTAGCAACAGGCGCATCAGCAATTGAAGCTATTACTTCATTGAAGAAACGTGGCGCTAAAAATATTCGCTTCATGTGTTTAATTGCAGCACCAGAAGGCGTAGAAAAGATGCATGAAGCACATCCAGATGTAGATATTTATATTGCTGCACTTGATGAAAAGCTAAATGACAAAGCATATATCACACCAGGGTTAGGTGACGCTGGAGATAGATTGTTTGGTACTAAATAGAAGAATCGGAGATAAGTAGTTTGATGAAAAAGATTATGACCATATTTGGAACAAGACCCGAAGCCATAAAGATGGCTCCTTTAGTTAAAGCTTTGGAACAAGAAAAAATGCTCGAGCCAATTGTTGTTGTTACAGCACAGCATAGAGAAATGCTTGATTCAGTATTAAGTACCTTTGAAATCAAACCAAAATACGATTTGAATATTATGAAATCAGGACAGACACTTTCTGAGATAACTTCTAAATCAATCACTCAATTAGAACAAGTGATTCAATTAGAAAAACCAGACATGGTACTTGTACATGGTGATACGATGACGACATTTGCAGGTGGTTTAGCGGCATTTTATAACCAAGTGCCGATTGGACACGTTGAAGCAGGGCTTAGAAGTTATGATAAATATTCACCTTTTCCGGAAGAGGTGAATAGACAATTAGTTGGTGTATTAGCTGACTTACATTTTGCACCTACTAAAAATGCTGCATCGCATTTGTTAAATGAAGGGAAATATTCAGAAAGTGTTGTTGTCACTGGTAATACAGCGATTGATGCTATGAAATATACAGTTGATGACAATTATAAATCTAACATCATGGATAAATACCATGACAAAAAGTTCATTCTTATGACAGCACACCGTCGTGAAAATTTAGGTCAACCTATGGAAAATATATTTAAAGCAGTTAGACGCTTGATAGATGAGTACACCGATTTAGCGTTAGTATATCCAATGCATAAAAATCCAAAAGTCCGAGATGTGGCTCATAAGATTTTAGGGGGGCATGACAGAATTGAATTGATTGAACCCTTAGATGTAATAGACTTCCATAATTTTGCTAAAAAATCTTATTTTATTTTGACGGATTCAGGAGGCATACAGGAAGAGGCACCATCTTTTAATAAGCCTGTCCTAGTATTGCGAAGCGTTACAGAACGCCCTGAAGGTGTTGATGCTGGTACGTTGAAAGTTGTTGGTACGCATGAACAAGACGTATATCGAGCTGCAAAAGAATTAATTGATGATGAGAGGTTATATCATCAAATGTCCGAAGCGCTTAATCCATATGGTGATGGATTCGCTTCAGAAAGAATAGTTAATCATATTAAGTATTATTTGAATTTAATCACTGAAAAACCAAGCGATTTCAAATAAAAAAAGACTTTTTGTCTAAATGTGTCTAAATTGTGTCTGAACATGCTTATTTTTTTACAACAATTTGAATAGAATTGACACCACAAATCGCCTATATTATCATTTAGTTTGTATGAGTGGAACGGTTTTCATGATTGATATCAGTCACACGGAGGCATATAAAATGAGTCGTTTCTACAACATTTTTAAACAGTTCATTCAATATTATTTGTATTTATTAATAATATTGGGAGGATTATACCTTTTTACACACCATGCATTTATCTTAGGATTAATCATTGGTGTTACTGGTTCTGCAATCAATACTGTTATATTTGAGAGCTACTTAGCCAAAGCTAAAAGACCAGACACTATGCATATTTCAACTGGAAATATGTGGCGATACTTAGTTGCAATTATTGCTTGTATGATTTGGTACTTTAATAAATCGCATGTAAGTATAATCGGTATAATTATTGGTTTAATGATTTCATATGTTGTAGTTATCATACGTCCTTTACTAAAGGTGAGCAAATAAATTAAGAAAGAGGTGAGATTATGGATCACAAATCCCCGCTCGTGAGTTGGAATTTATTCGGTTTTGATATCGTTTTCAATTTATCAAGTATATTGATGATACTTGTTACGGCGTTTCTTGTTTTTCTACTTGCTATCATTTGTACGCGTAATTTGAAAAAAAGACCAACTGGCAAACAAAATTTCGTTGAATGGATTTTTGATTTCGTGAGGGGAATCATTGAAGGTAACATGGCTTGGAAAAAAGGTGGTCAATTCCACTTCTTAGCAGTAACGCTGATTCTGTACATTTTTATAGCTAATATGTTAGGTCTTCCGTTTTCTATAGTAACGAAAGATCACACATTGTGGTGGAAATCACCAACAGCTGATGCAACAGTGACTTTAACGTTGTCTACAACGATAATACTGTTAACTCACTTTTATGGAATTAAAATGCGTGGTACGAAACAATATCTTAAAGGTTATGTACAGCCGTTTTGGCCATTGGCAATCATTAATGTTTTTGAAGAGTTCACTTCAACATTAACGCTTGGTCTGCGTTTGTACGGTAACATATTTGCAGGTGAGATACTATTAACATTACTTGCTGGCTTATTCTTTAACGAACCAGCATGGGGTTGGATTATTAGTATCCCAGGATTAATTGTTTGGCAAGCATTTTCAATATTTGTAGGAACAATCCAAGCATATATCTTTATTATGCTTTCGATGGTTTATATGTCACATAAAGTGGCAGATGAACACTAAAAATTTCAATAATTATATACAATCACAGGAGGAAATTAAATTATGAATTTAATCGCAGCAGCAATCGCAATTGGTTTATCAGCATTAGGAGCAGGTATCGGTAACGGTTTAATCGTTTCAAGAACAGTTGAAGGTGTAGCACGTCAACCAGAAGCACGTGGTCAATTAATGGGTATCATGTTCATTGGTGTAGGTTTAGTTGAGGCATTACCTATCATCGGTGTAGTAATTGCATTCATGACATTTGCTGGATAATTAACAGATAAAAGAGGTCGGGACAAAGCGCATAGGACAAAATTCGTGATGCATATATAGTAATATCTTTGAACTTTATTAAATAGTTGAGATATGAACGCACCGTGCCTATCGCATAAATTCAGTAGGTCCTAACCTCGTCGTTTTTTTCTATATAACACTAGCGATTATTTTAATGAAAGGAGTGTCATGAACCCGTGACTGAAACAGCTAACTTATTCGTTCTTGGTGCAGCTGGAGGCGTTGAGTGGGGTACTGTGATTGTACAGGTCCTAACTTTCATCGTGTTACTTGCGTTACTTAAAAAGTTCGCATGGGGTCCATTGAAAGATGTAATGGATAAACGTGAAAGAGATATTAACAGAGATATCGATGACGCAGAACAAGCTAAGTTAAATGCACAGAAACTTGAAGAAGAAAATAAACAAAAACTTAAAGAAACACAAGAAGAAGTTCAAAAGATTTTAGAAGATGCTAAGGTTCAAGCACGTCAACAGCAAGAACAAATTATTCATGAAGCAAACGTACGTGCAAACGGTATGATTGAAACAGCACAAAGTGAAATCAATAGCCAAAAAGAACGTGCCATTGCAGATATTAATAATCAAGTATCTGAACTATCAGTGTTAATTGCTTCTAAAGTTCTTAGAAAAGAAATTTCTGAACAAGACCAAAAAGCATTGGTTGACAAGTATCTAAAAGAGGCAGGCGATAAATAATGGTAAAAGTAGCTAACAAGTATGCTAAAGCATTATTTGACGTGTCATTAGATACAAATAATTTAGAAACTATTAATGAAGAATTAACAGTTATAAATGAAGCAGTAAAAGATAAAATTGAGCAATTGAAAATGGTTGACAGTAATCCAACTCAAACAGCAGAACAACGTCGTGAGTTGATTAATGGTGTATTTACTGACATTAATCCATACATTAAAAATATGATGTACGTGTTAGCAGATAATAGACATATCTCATTAATAGCTGACGTATTCAAGGCGTTCCAAAGCTTATATAACGGACACTACAATCAAGATTTTGCAACAATTGAGTCAACATATGAATTGAGTCAAGAAGAGTTAGATAAGATTGTCAAACTAGTAACTCAACAAACAAAGTTATCTAAAGTAATTGTAGATACTAAAATTAATCCAGATTTAATTGGTGGATTTAGAGTTAAAGTCGGCACAACTGTATTAGATGGTAGTGTTAGAAATGATCTTGTCCAATTACAAAGAAAATTTAGAAGAGTTAATTAATTATAAAGAGGAGTGACATAGATGGCCATAAAAGCTGAAGAAATCAGTGCATTACTTCGCTCACAAATTGAAAATTATGAGTCAGAAATGTCCGTAACTGATGTAGGTACTGTATTACAAATTGGTGATGGTATTGCATTAATTCACGGATTAAATGACGTTATGGCTGGTGAGCTAGTAGAATTCCATAACGGCGTACTTGGTTTAGCCCAAAACCTTGAAGAGTCAAACGTGGGTGTGGTTATTTTAGGACCATACACAGGTATTACTGAAGGTGACGAAGTTAAACGTACTGGTCGTATCATGGAAGTACCAGTAGGTGAAGAACTAATCGGAAGAGTTGTTAATCCATTAGGACAACCTATTGATGGACAAGGACCGATTAACACAACTAAAACACGTCCAGTAGAGAAAAAAGCTACTGGTGTAATGGATCGTAAATCAGTAGATGAGCCATTACAAACAGGTATCAAAGCAATTGATGCTTTAGTACCAATTGGTAGAGGTCAACGTGAGTTGATCATCGGTGACCGTCAAACAGGTAAAACAACAATTGCAATTGACACAATTTTGAACCAAAAAGATCAAGGTACGATTTGTATCTATGTTGCTATTGGTCAAAAAGATTCAACAGTAAGAGCAAATGTTGAAAAGTTAAGACAAGCAGGCGCTTTAGACTACACTATTGTTGTAGCAGCATCAGCTTCTGAACCTTCACCATTATTATATATTGCACCATATTCAGGTGTAACAATGGGTGAAGGATTCATGTTTAATGGTAAACATGTTTTAATTGTTTATGATGATTTAACAAAACAAGCAGCAGCTTATCGTGAATTATCATTATTATTACGTAGACCACCAGGTCGTGAAGCATACCCAGGTGACGTATTCTACTTACATAGTAGATTATTAGAAAGAGCAGCAAAATTAAACGATGACTTAGGTGGCGGTTCAATTACTGCATTACCAATTATCGAAACACAAGCTGGTGATATTTCAGCTTATGTACCAACAAACGTTATTTCAATTACAGATGGACAAATCTTCTTACAATCTGATTTATTCTTCTCAGGTGTAAGACCAGCGATTAATGCCGGACAATCTGTATCTCGTGTTGGTGGATCTGCACAAATTAAAGCAATGAAGAAAGTTGCTGGTACGTTACGTCTTGACTTAGCGTCATACAGAGAGCTTGAATCATTTGCACAATTCGGTTCAGACCTTGATGAATTTACTGCAAGTAAATTAGAACGTGGTAAACGTACTGTTGAAGTCTTAAAACAAGATCAAAACAAACCATTACCAGTTGAACACCAAGTGTTGATTATTTATGCATTAACAAAAGGATATTTAGATGATATTCCAGTTGTAGATATCACACGTTTTGAAGACGAGTTAAACCACTGGGCAGAATCAAATGCTACTGAACTGTTAAATGAAATCAGAGAAACTGGTGGCTTACCAGATGCTGAGAAGTTTGACACAGCAATTAACGAATTCAAAAAAAGCTTTAGCAAATCTGAATAATAAACAAGTTTAGTATAAGGTGGTGAGATAGTGGCTTCTCTTAAAGAAATAGATACTCGAATAAAATCAACCAAAAAAATGAAGCAGATTACGAAAGCGATGAACATGGTATCAAGTTCAAAACTTCGTAGAGCTGAAAAAAATACAAAACAATTCACACCATATATGGATAAAATGCAAGATGCAATTACTGCAGTTGCAGGGGCAAGTAGCAATACAAACCATCCAATGCTAAGACCTCGTAAAATTACTAGAAGTGGATATTTAGTTATCACGAGTGATAAAGGTTTAGCAGGTGCATATAGTGCAAACGTGCTTAAAAAATTGATTACTGATATTGAAGCGAAACATCAAGATAGTAGCGAATACAGTATTGTAGTTTTAGGGCAACAAGGTGTTGATTTCCTAAAAAATAGAGGTTATGACATTGAGTATTCTCAAGTAGACGTACCTGATCAACCTTCTTTCAAATCTGTTCAAGCACTAGCTAACCATGCTATAGACTTATACAGTGAAGAAGAAATTGATGAATTAAATATATACTATAGTCATTATGTCAGCGTTCTTGAAAACAAGCCTACATCTAGACAAGTATTACCATTATCTCAAGAGGATTCTAGTAAGGGACATGGTCATTTGTCTTCTTATGAATTTGAGCCAGATAAAGAATCTATCTTAAGTGTAATCTTGCCTCAATATGTTGAGAGTTTGATTTACGGAACAATATTAGACGCAAAAGCAAGTGAGCATGCAACACGTATGACTGCGATGAAAAATGCCACTGATAATGCAACTGAACTTATTGATGACTTATCATTAGAATATAACAGAGCGAGACAAGCAGAAATTACGCAACAAATTACTGAAATTGTTGGTGGTTCCGCAGCGCTTGAATAATATTTAAAGGAGGAAAATAGCATGGGAATTGGCCGTGTAACTCAAGTTATGGGTCCTGTAATTGATGTTCGATTTGAACATAACGAAGTTCCTAAAATTAATAACGCCTTGGTTATTGATGTGCCTAAAGAAGAAGGTACAATACAACTAACATTAGAAGTTGCGCTGCAATTAGGTGACGACGTTGTTCGTACAATTGCGATGGATTCAACTGATGGTGTTCAAAGAGGCATGGATGTAAAAGATACAGGCAAAGAAATTAGTGTACCTGTTGGTGACGAAACATTAGGTCGTGTATTTAATGTACTAGGTGAAACAATTGACCTTAAAGAAGAAATTAGTAAGTCTGTTCGCCGCGATCCTATCCATCGTCAAGCACCAGCATTCGATGAACTTTCAACAGAAGTTCAAATTTTAGAAACAGGTATTAAAGTAGTAGATTTACTAGCACCTTATATTAAAGGTGGTAAAATCGGATTGTTCGGTGGTGCCGGTGTAGGTAAAACAGTATTAATCCAAGAATTAATTAACAACATCGCTCAAGAGCACGGTGGTATTTCTGTATTCGCCGGTGTAGGTGAACGTACTCGTGAAGGTAACGATTTATACTTCGAAATGAGTGACAGTGGTGTAATTAAGAAAACAGCCATGGTATTCGGACAAATGAATGAGCCACCTGGTGCACGTATGCGTGTTGCATTATCTGGTTTAACAATGGCTGAATATTTCCGTGACGAACAAGGTCAAGACGTATTATTATTCATCGATAACATTTTCAGATTTACACAAGCTGGTTCTGAGGTATCTGCATTATTAGGTCGTATGCCTTCTGCAGTAGGTTACCAACCAACACTTGCTACTGAAATGGGACAATTACAAGAACGTATTACGTCTACAACAAAAGGATCAGTTACTTCTATTCAAGCGGTATTCGTACCTGCCGATGACTATACTGACCCAGCGCCAGCGACAGCGTTTGCCCATTTAGATGCAACTACAAACTTAGAACGTAAATTAACTGAAATGGGTATTTATCCAGCCGTGGATCCATTAGCGTCTACATCAAGAGCATTGGAACCATCAATTGTAGGTCAAGAACATTATGAAGTAGCTCGTGATGTACAATCAACACTTCAAAAATACCGTGAATTACAAGATATCATTGCTATCTTAGGTATGGACGAATTATCTGATGAAGATAAACAAACAGTTGAACGCGCACGTAGAATTCAATTCTTCTTATCTCAAAACTTCCACGTAGCGGAACAATTTACTGGTCAAAAAGGTTCTTATGTACCTGTTAAGACAACAGTTGCAAACTTTAAAGATATCTTAGATGGTAAATATGACCATATTCCAGAAGATGCATTCCGTTTAGTTGGTAGCATGGATGATGTTATTGCAAAAGCTAAAGATATGGGTGTTGAAGTATAACAATTAGGAGGAATGGATAATGAATACATTAAACCTAGATATTGTCACTCCTAATGGTTCTGTTTACAATCGTGATAATGTTGAACTCGTTGTTATGCAAACAACAGCTGGTGAGATAGGTGTCATGAGTGGACATATTCCAACTGTAGCTGCTTTAAAAACAGGCTTTGTAAAAGTGAAATTTCACGATGGAACTGAATATATTGCTGTAAGCGATGGCTTTGTTGAAGTTAGAAAAGATAAAGTTTCAATCATTGTTCAGACTGCAGAAACTGCAAGAGAAATTGATGTTGAAAGAGCTAAATTAGCCAAAGCAAGAGCAGAGTCTCACTTGGAAAATGATGACGACAATACTGATATTCATAGAGCCGAAAGAGCTTTAGAGAGAGCAAATAACCGTTTGCGTGTGGCTGAATTAAAATAGTAAATAAAGGGTCGAAGATGTGATTTCATATCTTCGACCCTTTTTTGAATTATATTGATTTAAAGATACAAAACATGAGAGGGCGGGAGGAATTGATAAAGAACCATTAAAGATTTATGATGTAGTGTTCTTTATCATTAAACACAGCTAATGTGTATTTAAAAATAGGAATGGGAGTGGGACAGAAATGATATTTTCGCAAAATTTATTTCGTCGTCCCACCCCAACTTGCATTGTCTGTAGAAATTGGTGTTCCAATTTCTCTGTGTTGGGGCCCCGTCAACTACTACTAAATACAACACTATAGAGTCTAGACATTGATTTATGTCCGACTCTCAAGAATAGTTTTACTTTTTACAATCGCTAATAGATTGCTAAAATCAAAATTTCCTTTCAGCACTACCTACAGTCGACATTTCATTTTTTGAAAGTAGCTACATTTTTTCATGCCAAGATACTTTATAGTTATGATATTTATGCAAAAAGAATTATATAGCAAGTTAGCTTAAACATTACTAAAAACGGGTATTAAACTTTGTATCATTATTTAAATTTTTCATGTACAATGTAATACAGTAATCTTATGAGGTGATAAAATGGATTATATCGGACAATATGCAGTTATCCATTTAGTGTTACATGTTGTATGTATTTGCATTGCCTATTGGGCTTTACAATCAATTAGATTAGATCAATTTTTTAAAAAAGGATACGCCACTCAATTACAAGTGTGTATGATATTTGTTGCTATTTTATTAGGCACTGCAGTAAGCAATTTTATTGTAGATTTGTTACAATACTCGACGCAGGTAAAATATTTAATAAAATAAGTCTAACTCTATGATTTGTAATCAAAACTAGATATAATTAAATAATGACTTAAAATAATTTTAAAATAGGGAAATGTAAAGTAATAGGAGTTCTAAGTGGAGGATTTACGATGGATAAAATAGTAATCAAAGGTGGAAATAAATTAACGGGTGAAGTTAAAGTAGAAGGTGCTAAAAATGCTGTATTACCAATATTGACAGCATCTTTATTAGCTTCTGATAAACCGAGCAAATTAGTTAATGTTCCAGCTTTAAGTGATGTAGAAACAATAAATAATGTATTAACAACCTTAAATGCTGACGTTACATACAAAAAGGACGAAAATGCTGTTGTCGTTGATGCAACAAAGACTCTAAATGAAGAGGCACCATATGAATATGTTAGTAAAATGCGTGCAAGTATTTTAGTTATGGGACCTCTTTTAGCAAGACTAGGACATGCTATTGTTGCATTGCCTGGTGGTTGTGCAATTGGAAGTAGACCGATTGAGCAACACATTAAAGGTTTTGAAGCTTTAGGCGCAGAAATTCATCTTGAAAATGGTAATATTTATGCTAATGCTAAAGATGGATTAAAAGGTACATCAATTCATTTAGATTTTCCAAGTGTAGGAGCAACACAAAATATTATTATGGCAGCATCATTAGCTAAGGGTAAGACTTTAATTGAAAATGCAGCTAAAGAACCTGAAATTGTCGATTTAGCAAACTACATTAATGAAATGGGCGGTAGAATTACTGGTGCTGGTACAGACACAATTACAATCAATGGTGTAGAATCATTACATGGTGTAGAACATGCTATCATTCCAGATAGAATTGAAGCAGGCACATTACTAATCGCTGGTGCCATTACTCGTGGCGATATTTTTGTACGTGGTGCAATCAAAGAACATATGGCTAGTTTAGTGTATAAATTAGAAGAAATGGGCGTTGAATTGGACTATCAAGAAGATGGGATTCGTGTAAGAGCTGAAGGAGATTTACAGCCTGTTGACATCAAAACATTACCGCATCCTGGATTCCCAACGGATATGCAGTCGCAAATGATGGCATTATTATTAACAGCAAACGGACATAAAGTAGTAACTGAAACTGTATTTGAAAATCGTTTTATGCATGTTTCAGAGTTCAAACGTATGAACGCGAATATCAATGTTGAAGGTCGCAGTGCAAAACTTGAAGGCAAAAGTCAATTGCAAGGAGCGCAAGTTAAAGCGACTGATTTAAGAGCAGCAGCGGCCTTAATTTTAGCTGGATTAGTTGCTGATGGTAAAACAAGTGTCACTGAATTGAATCATTTAGATAGAGGATATGTTGACTTACATGGCAAATTGAAGCAATTAGGTGCAGACATTGAACGTATTAACGATTAATTCTGTAAATTAATATAATGGAGGATTTCAACCATGGAAACAATTTTTGATTATAACCAAATTAAACAAATTATACCTCACAGACAACCATTTTTATTAATTGATAAAGTTGTTGAATATGAAGAAGGTCAAAGATGCGTAGCAATTAAACAAGTATCAGGCAACGAACCATTCTTTCAAGGACATTTTCCAGAGTATGCGGTAATGCCAGGTGTATTAATTACTGAAGCATTGGCTCAAACAGGTGCGGTAGCTATTTTAAATAGTGAAGAAAATAAAGGTAAAATCGCTTTATTTGCTGGTATTGATAAATGTCGTTTTAAACGTCAAGTAGTACCTGGTGATACTTTAACGTTGGAAGTAGAAATCACTAAAATTAAAGGGCCAATCGGTAAAGGTAATGCTAAAGCTACTGTCGATGGTCAACTTGCTTGTAGTTGTGAACTTACATTTGCAATTCAAGATGTAAAATAAAACAAAAAACATTCAAAGATTAATGCGTTGGCATAATCTTTGAATGTTTTTTATTTTACTCTTCTAATTTTTCATCCTTTAACTTTGGTTTAGACTGCATCATTCGATTAAATGATTTTTTTAATTCTTCACCAGATAATCCATCATCAATAAGTTGTTCTAATAAGCTTTCTGCATACTGTTGACGTAAAGTGTAAATATGACATTCAAATACGATAGACATTGTTGTTTTAAAATTTTTAATACTTTTCACAGTAGATTCAAATAAAGCTGGATCATTGGCTGGACGCGTGATTACGACACGAATATCCAATAACTGTTCATTGTCTTGATATTCCCTAAATGTTTCATAATGCTCATTAGAAATGACAATTTCAAGCAACCAACCCGTGCCACTTTCCTCTTTATTAATTATTACGCCATCTTCTAATTCATATTCTATAATTCTGCCGTGTTCATTCACAATTTGAAACCTTACTGCTTTAAAAGTTTTCATATTCCCACATCCCATTAGTTTAATATTTATGATTTTTGAATTATTTAGAAGATTTAAGGTCATTTCATGACTAATTTCTTTAAATATAACAAATAACGAGATGCTATAGCTATTAATTATATAAAATTTGCCATTTTGACCATTTTCAAGCTAGTAATTAAGATATAGGCATAGGAGGTGAATCACACACTACATGCTAAATAAAATCGTAATTGTCGGGAGACTGACGAAAGACGCACAAATATTTGAAAAGGAGGATAGAAAAATTGCAACGTTTTGTGTTGCAACGCACCGAAATTATAAAGATGAAAATAGAGAAATCGTCTGTGATTACTTATTCTGTAAAGCATTTGGCAAGTTAGCTTCTAATATAGAAAAATATACTAATCAAGGTACATTGGTTGGTATAACTGGTCAAATGAGATCAAGAAAGTATGATAAATACGGACAAACACACTTTGTCACTGAATTATATGTTGAAACTATAAAATTTATGTCCCCTAAATCCCAAAATAATGAAATTCTCTCAGATAGTATTTTAGATATTGACTCTCAAAATATAGATAATCATGACTTATTAGAAATTTAAATCCAATTATCCTAAACATCCTTAATATACATTTAATCCATCCTAAATTTTTTATAGATCTAATTAACTTGAAATATACTCACTTAAAAACGACTTACATGACTAGTACTGTTGTGTAGGTCGTCTTTTTGTGTAGTTTTTCTAATAGAAAATAGACATAGATTGCAAAACGATTACATAAAAAATTGCAAATGAAAAACATTTATACTGTCATGACAATTCTCGATAGAATCATATCTGAAATTATGGGGGATTTCGTTGTAATCACTGTGTAAAAAACATGGCTATTTTTTTATTTTGTTGTAACCTGCACGGATTTTACAGATGTTACAGTAGTCTCTGTAAAACTTTTAGAGAAACAAATTACTTGTAGGAGGATTTTAAGATTATGAAGAAAACATTACTCGCATCATCATTAGCAGTAGGTTTAGGAATCGTAGCAGGAAATGCAGGTCACGAAGCCCATGCAAGTGAAGCGGACTTAAATAAAGCATCTTTAGCGCAAATGGCGCAATCAAATGATCAAACATTAAATCAAAAACCAATTGAAGCTGGCGCTTATAATTATACATTTGACTATGAAGGGTTTACTTATCACTTTGAATCAGATGGTACATACTTTGCTTGGAATTACCATGCAACAGGTGCTAATGGAGCAGACATGAGTGCACAAGCACCTGCAACTAATAATGTTGCACCATCAGCTGATCAAGCTAATCAAGTACAATCACAAGAAGTTGAAGCACCACAAAATGCTCAAACTCAGCAACCACAAGCATCAACATCAAACAATTCACAAGTTACTGCAACACCAACTGAATCAAAAGCATCAGAAGGTTCATCAGTAAATGTGAATGATCATCTAAAACAAATTGCTCAACGTGAATCAGGTGGCAATATTCATGCTGTAAATCCAACATCAGGTGCAGCTGGTAAGTATCAATTCTTACAATCAACTTGGGATTCAGTAGCACCTGCTAAATATAAAGGTGTATCACCAGCAAATGCTCCTGAAAGTGTTCAAGATGCCGCAGCAGTAAAACTATATAACACTGGTGGCGCTGGACATTGGGTTACTGCATAAGCCATTTATGCATAGCTAACCAATAGTTATATAAGTAACTTTTAGATTGGAATATATCGGGGAATTCTCGATATGTTCCGGTCTTTTTTATTTCGCAAATATATATGTCATTATATAATTATTATTTAAAGATAATAATACAACTGAGCAACAATAATTGAAAATGTTGAAACCGTTTGCTAAGATTAATTTGCAATTGAATACTAAGGAACTACTAGGGGAGCCTAATGATATGGCTGAGATGAATTGTTCAGACCCTTATGACCTGATTTGGTTAGTACCAACGTAGGAAAGTAGTTATTGAAGTGATGGGGCTAGTATAGCAACATTGCCATCAAACTACTTTCATGTTGGAAGTAGTTTTTTTATTTAGGGAGGATTTTTACAATGGAATTTTCACAAAAATTGTACCAAGCTGCAAAGCCAATCATTAATGATATTTATGAGGATGACTTTATTCAAAAAATGTTATTAGGCAATATACAAGCTGATGCATTACGTCATTATTTACAAGCTGATGCAGCTTATTTAAAAGAATTCACAAACTTATATGCTTTGTTAATTCCAAAAATGAATAGCATGAATGACGTAAAATTTTTAGTAGAGCAAATAGAATTTATGGTTGAAGGTGAAGTACTTGCGCATGATATTTTAGCGCAAATTGTTGGTGAATCATACGAAGAAATCATTAAAACAAAAGTTTGGCCTCCATGTGGCGACCATTACATAAAACATATGTATTTCCAAGCGTATAGTCGTGAAAATGCTATTTATACAATTGCTGCAATGGCACCTTGCCCATATATTTATGCAGAATTAGCTAAGCGCTCTCAAAGTGATCATAAGCTTAATAAAGAAAAAGATACGGCAAAATGGTTTGATTTTTATAGTACTGAAATGGATGACATAATTAACGTATTTGAGGCATTAATGAATAAATTAGCCGAATCAATGTCTGACAAGGAATTGGAACAAGTAAAGCAAGTATTTTTAGAAAGTTGCATACATGAGCGTCGATTTTTCAATATGGCTATGACACTAGAACAATGGGAATTTGGAGGAAAAGTAAATGATTAAACCTAAAATAGCATTAACCATTGCAGGTACTGATCCAACAGGTGGTGCCGGCGTAATGGCTGATTTAAAATCATTTCATTCATGTGGTGTATATGGTATGGGCGTCGTTACAAGTATTGTTGCTCAAAATACATTGGGCGTACAACATATTCATAATTTAAATCATCAATGGGTAGATGAACAACTTGATAGTGTCTTCAATGATACCTTACCGCATGCTATTAAAACGGGGATGATTGCTACAGCAGATACTATGGAAACGATTCGTCATTATTTAATGCAACATGAATCTATTCCGTATGTAATTGATCCTGTTATGTTGGCGAAAAGCGGTGATTCATTAATGGATAATGACACAAAGCAAAACTTGCAGCATACGTTATTGCCATTAGCTGATGTAGTAACACCGAATTTACCAGAAGCTGAAGAAATAACGGGACTAGCCATTGATAGTGAAGAAAAAATTATGCAGGCTGGCCGCATCTTTATTAATGAGATTGGTAGTAAAGGTGTCATCATTAAAGGCGGTCATTCAAATGATACTGATATAGCAAAAGATTATTTATTTACTAAAGAAGTTGTTCAAACATTTGAAAATGAACGATTTAAAACAAAACATACGCATGGAACAGGGTGTACATTTTCAGCAGTTATAACGGCAGAACTTGCAAAAGGTAGACCATTATTTGAGGCTGTATACAAGGCTAAAAAGTTTATTTCAATGAGTATACAATATACGCCTGAAATCGGCCGTGGTAGAGGTCCAGTGAATCATTTTGCATATTTAAAGAAAGAGGGATTAGACGATGAATTATCTAAATAAAATACGTATTGAAAACCCATTAACAATTTGTTATACAAACGATGTAGTTAAAAATTTTACAGCGAATGGTTTATTAAGTATTGGTGCGAGCCCTGCCATGAGTGAAGCTCCCGAAGAAGCTGAAGAATTTTACAAAGTTGCACAAGCGCTATTAATCAATATCGGTACTTTAACAGCACAAAATGAACAAGATATTATTGCGATTGCTCAAACGGCAAATGAGGCAGGCTTACCTATTGTATTTGACCCTGTAGCTGTTGGTGCTTCTACATATCGAAAGCAATTTTGTAAATTATTATTGAAATCAACGAAAGTATCAGTAATTAAAGGCAATGCATCTGAAATATTAGCGTTGATTGATGATACAGCAACTATGAAAGGTACAGATAGTGATGCTAATCTTGATGCGGTTGCAATAGCGAAAAAGGCTTACGCAATATTTAAAACTGCAATAGTAATCACAGGTGAAGAGGACGTTATTGTTCAAGGTGATAAAGCCATTGTATTAGCTAATGGATCTCCATTATTAGCACGAGTAACTGGAGCTGGTTGTTTATTAGGAGGCGTTATTGCTGGATTTTTATTTAGAGAAACAGAACCTGACATAGAAGCGTTAATTGAAGCGGTAAGCGTATTTAATATTGCTGCTGAGGTAGCTGCTGAAAATGAAAATTGTGGTGGTCCTGGTACGTTTTCACCATTATTGCTTGATACGTTATATCATTTAAATGAAACAACCTATCAACAACGGATTCGCATTCAAGAGGTGGAATAATATGTTTAACCAATCGTATCTAAATGTGTATTTTATTTGTGGAACCTCCGATGTTCCGAGTCATCGAACTATTCATGAAGTATTAGAAGCAGCATTAAAGGCAGGGATTACACTTTTCCAATTTCGAGAAAAGGGTGAATCAGCTTTAAAAGGAAACGATAAACTTGTATTAGCTAAAGAATTACAGCATCTCTGTCATCAATATGATGTGCCTTTTATCGTTAATGATGAAGTATCCTTGGCAAAAGAAATTAACGCGGATGGTATACATGTCGGTCAAGATGATGCGAAAGTCAAAGAGATAGCACAATATTTCACTGATAAAATTATTGGACTTAGTATTAGTGATTTAGATGAGTATGCAAAATCTGATTTGACGCATGTTGATTATATAGGTGTTGGACCAATATATCCTACGCCGTCGAAGCATGACGCGCATACACCAGTAGGTCCAGAAATGATTGCAACATTTAAAGAAATGAATCCGCAACTACCGATTGTAGCTATTGGCGGTATAAATACTAGTAACGTGGCGCCGATTGTAGAAGCAGGTGCCAATGGAATTTCAGTCATTTCAGCCATTTCTAAAAGTGAAAATATTGAAAAGACTGTTAATCGATTCAAAGATTTTTTTAATAATTAGTTAAATTTTTCCACTTATTGTTTCATACGTACTCATTAATGTGATAGAATAAATCCTATGTGAATATAATGATAGAGGTGGAAAAATGAAGAAAAAAGCGTTACTACCATTATTTTTAGGTATTATGGTCTTTTTGGCTGGTTGTGACTATTCTAAACCTGAAAAACGTAGTGGGTTTTTCTACAATACATTCGTAGATCCAATGAAAAATGTATTGGATTGGTTGGGAAATAACTTATTAAACGACAATTATGGTTTAGCTATTATTATCCTTGTATTGGTAATTCGTATTATTTTATTACCATTCATGTTGTCAAACTATAAAAATAGTCATATGATGCGTCAAAAAATGAAAGTTGCAAAGCCAGAAGTTGAAAAAATTCAAGAAAAAGTGAAACGTGCGCGTACACAAGAAGAAAAAATGGCTGCAAACCAAGAATTAATGCAAGTATATAAAAAGTATGACATGAACCCGATTAAGAGTATGTTGGGTTGTTTACCAATGCTAATCCAATTGCCAATCATCATGGGATTATACTTTGTACTTAAAGACCAACTTGTAGATGGTTTGTTTAAATATCCACACTTCTTATGGTTCGATTTAGGACGTCCTGATATTTGGATTACAATTATTGCCGGTGTTTTATACTTTATCCAAGCATATGTATCAAGTAAAACGATGCCAGACGAACAACGTCAAATGGGTTACATGATGATGGTCATTTCACCAATTATGATTATCTGGATTTCATTAAGCTCGGCATCAGCACTTGGTTTGTACTGGTCAGTCAGTGCGGCGTTCCTTGTAGTTCAAACACACTTTGCGAACATTTATTATGAAAAAGTCGCTAAAAAAGAAGTACAGCCTTTCATTGAAGCGTATGAAAGAGAGCACAACGGCGGCAGCAATAAAAAAGGCAAAAACACACAAGTAGTGTCTAAAAAGAAAAAGAAATAACCTTAGCAAGTCCAAATAATGTGCCCCCTAAAAGTTGAAGATAATTTTAACTTTATAGGGCGCACATTATTTTTCGCTTCAATAGCGAAACTTAGTGTCACATTATACAACGTGTGATAAATAGAAACAGCAGTAAGATGATTTCAAATGTGAAAGTCATCCTACTGCTGTTTTTATTTGAAATAATATTAACGAGATTTCAGTATGTAAAAAGAGGTTAATAACAGAGTAGCCTCTCTTCATTGCAATGTCATCTTGACACAATGATTCATCAGTGTAGCAATATATGTCGCAACATTTCCACAGCAATTCACTAATACATGTAACAGTGTGAAATAATAACGTCACAACGGCATAATACACATTGCAACGTCCCAACAACATATCATAGAATCGTAACGGCATGGCATCAACACTAAACCGGGCTCTAACACCATAACACCACAACGTCGCATCGTAGCACCAGCACATCAAAGTAACATGGCATCAACATCAAGCTCCCACAACAACATGCTATTTCATGGCATCATCATACTACAAATCCAATGTCTAGTCGTGATAATTCCATTCCGTAAAAAACTGTTTCAAGTACATCATCATAAAGTCGTGACGTTCTTTAGCAATCATCTTCGCCGTATCTGTATGCATTAAAGATTCTAACTTAAGTAATTTTTCAAAGAAATGTTTAATTGCAGATGGTGGCAACTGTTCAACTAAATCATCATTAATCTTATCTAGTGACATTTGTTCTGTCCACATAGGTTCACCAAAGTGTCCTGCAAATTGAAATGTTCGTGCAACACCTATAGCGCCTATAGCATCAAGACGATCTGCATCCCTGACAATTTGACCTTCTAAAGATAAAGTAACATGATCGTTTTTACCATTGCGATAGCTCATATTATTAATAATAAATAAAATGTGCTCTTGATCTTCGGTTGATAGTGATAAAGAAGATAAAAATGACTTCAATTCAACATATTGTATGTTAGCATCTACAACTTTTTCGTCAACGGTATCATGAAGCAAACATGCGAGTTCAATGACTAAAGTATCATTAACACCTTCATTTTCAGCGATTGATTTAGCTAAAGCAGTGACACGATATACATGCGCAATATCATGGCCTGTAAAATCATTTTGATGAATAGATTCCATATATTGTTTGGCTGCACTAATGATGTCTGATTGTTGCATTAAAGTTACACTCCCCATATTTCTATTTTATAAGATAGGTGACAATAATTGTGAAATACCTTCTTTAAATTTAATCCAAAGACTTCGATTAGCATAACGTGCTTTTGTTAATTCAGAAGATACTGCTAAATCATCTATAAAAGCTTGTTTTAATTTTTTGGCAATTTGTTGGTCATAAATAAAGGCGTTGACTTCGAAATTCAATGTGAAACTGCGATGGTCCATATTAGCTGTTCCAACACTTGCAATTTCATCATCTATAACAAGTGTTTTTGAGTGTAAAAAGCCATTGTCATAGTGAAATACTTTAACACCGGCATCTAATAAGGATGCTGCATTTTTTAAAGTAGCCCAAAAAACAAACGGATGGTCAGGTTTATTAGGAATCATGATATTGACATCAACACCGCCTAATGCCGCAATTTTAATAGAATCTAAAAAGGCTTGATCAGGTATGAAATAGGGAGATTGAATATAAATCGATTTTTTAGCAGTTGAAATCATTTTCAAGTAACCATATTTAATCTGTTCCCATTCTTCGTCAGGACCACTAGACGCTATTTGAACGCCAATTGTTCCGCCAGAATTTACATCTGGGAAATAACGATCATCATAGGAGATGTGGTCACGTGTGGCTTGTGAATTCCAATCTAGAATAAATCGTAATTGCAATGCATTCACTGCATCCCCGACAATTCGTAAATGCGTATCTCGCCAATAGCCGAATTTTTTTGATTTACCTAAGTACTCATCACCAACATTAAAACCACCAACATATCCAATTTGTCCATCTATTACAACAATTTTTCGATGGTTTCGATTGTTCATACGCAAGTTAATTAAAGGTAATTTTGATGGGAAAAATGCTTCAGCATGTCCACCTTTATTGCGAAACGGGCGTAAGCCTTTTTTACGCAGTCCACGAGAACCCATGTCATCATAAAGAATTTTAACTTCTACACCTTGTTCCGCTTTTTTACCAAGTTCGTTTAAAATGGTACGACCTAATTCATCATTTTGAATAATGTAGTACTGAAAATGAATATAATCAGTAGCATTACGGATGTCTTGTATTAAGTCATCAAATTTTTCTTGGCCGTCTGTGTATACTTTTAAATCGTTGTCTGTTGTTAAAAATGCTGCGTTATTATATAACAACATTTGAATCATTTCTTTGAATTTTACAATTTGATAATTGGAATTTGAAAAGTTTTCATTTTTTAAAGCGGCTAATTGCTCATCAACAATTAACTCTAATCCTTTTTTATCTTCCTTATCAATTTTGAAAATTTGGTCACGTTGAATTTGTCGTCCTAATAGTAAGTATAAAATGAAGCCGAATAAAGGCAAGAAAACTAAGACTAGTAACCAAGCCCAGATAGAATTGGCAGAACGTCTTTCCATGAAAATAATGGTAAAGGCGAATAATAAGTTTAAAATAAATGCACCAATAAATATTGAATTTAAAATAATATTAGAATGCTTGAGTGCAATGGATAATAACTCTATCATTTGAAACCTCCCATCGAAAATCTTAAACGAGTAGTATATCTTATTAATTGTATCATGAAGCAATTTAAATATCATGACAATTTAGTTTGAAAAACACACTTTGTGTTGACGTTGTGTTTTATGGGATATAGTATAGTAAGGAATGTAAATGAAGGAGTGAATGCTATGACTGAACAAGATAATGCACATCATTCTGAACAAATAAAAACGAATCTTAAATCACGTTTAAATCGAATTGAAGGACAAGTGAAAGCGATTAATCGCATGATTGAAGAAGATGTCTATTGTGATGATGTCCTTACGCAAATAAGAGCGACACGTTCGGCATTAAACAGTGTTGCGATAAAGTTATTAGAACAACATATGAAAAGTTGTATTATGAATAAAGTTAATCAAGGTGCTCAGGAAGAGGCAATGGAAGAGTTATTAGTGACTTTTCAAAAATTGATTAAAGACTAAAGGAGTTTAAGATGATACATCAAAATACGATTTACACAGCGGGAATTGAAACAAAAGAACAAGTAAGTCAATTGACAGAACGCATTTCAAATATGATAGGTGTTCATCAAGTGAATATTAATATAATTGATGGTCAAGTAACGGTATCGTATGAGACACCAGCAAATTTGAATAGTATTGAAAAAGAAATCTATGATGAAGGATACAAAATTGTATTTTAGGGTATAATGTAGAGTGCGCTATAGATTTTAATTTTGAAAATAAATTAAAAATTTTGTAAATGATGTAGTAAAGGTATGTCGAATAGGGTAAGATAATATAGAAAGCGATCCAAACGAGGTGATAATAATGAAACGTCCTGAAAAGATTCAAAATGTAGTCAAACTATTGTCATCATTAGGTGTGAATATTAAAAAAACTAAATCTCGTTTAGACATTATTAATACTTTGCCAGCATCTAATAAAGTAAGTCACGAATTAAAATAATTGACTGTGATTGTGAATCACACACCGTTAAAGCTATCGTCGGACTATTCGATGATAGTTTTTTTGACTGGATTTACTAAAATGAAAGCAAGTACTATATAACAAAATCCCTCTTTAGAGTGTACATTTTACAATGTGTACTTCAAAGAGGGATTGTTATTATCGAGTAATATCTATATATGACATTTTAAATCGACGACATAAATAGACTATGTAACGTCGTCTTGAAAAGTTATGATATTTGAAACTCAAAATAGTTTAAATTAATTACTTTTTGGATGGTATAAATCTACATAACGTTTTGGTTCATGATAATAAATTGATAAGACTATACCTATTCCAGTCATCATACTCCATAGCGCACTACCACCATAACTAATAAATGGTAATGGAATACCAGTGATTGGTAACAACTGAATTGTCATACCAATATTTTGTAAAATATGGAACACAAGTAAAGTGACGAAACCAACGATAAAGATTTTGTTAAATTGATCTTCAATTTTCGCAGCTAATCTTATTAGATGGAAGATTAAAAATAAAAATATTAAGATCAATATGACAGAACCGATAAAACCAAGTTCCTCTCCAATCACTGAAAAGATAAAGTCAGTATGATTTTCAGGTATATAAACCTCACCGTGATTGTATCCTTTACCTAGTAACTGCCCAGAACCGATAGCTTTAAGTGATTCAGTTAAATGATAGCCATCACCACTACTATATGTATAGGGGTCAAGCCATGAATTGATTCGTCCCATTTGATACAGTTGGACACCTAATAAATTTTCAATTAATGCGGGTGCATATAGAATACCTAAAATGACTGTCATTGCACCAACAATACCTGTAATGAAGATAGGTGCTAAGATACGCCATGTTATACCACTTACTAACATCACACCTGCAATAATTGCAGCTAATACTAATGTAGTTCCTAGGTCATTTTGCAGTAATATTAAAATACTTGGTACTAACGAGACACCAATAATTTTGAAAAATAATAACAAATCACTTTGGAATGATTTATTGAATGTGAATTGATTATGTCTAGAAACGACACGCGCTAATGCTAAAATTAAAATAATTTTCATGAATTCAGATGGCTGAATACTGATAGGGCCAAACGTGTACCAACTTTTGGCACCATTGATAATAGGTGTAATAGGTGACTCAGGAATAACGAGCAAGCCTATTAATAATAGACAGATTAAGAAATACAATAAATATGTATAATGTTTAATCTTTTTAGGTGAAATAAACATGATGATACCTGCAAAAATTGCACCTAAAATGTAATAAAAAATTTGTCTGATACCAAAATTAGCACTGTATTGACCACCGCCCATTGCCGAGTTAATAAGCAGAACACTGAAAATTGCTAAAACAGCTATAGTGGCTACTAATACCCAGTCTACTTTGCGAAGCCAATGCTTATCCGGCTGTTGACGAGATGAATAATTCATTGCAAACTCCTTTTATACTCACTAATGTTTATATCAATTTTACATGACTTTTTAAAAATTAGCTAGAATATCACAGTGATATCAGCTATAGATTTCAATTTGAATTAGGAATAAAATAGAAGGGAATATTGTTCTGATTATAAATGAATCAACATAGATACAGACACATAACGCCTCGTTTTTAAAATGCAAAATAGCATTAAAATGTGATACTATTAAGATTCAAAGATGCGAATAAATCATTTAACAATTGGACTAAATCAATATTAATTTATATTAAGGTAGCAAACCCTGATATATCATTGGAGGAAAACGAAATGACAAAAGAAAATATTTGTATCGTTTTTGGAGGGAAAAGTGCAGAACACGAAGTATCGATTCTGACAGCACAAAATGTATTAAATGCAATAGATAAAGACAAATATCATGTTGATATCATTTATATTACCAATGATGGTGATTGGAGAAAGCAAAATAATATTACAACTGAAATTAAATCTACTGATGAGCTTCATTTAGAAAATGGAGAGGCGCTTGAGATTTCACAGCTATTGAAAGAAAGTAGTTCAGGACAACCATACGATGCAGTATTCCCATTATTACATGGTCCTAATGGTGAAGATGGCACGATTCAAGGACTTTTTGAAGTATTGGATGTACCATATGTAGGAAATGGTGTATTGTCAGCTGCAAGTTCTATGGACAAACTTGTAATGAAACAATTATTTGAACATCGAGGGTTACCACAGTTACCTTATATTAGTTTCTTACGTTCTGAATATGAAAAATATGAACATAACATTTTAAAATTAGTAAATGATAAATTAAATTACCCAGTCTTTGTTAAACCTGCTAACTTAGGGTCAAGTGTAGGTATTAGTAAATGTAATAATGAAGCGGAACTTAAAGAAGGTATTAAAGAAGCATTCCAATTTGACCGTAAGCTTGTTATTGAACAAGGCGTTAACGCACGTGAAATTGAAGTAGCAGTTTTAGGAAATGACTATCCTGAAGCGACATGGCCAGGTGAAGTCGTAAAAGATGTCGCGTTTTACGATTACAAATCGAAATATAAAGATGGTAAGGTTCAATTACAAATTCCAGCTGACTTAGACGAAGATGTTCAATTAACGCTTAGAAATATGGCATTAGAGGCATTCAAAGCGACAGATTGTTCTGGTTTAGTCCGTGCTGATTTCTTTGTAACAGAAGACAACCAAATATATATTAATGAAACAAATGCAATGCCTGGATTTACGGCTTTCAGTATGTATCCAAAATTATGGGAAAATATGGGCTTATCTTATCCAGAATTGATTACAAAACTTATCGAGCTTGCTAAAGAACGTCACCAGGATAAACAGAAAAATAAATACAAAATTGACTAACTGAGGTTGTTATTATGATTAATGTTACATTAAAGCAAATTCAATCATGGATTCCTTGTGAAATTGAAGATCAATTTTTAAATCAAGAGATAAATGGAGTCACAATTGATTCACGATCAATTTCTAAAAATATGTTATTTATACCATTTAAAGGTGAAAATGTTGACGGTCATCGCTTTGTCTCTAAAGCATTACAAGATGGTGCTGGGGCTGCTTTTTATCAAAAAGGTACATCTATAGATGAAAATGTAAGCGGGCCTATTATATGGGTTGAAGACACATTAACGGCATTACAGCAATTGGCACAAGCTTACTTGAGACATGTAAACCCTAAAGTAATTGCCGTCACAGGGTCTAATGGTAAAACAACGACTAAAGATATGATTGAAAGTGTATTGCATACTGAATTTAAAGTTAAGAAAACGCAAGGTAATTACAATAATGAAATTGGTCTACCTTTAACTATTTTGGAATTAGATGATGATACTGAAATATCAATATTGGAGATGGGGATGTCAGGATTCCATGAAATTGAATTTCTGTCAAA
The DNA here is from genome assembly GCF_001836945.1 of Staphylococcus sp. HMSC062H10. Lineage (NCBI taxonomy): Bacteria > Bacillati > Bacillota > Bacilli > Caryophanales > Staphylococcaceae > Staphylococcus > Staphylococcus sp. HMSC062H10. Next base: position 83,178 of record NZ_KV830977.1, read on the forward strand.
CCTCGCTCAACCAGATATTGCAGTTATAACTAATATTGGTGAGTCACATATGCAAGATTTAGGTTCGCGCGAGGGGATTGCTAAAGCTAAATCTGAAATTACAATAGGTCTAAAAGATAATGGTACGTTTATATATGATGGCGATGAACCATTATTGAAACCGCATGTTAATGAAGTTGAAAATGCAAAATGTATTAGTATTGGTGTTGCTACTGATAATGCATTAGTTTGTTCTGTTGATGATAGAGATACTACAGGTATTTCATTTACGATTAATAATAAAGAACATTATGATCTTCCAATATTAGGAAAGCATAATATGAAAAATGCGACAATTGCCATTGCGGTTGGTCATGAATTAGGTTTGACATATAACACAATCTATCAAAATTTAAAAAATGTCAGCTTAACTGGTATGCGTATGGAACAACATACATTAGAAAATGATATCACTGTGATAAATGATGCCTATAATGCAAGTCCTACAAGTATGAGAGCAGCTATTGATACACTGAGTACTTTGACAGGACGTCGCATTCTAATTTTAGGAGATGTTTTAGAATTAGGTGAAAATAGCAAAGAAATGCATATCAGTGTAGGTAATTATTTAGAAGAAAAGCATATAGATGTGTTGTATACGTTTGGTAATGAAGCGAAGTATATTTATGAATCGGGTCAGCAACATGTCGAAAAAGCACAACACTTCAATTCTAAAGACGATATGATAGAAGTTTTGACAAGCGATTTAAAAGCGCATGACCGTGTATTAGTTAAAGGATCACGTGGTATGAAGTTAGAAGAAGTCGTAAATGCTTTAATTTCTTAGAGATTAGTCGAGCGACATTTTACTTATAAAAATGATTTGAATTAATACTAAAAGATTACAAAGAAGAGGTGGTTTTGTGTGTAAATACAAAATTGCCTTTTTCTTTTTATGTTAAATCTATAAATTTGAAACTAAATCCAGGTTAATTCAATATACACACTTTATATAGGAAGTAGTTTGCATGTTTATATAATATTTCACAAAAAGATGTAGTATTATAATGTCTAATTTCACATGTGTTTCAGTAAAATTTGTTGTGGAATGTTAACGATATACGTATTTTATAAAAAATTTTTTATAATGATTATTCGAATGATGCGTAACGCTTACATCTTATCTAATGCTAGCTTTTTGACAAAAATATGACAATCAATTAATGTGATTCTAATAAATATTCGCAAATTGCTTTATTGCGATTAAATTTTTTTGGTGGTACTATATAGAAGTTGATGAAATATTAATGAACTTATATGCAAAAGTATATTGAGAAATAAACAGGTAAAAAGGAGAATTATTTTGCAAAATTTTAAAGAACTAGGGATTTCGGATAATACGGTTCAGTCACTTGAATCAATGGGATTTAAAGAGCCGACACCTATCCAAAAAGACAGTATCCCTTATGCGTTACAAGGAATTGATATCCTTGGGCAAGCTCAAACCGGTACAGGTAAAACAGGAGCATTCGGTATTCCTTTAATTGAGAAAGTAGTAGGGAAACAAGGGGTTCAATCGTTGATTTTAGCACCTACAAGAGAATTGGCAATGCAGGTAGCTGAACAATTAAGAGAATTTAGCCGTGGACAAGGTGTCCAAGTTGTTACTGTATTCGGTGGTATGCCTATCGAACGCCAAATTAAAGCCTTGAAAAAAGGCCCACAAATCGTAGTCGGAACACCTGGGCGTGTTATCGACCATTTAAATCGTCGCACATTAAAAACGGACGGAATTCATACTTTGATTTTAGATGAAGCTGATGAAATGATGAATATGGGATTCATCGATGATATGAGATTTATTATGGATAAAATTCCAGCAGCACAACGTCAAACAATGTTGTTCTCAGCTACAATGCCTAAAGCAATCCAAGCTTTAGTACAACAATTTATGAAATCACCAAAAATCATTAAGACAATGAATAATGAAATGTCTGATCCACAAATCGAAGAATTCTATACAATTGTTAAAGAATTAGAGAAATTTGATACATTTACAAATTTCCTAGATGTTCATCAACCAGAATTAGCAATCGTATTTGGACGTACAAAACGTCGTGTTGATGAGTTAACAAGTGCTTTGATTTCTAAAGGATATAAAGCTGAAGGATTACATGGTGATATCACACAAGCGAAACGTTTAGAAGTATTAAAGAAATTTAAAAATGACCAAATTAATATTTTAGTCGCTACTGATGTAGCAGCAAGAGGACTAGATATTTCTGGTGTAAGTCATGTTTATAACTTTGATATTCCTCAAGACACTGAAAGCTACACACACCGTATTGGTCGTACTGGCCGTGCTGGTAAAGAAGGTATCGCGGTTACTTTTGTAAATCCAATCGAGATGGATTACATTAGACAAATTGAAGATGCTAACGGTAGAAAGATGAGTGCATTACGTCCACCACATCGCAAAGAAGTACTTCAAGCACGTGAAGATGATATTAAAGAAAAAGTTGAAAACTGGATGTCTAAAGAGTCAGAATCACGCTTGAAACGCATTTCTACAGAGTTGTTAAATGAATATAACGATGTTGATTTAGTTGCTGCACTTTTACAAGAGTTAGTAGAAGCGAACGATGAAGTTGAAGTTCAATTAACTTTTGAAAAACCATTATCTCGTAAAGGTCGTAACGGTAAACCAAGTGGTTCTCGTAACAGAAATAGTAAGCGTGGTAATCCTAAATTTGACGGTAAGAGTAAACGTTCAAAAGGATACTCAAATAAGAAGAAAAGTACAAAAAAATTCGACCGTAAAGAGAAGAGCAGCGGTGGAAGCAGACCTATGAAAGGTCGCACATTTGCTGACCATCAAAAATAATTTATAGATTAAGAGCTTAAAGATGTAATGTCTTGAGCTCTTTTTTGTTTTCAATAACTGATTCTCTTTAGATATCAAAATACTAACGTTTTAAAGGTTAAATATTTAATTGGATTGAGAGCTGTGTGCGGTTATATCATTCTGTTTAAATATAAATATGAATTTAGAATATAACAACCACTAAAACTAAGAATAATCGACCATAAATAAATTTTATGAAAGTAATTTCGGTATCATGTGCTTGTAAAAAACAATAGGGCATTTTGCTGACACTAGTGCGCAATAAATAATAAGTTGAATATAAAAAAGATCACTGCCAATCATTCGTTTAATGGCAGCGATCTTTTTTATTTAATTATTTCTCTTTCCACTGCAACATTTGATAACCAATACGTGGATGTGTTTTAATAATATCTTTTGCGTCCTCATGACATTGTGAAAGTTTTTGTCTTAATGATGTCATATGCACTCTTAAACTAGGCATTTCAGTCTTATTAACATAGCCATATATTCGTTTTAATATCATCTCATAAGTGAGTACTTTTCCTTTGTGATTTGACAATAGTTCTAACAAGCTAAATTCATTTGGCGTCAAATGTACCTCCTGATTATTAATAACAACAGATTTGGAACCAAAGTCGATGCTTAACAAACCGTTAGTAAATACAATGTTAGTTTCTTGATGTGACTTAGCGATTCTTTCGATGACTCGAATTCGTGCCCGAAGCTCATCAACATTAAAAGGCTTAGTCATATAGTCATTCGCACCGTTATCTAAAGCTTGAATAATTGTTTGTTCTTCTTGTCTTGCACTTATTACAATGATAGGAATGTCAGTATGTTGCCTGATTTCTGAAATCAAACATAATCCATCTTTATCTGGTAAACCTAAATCTAATAAAATGACATCTGGTTTATCAATTTGAATTTTAAAGTGTGCTTGTGTGGCATTTTCGGCTGTAGTTACATTGTAATAATCTAAAGTTAATGCAACATCAAGTAAATGTGTGATTGCGTGATCATCTTCAATTATCAATATTTTAGATTGCATTATATGTCTCCTTCATTAAAGTCTGTATCTATATTGAAATAGAATATACTGCCGTGTGGTTGGTTCGGTTTATATTGTAAGTTTGATTGATGTTTGTGTAGGATAGTCTGTACTAAATATAAGCCTAGTCCCATGCTTTCTTTTTGGTTATCTTTAAAATATTTATTTGATCCTGTGTAAAAAGGCTCGAATATCTTTTGTTGTTCTTCTAAACTAATTCCAGGTCCTTCGTCTGTAACGGCAAATTCGATTTGTTCATCGCTAGCATAACGAATAGATAAATTGATTTTGGTGTCAGTAGAAGTGTGTTTAACTGCATTTTCAATCAAATTGAATAAAGCTTGTAAAATCAACTTACTGTCAATGTGTATAAACTGTAAATCAACTGAGGATGATACAGTTATACGCTTTTTTAAATGACGACGTTCTAAAATCATATCGATTTCTTCTACTAATTCACTAACGAGATAAGGTTGCAATTTTATCTGAACATTTGATGACTGTAATTTTGTTAATGATAAAATATTTGTCACTAATAGATATAAATACTGACTTTCTTGAAAACTATGCACAAGTAATTGTTTCTTTTCTATGATAGACATATCTTTACTATGTGATACTAAAATATCTAAATTTCCCATAATTGTTGTTAACGGTGTACGTATGTCATGCGAAATTGATCTTAAAAAATTTGAATGTGTCAGTTGACGTTCAGCCTGTAACATGGATTCTCTCGTTTGTTTAAGTAACATCACATTTTCAACGGCGAGAGAAAGTTCATTTAACATTGATTCTAATATTGATGCATCATATGGATTAATCACTTGAGAACTTTGGTAATCAATGGCTAGAATGCCTTTAATCGGAGATGTGCCAATTGGTATCAACCATTTATTAATGCCTGGAAATGTATCTGTTGTTGCACCAGCTTGTCTTTCATTTTTAATTACCCAGCTTAATGCTTGTTCATGCTGTTGAGTCGTATTATTGATATGGTTTTGCAATGGTATTGTTTTAATTACTTTGGATTGATTGATAACGTATATAGTAATTGATTGTTGCAATAATTGATTAATTTGGTATCCAGCATTTATTAGTAAGTTTTCAACTGTATAAGTTTGTTTAATCGAATCATTAAATTGAAATAATAAATCTGTACGATAAAGTTGCCTTTTAGTAATGGCGTATTGGAATTTAATTTGTTTTAATAAAGCACTCGTTAAAATACTTGTTAAAATGCTAACGATAAATGTAATAGGATAGTCAAAGCGGTATACTTCAAATGTATATCTAGGTTCCGTAAAAAAATAATTAAAAACAAATACGTTAATAATTGCTGCTAAAAAGCCAATGATGTAGGACCGCGTCCAAATGGATAATAAAATGATGCCGATGAGAAAAATCATTAAAATAATCGTGCTAGACTCATGCTTATCAAGTTGATAAATCCACAGTCCCATCATTACACAAATTATTTGAATCAAAATCATTTTAAACATATCTATAGCGAAACGTTTGCCTTTAGGACGATAGGGTGACTTGTTCATTTTCAATTCAACAGGTATTTGTTTGATTGGAACGATTTCGATTTTATAGCTATGTTCAAAGGACATTAAATGGTCAATTAAAGGTTTATTGAAAAAGTCTCGCCACTTATTTCTAATATGTTGTCCGATAATTAATTTGGTTACATCTTGATTTTTACACCATTCGTCTAATCCTAATGCAACGGTTTGGCTATAAACTACTTTTACTTTTGCTCCTAATGATTTTGCAAGCATGAGATGTTGATGCACTTGCTTTTGACTATCTTTATATTGCCTGTTTTTTTCGAATACATCTATATAAATAGCAGTGAATTTTGCATGTTCTTTTTGAGCAATATGGAATGCCTCTTTAATTACTGCTTCATTATAAATGCTCCCACTAATTGCCACAGCAATATGAGGTTTGAGTGACGTTTTATGGTTGTGTCGGATTTTTTCTTTATCACTCATCAAGTCGGCAACTGTTCTTAACGTCAATGTACGCAGTTCGCTTAGGTGGGCATACGTAAAGAAATTACTAAATGCTACATCTAGCCTATCCTTTTTATATACCTTGCCAGCTTTTAAGCGTTTAATTAATTGTTCAGGTGAGATATCTACGACTTCTAATACATCGGCGCTCATTATGAAATAGTCGGGTACACGTTCTTTAACATGTACACCGGTCATCAGTTCAATTTGACTACTTAAACTTTCAATATGTTGAATGTTCAAAGTAGTATGAACATCGATACCATGATTTAAAATTTCTTCAATATCCATATATCGTTTCTCATGACGATCTCTAGAAATGTTCGTATGTGCTAACTCATCGATAAGTACTATTGTCGGCGATTCTTCGATTATGCGGTCGACATCTAAATATTGAAAATGATGACTACCATGTTTAGTAAAATTGGTTGCGATTTTAGGTAATTGTTCAGCTAATGCATTTGTTTCATCACGTTGATGCGGTTCAACATATCCTATTTTAATATCAACGTTACTTTGAAATAGTTCAATGGCATTTGAAAGCATCTCAAATGTTTTACCAACACCTGGACTGTAACCGATGTAAATTGTTAAAGATCCACGCTTTTTTCCTATGTTTAGCGATTCAGTGTTTGACATAACCTTCACCTCGATAGCAATATCATAATATTCTTCACAATTAAATGCTATAAAATTTATTTCTGCATACACATCTTAATGATTTCTTAATAACTGAGTTTGAAAATTAATATTTCTCTCATAAACAAGTTGTTACGATGTTGTTGTGTTGTAAGGAGGTTATGGCAATGCTCATCGTTTTATTATTAGTAGTTATTGCATTAGTTTTGTATTTATTTTATGCCTTAATTCGTAGTGAAAAATTTTAAAAATATATTAAGTGAGGGTTATCATGGAAATAATTTTGTTTCTAACAATGATGGTTATGATTGCGTATGTTTTTAGTGGATATCTATATCGCGTAGCATTGGTGCAATCGTCAAGAGTAGATTTAATATTTACTAGATTTGAAAATATGTGTTTTAAAATTATCGGCACAGACTTAGAACACATGTCAGCTAAAACATATGTTAAACATTTTCTGGCATTCAATGGATTTATAGGGGTTATAACATTTGTATTGCTAATAGTTCAACAATGGCTTTTTTTAAACCCAAATCATAATTTAAACCAATCGATAGATTTAGCGTTTAATACAGCAATATCTTTTTTAACAAATAGTAATTTACAACACTATAACGGTGAATCAGGTGTGACATATTTAACGCAAATGATTGTAATGACATATTTAATGTTTACATCTAGTGCATCAGGTTACGCCGTTTGTATAGCGATGTTGAGACGTTTAACCGGATTGACTAATATCATTGGTAATTTTTATCAAGATATTGTTCGGTTTATTGTCCGAGTGCTTTTACCATTATCATGTTTAATTAGTATTTTATTGATGACTCAAGGTGTACCACAAACGTTGCATGCTAATTTAATGATTCGGACTTTAAGCGGACATATTCAACATATTGCATTTGGACCTATTGCATCACTTGAATCAATAAAACACCTTGGTACGAATGGTGGAGGATTTTTAGCAGGAAATTCTGCAACACCTTTTGAAAATCCAAATATTTTGAGCAATTTTATAGAAATGGGCAGTATGATGTTACTTCCTATGTCAATGTTGTTCTTATTTGGTCGCATGTTAAGTAGACATGGTAAACGAGTGCATCGTCATGCGCTGATATTATTTGTCGCAATGTTTTTTATTTTTATAGCAATTCTTACATTAACTATGTGGAGTGAGTATCGTGGTAATCCAATACTAGCGAATTTAGGCATTCATGGACCGAATATGGAAGGTAAAGAGGTACGGTTTGGAGCAGGTTTGTCAGCACTATTTACAGTTATTACGACGGCATTTACAACGGGTTCTGTTAATAACATGCATGATAGCTTAACGTCTCTAGGTGGATTAGGACCAATGGTATTAATGATGCTAAATGTTGTATTTGGTGGCGAAGGCGTAGGACTCATGAATTTATTGATATATGTCTTACTGACGGTGTTTATATGCAGTTTGATGGTTGGTAAAACACCAGAATATTTAAATATGCCAATTGGCGCCCGTGAAATGAAATGTATTGTCTTAGTCTTTCTCATACATCCAATTTTAATTTTAGTATTTTCAGCACTTACTTTTATGATTCCTGGAGCAAGTGAAAGTATAACGAATCCGTCTTTTCATGGTATCTCACAAGCTATGTATGAAATGACGTCAGCTGCTGCGAACAATGGATCAGGGTTTGAAGGACTGAAAGATGATACAACATTCTGGAATATCTCTACAGGAATCATTATGTTGCTTTCTCGTTATATACCAATTATTTTGCAATTAATGATTGCATCAAGTTTAGTGAATAAAAAATCATACCACCAAGATAAATATACTATAGCGATTGATAAACCTTATTTTGGTGTATCACTCATCGTATTTATCGTTTTACTAAGTGGTTTGACATTTATTCCAGTACTATTACTTGGTCCTATTGGTGAATTTTTAACTTTAAAATAAAGTAAAGGGATGGAAAAAATGCATCATGTAAATAAATATTTCAATCAAACAATGGTGATAGAAGCTTTGAAAATGAGTTTTTATAAGCTGAATCCTAAACAATTAATAAAAAATCCGATAATGTTTGTCGTCGAGGTTGGAATGATTTTAACGTTGATATTAATATGTTTTCCTGACATATTTGGAACTAACTATCTATCGCGAGGTTATTTGATTACAATTTTCATCATATTATTAATAACTATATTGTTTGCTAATTTTTCAGAAGCCTTTGCTGAAGGTCGTGGAAAAGCGCAAGCTGATAGTTTAAGACAAGCACAATCAAATTTAACTGCTCGATTGATAGAAGAAAATGGAGCGTATCGGATAGTGAACGCCACAGAGTTAAAAGCCGGCCAAACTATTCGGGTAGAAAACGGAGAAACAATCCCTGCTGATGGCGTTGTAATAAATGGATTAGCAACCGTTGATGAATCTGCAATTACTGGTGAGTCTGCACCTGTGATAAAAGAATCAGGTGGTGATTTTGATGGAGTCATTGGCGGTACACTTGTAACATCTGATTGGTTAGAAATACGTGTTGAGAGTGAAGCGGGTACATCTTTTTTAGATAAAATGATTGCCTTAGTTGAAGGGGCAGAAAGAAATAAAACACCCAATGAAATTGCACTTTTTACATTATTAACAACGTTAACAATTATATTTTTAGTCGTTATTGTAACGTTATATCCAATTGCATCTTACCTGCATTTAATTTTACCTATTGCGATGCTCATTGCGTTAACAGTATGTTTAATACCAACGACAATCGGTGGTTTGTTATCGGCGATTGGTATTGCAGGCATGGATCGTGTTACTCAATTCAATGTATTAGCGAAAAGTGGGCGTGCTGTAGAAGTATGTGGAGATGTCGATGTAATGATTTTAGACAAGACAGGGACAATCACTTATGGCAATCGAATCGCTAGTGAATTTTTACCAGTGAATCAACAAATGATGGAAAAATTGATAGTCGCTGCTTATATGTCATCAATCTACGATGATACGCCAGAAGGAAAAAGTATTGTGCGATTAGCAAAGCAGATGTATATAAATGAGCTGCCTAAAGACATTGATGGCACATATAAGCCTTTTACAGCTGAAACTAGAATGAGCGGAATCATTACAAATGAAATATCAGTATTCAAAGGTGCACCTAATAGTATGATAAATCTTGTCAAACAACAACAGGGCAATATTCCTCATAATATTGAGTCTATCTGTATGGATGTATCGAGTAAAGGTGGCACACCATTAATAGTCATTGAAAACAACGTCATGCTTGGCGTGATTTATTTAAAAGATGTGATTAAAGATGGTCTAGTAGAACGATTTGCTGAATTGAGAAAAATGGGCATTGAAACAGTTATGTGTACGGGCGATAATGCTTTAACAGCAGCTACAATTGCAAAAGAAGCGGGTGTTGATAGATTTGTTGCAGAGTGTAAACCCGAAGATAAAATTAAAGTCATCAAAGATGAACAAGCGAAAGGCCATATTGTTGCGATGACAGGAGATGGTACAAATGATGCACCTGCGCTAGCACAAGCGAATATAGGATTAGCTATGAACTCAGGGACAATTAGTGCTAAAGAGGCGGCCAATCTAATTGATTTAGATTCGAATCCTACAAAGTTAATAGAGGTTGTAAAAATAGGCAAACAATTATTAATGACGAGAGGTGCATTAACGACATTTAGTTTGGCTAATGACGTAGCAAAATACTTTGCAATTTTACCTGCGCTAATGATGTCAACGATTCCAGAAATGACTTCACTAAATATTATGCATTTATCGTCACCTAAATCTGCAATCATATCAGCTTTGATATTCAATGCATTAATCATTGTTGCCTTAATTCCAATTGCCATGAAAGGTGTAAAAGTAAAGGGTTACAGCATTGATAGAATTTTTATAAATAATATGTTGATTTATGGATTAGGTGGATTAATCGTCCCGTTTTTAGGCATTAAATTAATAGATATGATTGTACAATTTTTTGTGTAAAGAGGAAGGAGCCTGTACCATGAATACGATAAGAAATAGTATTTGTTTAACGATAATAACTATGGTATTATGTGGATTTTTATTCCCATTAGCTATCACGTTAATTGGTCAAATATTTTTTTATCAACAAGCAAATGGTAGTTTAATTACGTATGACAATCGTATAGTTGGATCAAAATTGATTGGACAGCACTGGACAGAGACACGATATTTTCACGGGAGACCGAGTGCAGTTGATTATAATATGAATCCTGAAAAATTATATAAAAACGGTGTATTATCAGGTGGAAGTAATGAATCGAATGGAAACACCGAATTAATAGCACGCGTGAAACATCGTGATAAATTTGGTAATTCAAATGTAACAATAGATGCTGCAACAAGTTCTGGGTCGGGCTTAGATCCGCATATTACGGTTGAAAATGCATTGAAGCAAGCACATCGTATTGCTGATGCTCGTCATATATCTACTTCAAGAGTGGCCGACTTGATTCAACATCGTAAGCAGCGTGGTGTGTTAACAAATGATTATGTGAATGTGCTTGAACTAAATATTGCTCTTGATAAGATGAAAGATTGATTATAGATGAAAGGCATCATGTTGATAAAATTATAACATGGTGTCTTTTTAGCAATTCAAGCACTTTCTGCTTAACTAAATTTTTAGATGTACCTTTAGGAAGAATAAATTAGCATGAAATATTCCATATGCTATAATTATCAACATATAAAAATAAAATGAAATAGATTATAAATCCGTATAATTTTTATTTGGGGAGAGGGGTATATGTCAGATTATACTAAGTTATCTAAGAGTCCTAAGTCAGCATTGTTGTATTACTACATTACGAATGGCTTAGAATTTATATTGAGTGTAGCTGTGTATGTCATTTTTTATTTTATATGGATAAGATTTGAATGGCCACATTACCTACTTTATATTTTGTTGGTTTTAGGTGCTCTGAGCACAATAAAATTATTTATTAAGCCTTTATGGCAATATCACTGTCGCTATTATCAAGTTGATCAACTCAGTGTACAATATCGTACATCATTTTTAATTTATAAAGAAGAGACGAGTCGAATTGAACGTTTACAATACTTGTCGATTAAATCTAATCCAATTAGTAAAATACTTAATTTGTATAAAGTTGGATTTATGACTGCAGGTCATACTATTTATTTACCGATGATGTCTCATGACGATGTTAAAATAATCGAAGCGAGAACTATGTCGAATTTGAGAGGGGTTGAAAGTGATGTCTGAACCTCAAAAATTACATCCGATTTCATATTTTAATGGCATAATCAATGCTATCAAACAAAACATAGTCGTCTTTTTTATTTTCGTTATCTTTCAATTGAAAGATTTTGATTATACGAATCCCGAATCATATTTATGGATAGGTATTGTATTTGTATTCTTTTTAATATCATACATTTCTCAAATTATCGGAATTATGAACACGCGATATTGGATTGAGGATAATTATTTCATTTTAACAACAGGTATTTTTAATAAAAAGCGTAAAGAATTAAATATAAAACGTATTCAGTCCGTTGATATGACACAAGGGATCGTCAATCAAATTATTGGTGGTGTGGATTTACAAATCAAAACACCAAGTGATGGTATTGTCTTAAGCGTTATTTCGAAAAAGCAAGGTGAATATCTTGAACGCTATATTGATCAATTGCAAACAGAGTTGAAGACAGAAGTGGCGCAAAAGTCTAGTACTGAGCAGAATGACAACTGTAATCATGCCATTGAAGGTAATGTGGAGGACATCGCAAAAGGTCGCTTAGATGAAGTGCAGAACACTGAAAGTATGCTTAAACAGAAAAACAAACGCATTCCTATATATCAGATGAATTTTAAAGAATCACTATTTATGGCAATGACCAGTGGCGCCATTGGTGTAACGTTAGCAGCTTTAGTACCGATTTACGGCGCTGTAAGAGAGTTGATCCCATGGTCGAAGTTAAACCATGAAATTAGTCAATGGGTTCAAATTGTAAGTATTTCAGTATTAATCATCATTTTACTAGTATTAATAGCGGCATATATTATTGGAACGATTATAACGATGATAAGATTTTATGGCTTTTCGGTGATGCTTGAAAATGAACAACTTAAAATTGAATATGGTCTCTTTAACAAGAAGAAAGTGACTGTACCAACGAAACGATTGCAAGCTGTTGTTGAACGTCAGTCATATATACGAAGATTATTTGGCTACACAGCAATACATTTTATCATCACAAGTGATTTTGAAAATAAAAAAATCGAAGATGATGATAATGATTCAGGTAGTGTGACAATATTGCCGTTTATTAAACGAGACAAAGCATATCAAATTATCCAGAATTTAGTACCAGATTTATCTTATCAACAAGTTAATGAAGGTATGCCTTTGTCAGGTTTTCACAGACACTTTTTAATACCTAGTATTATTGTCATAGCTATGGCAGGAATTGGCTGTTATTTTTGGAATCAATTATTATTGTTATTTACGATTATAACAATAGTCATTATTGGTTTATTTGTGATCAAAGGATATCTTTATGTCAAACATGCGGGTTTTAAAATGACAGAAGAACAAATTACTATCCAGAATTTCGTGCTATTGAAACGAAATATTTATTATTTTAAAGCGCATCACATTATAGGATTTGACACTTGGCAACATACATTACTTAAACGCAACAATTTAAATAATTTTAGTTTTATAGTTGCTAAAGGTGTGGGAGCCCAATCGATTAACTTAAAATACGCAAGAAGTGAAGATGCAAATAAATTGAAATCATGGTATTTGAGAGGTAAAAATGATGAGGGATTATAATTTTATGTCACCACATGCTAAAAAAGTGATGAGGTTAAGTGCTGTGCTGTTTTGGATACCAATAGCGCTTGTACTTTTAATAGCATTTAATATTTTGAACTGGCTATTTTGGGAGATATTAGATAACCATATATCCATTGTTAGTAGTGTGATTATTATATTACTTGTTGCTGTTTTCACGCTTGTCATAGCGCCAGTCTATCGATATAAGCACTGCAGATATGCATTTGAAAAACACCATTTGCGTGTACGAAACGGCATTTTATTTTTGGATGAAAAAGTAATACCATATTTTCGTATTCAAAATATTGATATCGATGTTGGTCCTATAATGAGACGCTATCGATTAGCAACTTTGACACTTTATACAGCGGGTGGTCAAGCTGAAATTGAATTAATAGATAGAAGTGAAGCACGTAGATTGAAACGCTGGTTAAATAACGAGAGACATTTAGAAAACAATAAAAATGAGGAATAATCAATGATACATGGAATTGGTGTAGATTTAATCGAAATCGATCGAATAAAAGTGTTATATAGTAAGCAACCAAAATTGGTTGAGCGGATTTTAACTAAAAATGAACAGCACAAATTCAACAATTTCACACATGAGCAACGTAAAATTGAATTTTTAGCTGGCAGGTTTGCTACAAAAGAAGCGTTCAGTAAAGCATTAGGCACAGGCTTAGGAAAACATGTAGCTTTTAACGATGTAGACTGTTACAACGACGAACTTGGCAAACCAAAGATTGATTACGAAGGGTTCATCGTACATGTTAGTATCTCACACACTGAGCATTATGCGATGAGCCAAGTGGTTTTAGAAAAGTCAGCATTTTAAATTTGTTATACAATGATAATTAAGATCTAGTTTTAAAACGTGTGGGAATTACAGGAGGAAGTAATATGTCAGATAAATATTATAGATCTGCGTATATGAATGTAGATTTAAACGCTGTTGCATCAAATTTCAAAGTATTCAGTACATTGCATCCAAATAAAACAGTGATGGCTGTCGTTAAAGCCAATGCCTATGGACTAGGTAGTGTTAAAGTAGCACGTCATTTAATGGAAAATGGTGCCACATTTTTTGCTGTAGCAACGTTAGATGAAGCGATAGAACTTAGAATGCATGGGATTACTGCTAAAATTTTAGTCTTAGGTGTGTTACCAGCTAAAGATATTGATAAAGCGATACAACACCGAGTTGCCTTAACGGTTCCGTCTAAACAGTGGTTGAAAGAAGCAATTAAAAACATTTCTGGTGAGCAAGAGAAAAAGTTATGGTTGCATATTAAATTAGATACAGGAATGGGACGTTTAGGTATTAAAGATACTAAAACGTATCAAGAAGTGATTGAAATCATTCAACAATATGAGCAACTTGTATTTGAAGGCGTGTTTACACATTTTGCCTGTGCTGACGAACCAGGAGATATGACAACTGAACAATATCACCGTTTTAAAGATATGGTCAATGAAGCAATTAAACCTGAATATATACATTGTCAGAACTCAGCAGGTTCTCTATTAATGGATTGCCAATTCTGTAATGCAATAAGACCAGGAATTTCTCTTTATGGATATTATCCATCAGAGTATGTACAGCAAAAAGTTAAAGTACACCTTAAACCAAGTGTGCAATTAATTGCTAATGTAGTTCAAACAAAGACGCTACAAGCTGGTGAGTCTGTAAGTTATGGTGCAACTTATACAGCTACTGATCCAACAACAATAGCATTGTTACCTATTGGATATGCAGATGGCTATTTACGCATTATGCAAGGTAGCTTTGTAAATGTAAATGGTCATCAATGCGAAGTTATTGGTCGCGTATGTATGGATCAGACAATTGTAAAAGTGCCAGATCAAGTTAAAGCTGGAGATTCGGTGATTTTAATAGATAATCATAGAGAAAGTCCACAGTCGGTAGAGGTGGCAGCTGAAAAGCAACATACTATTAATTATGAAGTGCTTTGCAACTTGTCGAGACGTTTGCCGCGAATCTATCATGATGGTGATCAACGTTTTGTAACAAATGAATTGTTAAAATAATATGGTCAGTGCATATAAAATTTGTTATCATTAGAGTAATTAAAGGTCATTTAATAACTTTTGGAATCAATTGGAGGTTCTCATATGTTATCTTTTAGTCAAAATAGAAGTCATAGCTTAGAACAATCTTTAAAAGAAGGATATTCACAAATGGCTGATTTAAATCTCTCCCTAGCGAACGAAGCTTTTCCGATAGAGTGTGAAGCATGCGATTGCAACGAAACATATTTATCTTCTAATTCAACGAATGAATGATTAGACGAGGAGATGTTTATTTAGCAGATTTATCACCAGTACAGGGATCTGAACAAGGGGGAGTCAGACCTGTAGTCATAATTCAAAATGATACTGGTAATAAATATAGTCCTACAGTTATTGTTGCGGCAATAACTGGTAGGATTAATAAAGCGAAAATACCGACACATGTAGAGATTGAAAAGAAAAAGTATAAATTGGATAAAGACTCAGTTATATTATTAGAGCAAATTCGTACACTTGATAAAAAACGATTGAAAGAAAAACTGACGTACTTATCCGATGATAAAATGAAAGAAGTAGATAATGCACTAATGATTAGTTTAGGGCTGAATGCAGTAGCTCATCAGAAAAATTAGGCGTCTATTATATGTATTTTTCAGAGATAAATAAAATATTGATATAAAAGACAATAACTTTATAATAATTATAACTATTTCTAAATTCTGAACGAAGAATTTTCTTATAAACAAAGATTTTAGCAAATACCAGTTATGATATTCATATTTTTTATTATAAAAGGATGTCTTAAGTTTTTTAGGCTTTAGGTATTCCATCCTAAAGTTTTTTTTAGCTTAAAAGTATCATCTACAGCAAAATTGCAAACGACAAAATTGATAAGTGCAATTAAATAAATGTTAGTAAGTGAATCATAATTATCCTTGCTTAAGCATTTGCTTTGTAAGGGAAGTGAGGAGGCAACTAATCGTGGAAGAATTTAAGCAACATTATAAGGGTTTAATTGATGAAAGTTTAACGTGCCAAGATAAAGTAGAATTGATAAAAAAGTGTGAGAAATACACTGACGAAGTGATTCGTAAGGACGTCTTGCCTGAAGACATTGTCGATATTCACAAAAACTATATATTGACGTTAAACTTAACGCGTGAAGATGTGTTCAAGACATTAGATGTCTTACAAGAAATCGTTAAAGGCTTTGGTTATAGTTATCGAGATTATCAAAGATTGGTAGATAAACTTCAAGTTCACGATAAAGAGATAGACTTAGCTTCTAGCTTACAACAAACAATGCTTAAAACAGATATTCCACAATTTGATAGTATTCAAATTGGCGTTATTTCAGTGGCGGCACAAAAAGTAAGTGGAGATTATTTTAATTTAATTGACCATAACGATGGCACAATGAGCTTTGCTGTTGCAGATGTCATTGGAAAAGGTATACCAGCTGCTTTAGCAATGAGTATGATAAAGTTTGGCATGGATTCTTATGGACACTCACAATTACCGAGTGATGGCTTAAAACGTTTAAATCGTGTTGTTGAAAAGAATATTAACCAAAATATGTTCGTCACAATGTTTTATGGTTTATATGAAGAAATGAACCATTTATTGTATTGTAGTTCAGCTGGTCATGAGCCTGGATATATTTATCGCGCTGAAAAAGAAGAGTTTGAAGAAATTTCAGTTAGAGGTAGAGTGTTAGGAATCAGTTCACAAACACGATATCAACAACAAGAAATTCCAATATACCTTGATGATTTAATTATCATTTTAACGGATGGTGTGACTGAAGCTAGAAATAGTGAAGGTACCTTTATAGATAAACAAAAACTTTTAGAATATATTAAAAAACATAAACATATGCACCCACAAGATATTGTTCAAATTATCTATGAAGCAATTTTAAAACTTCAAAACCCAAATAAAAAAGATGATATGACTATTTTGATTATAAAAAGAGTAAATTAATTTAAAAAAGAAGATTAGAAATTATTTCGATGGGTATATAATAATTTGAAATATAAATATGGTGGATACAGCGCTTAAAATGAAGATAAATATTTTTAATAAGTAGGAGTGTAATGAAATGAATCTTAATATAGAAACAACCACTCAAGATAAATTTTACGAAGTTAAAGTCGGTGGAGAATTAGATGTTTATACTGTGCCTGAATTAGAAGAGGTTTTAACACCTATGAGACAAGATGGAACTCGTGATATTTATGTTAATTTAGAAAATGTGAGTTATATGGATTCGACAGGTTTAGGTTTATTCGTAGGTACATTAAAAGCATTAAACCAAAATGATAAAGAACTATACATTTTAGGTGTGTCAGATCGTATCGGTAGACTATTTGAAATTACTGGTCTTAAGGATTTAATGCATGTTAATGAAGGAACGGAGGTCGAATAACATGCAATCTAAAGAAGATTTTATCGAAATGCGCGTGCCAGCATCGGCAGAGTATGTAAGTTTAATTCGTTTAACACTTTCTGGCGTTTTTTCGAGAGCTGGTGCTACATATGATGATATTGAAGATGCCAAGATTGCAGTTAGTGAAGCTGTGACAAATGCAGTTAAACATGCATACAAAGAAAAAAACAATGTAGGCATTATTAACATATATTTTGAAATTTTAGAAGATAAAATTAAAATTGTTATTTCTGATAAAGGTGACAGTTTTGATTATGAAACAACTAAATCAAAAATAGGTCCTTACGATAAAGACGAAAATATAGACTTTTTACGCGAAGGTGGCCTAGGTTTATTTTTAATCGAATCTTTAATGGATGAAGTGACAGTATATAAAGAATCTGGTGTGACAATCAGTATGACTAAGTATATAAAAAAAGAGCAGGTGCGAAATAATGGCGAAAGAGTCGAAATCAGCTAATGAAGTTTCACCTGAGCAAATTAACCAATGGATTAAAGAACACCAAGAAAATAAGAATACAGATGCACAAGATAAGTTAGTTAAACATTACCAAAAACTAATTGAGTCATTGGCATATAAATATTCTAAAGGACAATCACATCACGAAGATTTAGTTCAAGTTGGTATGGTTGGTTTAATAGGTGCCATAAATAGATTCGATATGTCCTTTGAACGGAAGTTTGAAGCCTTTTTAGTACCTACTGTAATCGGTGAAATCAAAAGATATCTACGAGATAAAACTTGGAGTGTACATGTTCCGAGACGTATTAAAGAAATTGGACCAAGAATCAAAAAAGTGAGCGATGAACTAACCGCTGAATTAGAGCGTTCACCTTCTATCAGTGAAATAGCTGATCGATTAGAAGTTTCAGAAGAAGAAGTGTTAGAAGCAATGGAAATGGGACAAAGTTATAATGCGTTAAGTGTTGATCATTCCATTGAAGCTGATAAAGATGGTTCAACTGTTACGCTATTAGATATTATGGGACAACAAGATGACCATTATGACTTAACTGAAAAACGTATGATTTTAGAAAAAATATTACCTATATTATCTGATCGCGAACGAGAAATCATACAATGTACGTTTATTGAGGGTTTGAGTCAAAAAGAGACAGGTGAGCGTATCGGTTTAAGTCAAATGCATGTATCACGACTTCAGAGAACGGCAATTAAGAAATTACAAGAAGCAGCACATAAATAGAATTTGCTTATTAATGATGCGTTTTATAATGAAAAATCCATATAATTATCCCTTGATTATTAAATTGAAATCGAGGGGTATTTTTAATTTAATTAAGATTTTCAAATTAATACATTTTTAACGTAGTTTAATGTGTATCCACATAAATGTCACGATATAGTATTAATAATTTAAGTGAAGAAGATATCTAATTGTCGGCTTAAATAGGTGGATTGCTATTAGAATAAAAAAGTAGGCTTAGATTATGAAATTTTGCGAATGATGGTGCGTCATTTTCAATAATCTACGTGCGATTTAAAATATAGTATGACCTAATCATGTGTATATAATGTTTTGGAAGTGAAAATTGCATTAAGTATCATACCTTAATAGAAGTATTTTAGAATATGTTAAAATAAATGAGTAAATTTAAGAAAAAGTGTGGGTTAAGTAAATGGACAATCAATTGATTAATTCAATCATAGAGAAATATCAATTTAGTAAAAAACAAATTGAAGCAGTGTTAACACTGCTTGAAGAAAAAAATACAGTACCATTTATTGCGAGGTATCGAAAAGAGCAAACTGGTGGACTAGATGAAGTTCAAATAAAGCAAATTGATGACGAATACCAATATATGGTCAATTTACAAAAACGTAAAGAAGAAGTTATCAAAAATATAGAACAGCAAGGATTACTTACTGAGGAATTAAAGAAAGATATTTTAAAACAGAACAAATTACAACGTGTTGAAGACCTATATAGACCTTTCAAACAAAAGAAAAAGACAAGGGCAACTGAGGCGAAACGTAAAGGATTAGAACCATTAGCGATATGGATGAAGGCACGTAAACATGAAGTCTCAATTGAAGAAAAAGCACAACAATTTATAAATGAAGAAGTGCAATCGGTTGAAGATGCTATCAAAGGTGCGCAAGATATTATTGCGGAACAAATTTCAGATAACCCTAAATATAGAACAAAAATTTTAAAAGATATGTATCATCAAGGTGTGTTAACTACATCTAAAAAGAAAAATGCTGAAGATGAAAAAGGTATTTTTGAAATGTACTATGCATACAGTGAGCCAATTAAACGCATTGCTAATCATAGAGTTTTAGCTGTGAATCGTGGTGAAAAAGAGAAAGTATTATCTGTAAAGTTTGAATTCGATACGGCATCAGTAGAGGATTTCATTGCACGTCAAGAAATCAATCATAATAATGTAAATCGCAGTTATATTTTAGAGGCGATTAAAGATAGCTTGAAACGCTTAATTGTCCCTTCGATAGAGCGTGAAATTCATGTTGATTTAACTGAAAAAGCTGAAAATCATGCAATAGATGTTTTTAGTGAAAACTTAAGAAATCTATTACTGCAACCTCCAATGAAAGGTAAACAAATATTAGGCGTAGATCCAGCATTTAGAACAGGTTGTAAATTAGCAGTCATTAACCCATTCGGTACTTTTATAGCAAAAGGTGTGATTTATCCGCATCCACCAGTTTCTAAAAAAGAGGCAGCAGAGAAGGATTTTGTACAAATGGTTAAAGCGTATGATGTGCAATTAATTGCAATTGGCAATGGTACTGCAAGTCGTGAAACAGAACAATTTGTTGCAGATTTAATTAAAAAGCATCAGTTGCCAGTACAATTCATCATTGTCAATGAAGCGGGCGCTTCAGTATACTCAGCATCAGAAATTGCTAGAGATGAATTTCCTGATTTTCAAGTGGAAGAAAGAAGTGCCGTATCAATTGGACGACGCGTTCAAGATCCATTAAGTGAATTAGTTAAAATCGATCCTAAATCTATTGGTGTCGGACAATACCAGCATGATGTTAATCAAAAAGCACTAGAAAATGCATTAACTTTCGTTGTTGAAACAGCAGTTAACCAAGTAGGTGTTGATGTCAATACAGCATCATCATCATTATTACAATATGTGTCTGGTCTAAGTTCGCAAATTGCTAAAAATATAATTGCATATAGAGAAGAAAATGGCGCAATAAAGCATAATAAAGAGTTAAGCAAGATTAAGCGTTTGGGTGCTAAAACTTTTGAGCAGAGTATAGGATTTTTAAGAATAGTAGATGGGTCAGAGCCACTGGATAATACATCGATTCATCCCGAAAGCTATAAAGTAACGTATCAGTTATTAGATAAACTCGGATTTGGTGGCAATGATTTAGGTAGTGATGCATTAAAAGCTAAATTAAATTCATTGGATATGGATGAACTGGCGATTGAATTACAAGTCGGTGTACCTACATTAGAGGATATTATTAAATCCTTGAAAGCACCTAATCGAGATCCTAGGGACGAGTTTGAAACACCAATCCTTAAATCCGATGTGCTATCAATTGAAGATTTAAAAGAAGGTATGAAATTAAGTGGGACAGTTCGAAATGTAGTAGATTTTGGAGCGTTTGTTGATATAGGTGTTAAGCAAGATGGTCTTGTGCATGTATCGAAGCTGTCTAAGAAATTTGTGAAAAATCCAATGGATATAGTGAGTGTTGGTGATATTGTTGACGTTTGGATTTATAGTATCGATAAAAATAAAGACAAAGTATCTTTAACAATGATTGATCCACATGAATAATGAAATATTGCAAAAAATGGTTGAAAAGCTTTCTGAAGAAAAATTTGGACGTAAGTTTCGACATTGTGCATATTTCAATAAAAGGTTACGTACAACAGGCGGACGTTATCTTTTAAAGTCCCATGATATTGAAATTAATCCAAAACAATATGAGCATTATGGAGAAGATGCTGTTGTAAAAATTATACTGCATGAATTGTGTCATTATCATCTGCATATTTCTGGTAAAGGTTATCAACATAAAGATCAAGACTTTAAACGATTGAGCCAACAGGTTGGAGCGCCTAGATTTTGTAACAGCATTGAAAGCTATCAACAACGGGCAAATTATGAATATTATTGCACTAAATGTCATGCAAAATATATACGTATCCGTAAAGTTGATACGAATCGTATGCGTTGCGGACATTGCAATGGAAAATTAAGAATGAAAAGACAATTGAAATAAGTACAATACAAATAGAGCTAATTCGAGTATATTTAAGATTATTTATGAGGTGTATGGAATTTATATAGAATTTATCAATGAATTATTTTGATTGGTAAACATAGTAATTGAATAAGAAGAAATTGTGTTTATAAAATGTTTAAAGCCGAGATTGTCGTAATTTAATACTTCGCAATCGCGGCTTTTCTACTTTTGATATAGGTAAAGGCATAAATTGTGACTTGATAGGATAGAATGAAATTGATTAGATTAAAAATCTTGGCGTATTTTAGTAATGAATAATATATAAACTTTACCCAATTAAAGCTTTAAAGTAGCACAAAAGATAATTATACATTTTTAATGACATTTTGATTGAATTTATCTATTGACTGTACAGCTTATAGTTAGTATGATTAAACACGTTCCTTAAAAAAGAACAAATTAAATAAACTTTGATTTGAAAGACAGTCAATTCTAAATTAAATTTATAAAATATGTTGACAATAAGTTCTTAATGCTTTATTATAAATAACGTTGTGTTAACAACTGATAACACAAATTAATTTAATGTAAAAAAACGATTAAAAGTTATTGACAAATATTTTTAATCATAATATAATGAATAACGTTCTGAAAAACGAAGATGTTTTAAATGCCTATATCCGCGGTCGTGGCGGAATGGCAGACGCGCTAGGTTGAGGGCCTAGTGGGAGAAATCCCGTGGAGGTTCAAGTCCTCTCGGCCGCATCAAAATTCTTAATTAAATAAGCGGGTGTAGTTTAATGGCAAAACCTCAGCCTT
>NZ_KV830978.1:0-19022 GCF_001836945.1 Staphylococcus sp. HMSC062H10
GCTACTAGGTAGCTTTTATAAGTTTTACTCATTTGTTGTGCCCTCCTTTGTAAATCTCATTAAAATGTTCATCTACAAACTTATGCATCCTTCTTGCGTTAAACCTCCAACGATTAAAATTCTCATCAGGATAATGTACGATACCTTGTGCTCTTAACTCTTTTTCGAGTCTAGGGTGAAATAATAACCTGTCTTTGATTGTTTCATCAGATGCAATTTTTAATTTCTTCTTTAAGTCGCTCATGTTCCATACAGGGTCTAATGAGTAAGCTATTAACTCTTCATATTCATCTTTTGTGATAAGCACGTGTGTTTCAGGTATTGGAACTGTTACGTTTAAAATATGTGGCATTTCTATCTTTCCTTTCGTGTATAATGTTGTTATCAACCTAAGGTAGTGATAAGTATGAAATTAGATCATGATTGTGTTAGACATCTTTTGTTAGAAATTGAAACTAATAAAAAGATTGGTGAACCGCTCACCGAATACAATTTCAAAGATAATGTTGTATTTGGAAAATATGATTTTGAAACTGTAATATATGCATTATTAAAACTGGAAGAAGCAAAGTATGTTAGTGTTAAATTCGATTGGGAAGATGGACATATTTATGATTATACAATTAACGATATAACTTGGTCAGGACATGAATTTTTAGATAATATCCGAGACAATCACACTTGGAAAGAAGTTAAAAAAGTCGCAAACAAAACCACTAGTATGTCCGTAACATTGCTAAGCAAATTAGCTTTTAATTATCTAACACAAAAATTTAATCTAACTTAAATTCTTTTCCATCTATTAATCCATAAAAGTTATTTTTTAAATGCGGATGTCTTTCAAGCGTCATTTCAATAAAACGCTGGTCTATCATTAAGTCGTAGCCATCGTTGTATTGAATATTAACGGGTCGTCTATTACCTTCTTCGTCATAGTAGTAATAGATGACTTTTTTGTTTTGAGCTTGCATTGTTCGTTCCTCCTATTAAGATGTTTGTTTTTCTCCTAAAAACTTATTAACAAAGTATTGTTGTCCTTTGCCTGTTACTTTTGGCGTCTTACTAATTGATGTGTGACCGTCCGAATGTGTGATTGATGTTTCTTTAATTTCGAATAACTCACGTTCCATTGAATACTGTGTAGGCATGTTATAATCCACACCCTTGCGTTTAATAAGGAATCCGTTTTGACGTAACCACTCAAACAATCTGCGTTGCCCGATGTTTATACCGTTTTGTTTAATGATCTTTGCTAACTCTCCAACTAAAATTGATGTCTTAGTAGTAGCTACTGCATCTGCAAATACAATTTTTGGTTTATCACGTTCAATCTTTGTTTCTAATTGATTGATTGTGTTGTTAGCAATTTTTAAAGCACGTTGCATAATCATTTCTGGGCTATTCCATGCTTTTTCAACTTGGATGAAGTATTGTCTTGCACGTTTGCCAGGTTCACTACGTTGAATCATTGCAATCTCTTTTGCAGTGTCTAGTGTGAGTGCGTGGTCAGTTTGATTCTGACGACCTCCTAGTGGGTTATGGACAAAAATGTCCGTGACTATATAATCGATATTTTCTTCAAATCCGTAATCACTCATTCTTTCAAACCATTTTTTGTATGGAGTCTTAACCTCTAATGCTTGATGAAGTTCTCGACCGCTGATTGCGATTTCTCCATTTTCTTTTTCTTGTATGTTGAACATTTCGCCTATGTTCGATTTTGTTTGTAATGCTTGCATATTGTTTGTGCTCCTTTCTGCTATACTCCTATTAAGGAGGTGAATGACTTATGACTGATGAAGCTAAATTTGTCCTTTTACAACTTTATTCAATTTACCTTGATAGAATTGACGAAGGTATGTCTAAACGTTCTGCATCTTATTTCGGTAGTGATGAATCCTCATTTAACGCTTTCTTTTTAGGTTTTAATTTTGAAGACTATATCGATGCAGTTCTTGAATTAAAGCATAGAGATTTTGTAATTGCTTCTGCTGAAGATGGCGGTTTTCTTGAGATGGCTCTTTCTCGAGAAGGTATCGCCTACTCAGAATCAGAATCCAAAAAAGATTACAAAACACTTATGGGTTTAATTAGAGATTTGAAAAAATTAATAATCTAAAATCCAATCATCTGCTATTAAATCGTCTGCGCTAGGCTGCCACCTTCCGGCGGCGGTTTGTCTTTTTTTCTTATAGTGTCTAGATACGACTAGGCATTGATAACGCTGCAAATTAGTTGGTAATATCCCATACACATCTTGATTCTCTCTCCTTATACTTATTCCTTTCTCCATCGCTAGCTTCGTTGCTTCTTGAATGTTCATTTGTTATTCCTCCTATTAAGATGTTTGTTTTTTTTTAAATGCTAAAATAATTGATTTCTTTTTATCATTCGTAAATACGAAATTTTCGTATTCATTACCTAAAAAAATATCATCATATTTAACATTAAAAGCACTCATATACTTAGAAAGTAAACTATCTTTAATGTTTGTAGAGTCTTTTTCCATATTTTGAATTGTACGTGATGAGACCTTAAATAAATCTCCTAACTCTTTTTGAGTCAATCCGTAATCAGTCCTCAACTCTTTTAATGTTTTCATGTTGTCACCGCCTTTCGTAAACCTAATATAATACGAAATTTTCGTATTGTCAACATTAAATACGTTTTTTTCGTAAAAAACTTTACTATGATATGAAAATTTCGTATAATAAGAAAAAAGGAGGTAAGTAATATGAACAAAGAAAGAAATATTATTATAGCCAAAAACATTAGAAAATTTCTCAACGATTCAAATATGTCTCAAAAGAAACTTGCTGAACTCATTAACATAAAACCATCTACTTTAAGCGATTATTTAAATTTACGTTCCAACCCCTCTCACGGCGTTATACAAAGGATAGCTGATGTTTTCGAGGTTGGTAAAAGCGACATAGATACTACATACAAAGACGATAACGACATCACTTCCATATACAACAAACTCACACCTCCCCGCCAAGAAAACGTACTTAACTATGCAAATGAACAATTGGAAGAACAGAATTCTAAAGGAGATAACGTTGTAGATATTAATTCATATAAACAGGAGAAAACTCCAGTTAACGTCAATGGTTGCGTCTCTGCTGGTGTAGGAGAACGTTTACACGATGAAACGCTATTTACTGAAATGGTTAAAGGACCTATCCCCACACACGATTTAGCGTTAAAAGTAAATGGTGATTCTATGGAACCTATGTTTAAAGATGGCGAAATCATATTTGTGGAGAAAACTCACAATATAAAGAATGGACAAATTGGTATATTCATCATTGAAGAAGAAGCGTACGTTAAGAAAGTCTTTGTTGAAGATGATAGATTGACTCTAGTTTCACTAAATAAAGATTACGACGATCTACACTTTTATAGAAATGAAAGTGTGAGGTTAATTGGAAAAGTTATTTTATAAAAGGAGCACTTGCAAATGAAAAAATATGATATTGCAGTCTTAGACTTTGAAACTATGAATGAACATATGAACAGCCCTTGCGAAGTTGCTGTATCTTTAATTAAGGATTTATCAATAGTAAAAGTTTATTCATCTTATATTAATCCTCCTAATAATAGATATAACTTGAAAAACGCTAAAATACATAAAATACCTGAAGATGTCATATTAAAAGCACCTAAATATCCAGATATTTACCAAGAAATTCTCTATCTTTTAAAAGAATCACATTTAATTATTGCTCATAATGCACTTTTTGATATTTCAGTATTAAAAAATACTAATAATTATTATGACTTACCTGTTCCAAACTTCATGTATGTCGATAGTATAAATATCTTTAGAAGCTTCCACGCAATCTCTAGTTTTAAATTAGAAAATTTGTGTAGCTTATATGATATCGATAAAGAAAAATTACATTCTGCTAAATTTGACGTGCTAGCTTTATCGAAGATGTTGATATCACTCGCTAAAAACAATCAGCATTATAGTGTATTAAAATTAATACATTATATGCCTAAGCAATACATTAGATTTAGCAAATATTCTAACTCTCCAACTAAACTTTTCGATTCAGGATTTCAAAAAATTCATATGAAAATATCTGAGATTAATAAAATAGAAGTGGAAAGTGTAATCCCTATTTTAAAAGATAAAAATGTTGTTTTTACAGGTAATTTTGACACTGAAAAACAAGATTTAATGATATTAACTAGAAAGAAAGGAGCTTATATCAGAAGTGACGTAACTGCAAAAACAGATATTTTAGTCGAAGGTGTTCAAGATGATAAATATAAAGATGTGAACGGACTAGTTTCAAAACAACGAAAAGCTCGAGAATATGTTGGAAATGGTGCAAAAATTCAATTTTTAAATGAAGAAGACTTAATAAATTTAATAAAGGAATAATAACGATGATCAAAAAAATTTTTACAAAAAAGCATGTATTCTTAGTTATAGAAGATGAAAACCATAATCACAGTGATGCTGTTTTTGGAAAAAGTATATTACTTTCAATTTACGTCGGTGTGAATAAAAAGACTAATTCTAAATCAGGGAAATTTATATACCTTGACAGATCTAAAAGAATCGTTAGACAATCTGATATCACCAAAATAGAATCAGCTAACGAAAATGATGTAGATTTTTATAATTTACTGAAGAAAGAAAAGGAAATTGTTTATTCCAAAAATATAGTAGATAAATACAATTTAGCGAACTATATAATTTACTACGAAGTTAGTACTAAAGAATAAACCAATCCATTATTTCATAATACTAACCTTAAATTTACAGAGGTTTTAATTATGAAACATGAAAAAAGCAATCTTAACTTTAAGTCTTATATTTATTACCTACTACCTCACTTTTAAATATATGTGGATTAAAGAATTGAAGTATTAATTATGCTTATTTAAAAAAGACGTCTATTTCAGCAGTGTTTGAAAGGAAGTTTATAATGAAAATAACTAATTGCAAAATAAAAAGAGAAACTGTAATATACGAAGTTTTAACTAGTGGTAATCAACCATTCACTTATGAGTTACCTAAAGATTTATCGTCACATAATGCGCGTAAATACTTGGAATTTATTTCACAAAAATTAGATGGCGATAAGTTAACCAAAGAAGATTCATTATGATTTTACTAAACAAAAAAACGCCTACTAGTGTGAAAACGTATTGATTAATAGCGCCTATATGGAGTTTTAATATAAAAAGTAAGCAAAGGAGAAATGAGAATGAAAAGATTGTTAGGTTTATTATTAGTGAGCACGTTAGTGTTAAGTGCATGTGGAAATGATGAGAATCAGGAAGAATCTAAAAAAGAAGTTAAATCAAAAGAAAAGAAAATTGAGAAGGAAAAGGAAAATAAATCGAAAAAAGATAAGGAAAAAGAAGTTGCAACACAACAACAACCAGACAATCAAACCGTTGAACAACCCCAATCACAAGAGCAATCGGTTCAACAACCGCAACAACAGATACCACAAAATAGTGTTCCTCAGCAAAATGTCCAAGTTCAACAAAACAAAAAGCAAAAAGTTGATTTAAATAATATGCCTCCCACTGATTTTTCTACAGAGGGTATGTCTGAGCAGGCTCAAAAACAAATTGAAGAGCTTTCAATGCAAAAAGACTATCATGGTCTGTCACAAAGAGAATACAATGATAGAGTTTCTGAAATTATAAATAATGATAATTGATTCCACAGGGTAGCCCGCCTACCCTTATTATTTTTTGCCAATTTTGAGGAGGGAACGCATGAAAACACGTTGTTACGATGGTAAAAAATGGCAATATGAATTTAAGCATGAAGGAAAAAGATACCGTAAGAAAGGTTTTAGAACAAAGCGTGAAGCTAATTCTGCTGGACTAGACAAGTTAAATGAGTTAAGAAGTGGTTTTAATATAGATAACTATATAACTCTTGAAGAATACTTCGAAAATTGGATTAAAACATATAAACAACCTGTTGTTAAAGAAAATACCTACCGTCATTATAGAAATGCATTACAACATATACAAAAACATAAAATAGGTAAAATGGAGTTATCAAAGATAAATAGACAAGTTTATCAGAAATTCATAAACGACTATTCAAAAGAACACGCAAAAGAAACTATAAGAAAAACAAACGGTGCTATTCGGTCAGCTTTAGATGACGCATTATATGATGGACTTATTTTTAAAAACCCCGCTTATAAAGTTAATTATAAAGCCGGAAAACCTACGAAGTCAGAACAAGAAAAATTCATCTCGGTAACTGAATATGAAATACTAAAAGATCACGTCAGAAAGAAGAGAACTCGTTCATCATTAGCGCTATTCATAATGATTTGTACGGGTTGTCGTGTCAGTGGTGCAAGAAATATAAAGATTGAGCATATCAACCAAGTGAAAAACACTATATTTATTGACGAGCGAAAAACCAATACTTCCCCTAGATATATCAGTATCGCTAAATCTGATATGAAACACATTATGGACGTCATAAGTACATTTGCAATTAGCTATGATGGTTACATTTTCAAAGAAGGCGGATCTATAATTAACCTTCATGCTATCAATAATGCTTTGAAATCAGCCTGTAGAGTCAATAATATACCAATTATTACATCGCACGCATTAAGACACACTCATTGTTCTTATTTACTAGCAAAAGGTGTATCTATACATTACATTTCTAAAAGATTAGGTCATAAAAATATAGCAATAACTACATCTGTGTATTCTCATTTGTTAGAAGAAAAATTTAATGAAGAGGACAAAAAAACAACTAAAATTTTAGAAAGTATGTAATTTAGGGACCCATTAGGGACTCCAAACCCAATAAATACTGTTGTTACAAGGTTTCTATGTATCCGAATTGGGGTCAATATAAGCGTGCTGATTTAATTGGACAATCTTCTTACATCAAAAATAATGATGTCGTCATATTTAATGAAGCATTTGATAATGGTGCATCAGACAAATTATTAAGTAATGTAAAAAAAGAATATCCTTACCAAACACCTGTACTCGGTCGTTCTCAATCAGGTTGGGACAAAACTGAAGGTAGCTACTCATCAACTGTTGCTGAAGATGGCGGCGTAGCGATTGTAAGTAAATATCCTATTAAAGAAAAAATCCAGCATGTTTTCAAAAGCGGTTGTGGATTCGACAATGACAGTAATAAAGGCTTTGTTTATACAAAGATAGAGAAAAACGGTAAGAACGTTCACGTTATCGGTACACATACACAATCTGAAGATTCAAGATGTGGCGCTGGACATGATCGAAAAATTAGAGCTGAACAAATGAAAGAAATCAGCGACTTTGTTAAAAAGAAAAACATACCTAAAGATGAAACGGTTTATATCGGTGGCGATTTGAATGTTAATAAAGGTACTCCAGAGTTCAAAGATATGCTTAAAAACTTAAACGTGAATGATGTTCTATATGCAGGACACAATAGCACATGGGATCCACAGTCAAATTCTATCGCGAAATATAATTATCCTAATGGTAAACCAGAACATTTAGACTATATATTTACAGATAAAGATCATAAACAACCAAAACAATTAGTTAATGAAGTTGTTACTGAAAAACCTAAGCCATGGGATGTCTATGCCTTCCCTTACTACTATGTATACAATGATTTCTCAGATCATTATCCAATCAAAGCCTATAGTAAATAGCACTCAACTAACTAATAACTCGCTTCGTTCTAAAAGGTCGAAGCGAGTTTTTGTTGAAATATGAAATGACTAACTTTAAATAGGTATCTCTTCATTAATATAATAACTTCCGCTACACTTCAACATGGCTCATATGCCATCTAACAACATCAAGTTAGTTTACTCAACATAAAAGATACAGTATCTCAAACTATCTATCCCAAAATAAATAAAAAGTTACCTACTACGCGATACGCAGCAGGCAACTTGCGAAAACTTATTTCTTTTCTTTATCATTAAATGTTTTAATTAATTTTACATCATGTGTCTTCCAATCAACTTCATATAATGCTGATAATTTTTCTTCTTTTTGATCTACATGGTTTTCACCAGACCAATAGCCCCAGAAACCATGTTTGTTCCAATCTAATTTAAAGTCATCCATTGATCGTTTATAATGAACGATAAATCTTGATTTACCTTTATCATTTTTATCGTGTGACATTACAGCTAAAAATTCTGGATTAAATCCTTCTGACACAGTTACAGGCATTTTATTTTTAGGCGTGAAATTATCTTTCGCCCATAAGTTTCCGTTTCGAGTTAATGAAAAGATTTCACTTTTCACTCTATCATCACTGTCATTAGTTAGTTGTCTCGTATGATCATGTCCCATATTATTGATAGAATGTGCTTCTACTTTCCAAGCTACACCTTTATTTGTTGTAGGTTGATCAATAAGTGTGCGGTAAGATGGTTGTTGATAACTAATTGTCTCTGAATAATTTTTCTCTTTTGTAATATTTCCAGTTAAACCGCCACGATTAATTGAAAAATCTCCACCTGTTTTATAGCCATACGTATATTTAACTTCTCTTGATTCATCTTGATTTTTAGGCGCAAAATCAGTCACATTTGTACTGTTGTTGTTATCATCAACGTTTTGAATCGAGACTGAATAAGAACCAGGCCATCTTAATGTACTATTCCAATAACCATTTGGATTTAAAATTTTCAATCCACTGCCAATTGTACCTTTCGCCTTAATAAATACTGTCTCTTTATCATAATTTGGCTCAGTTAAAAAATTAAATTGTAAGCTTTGTGAGATTTTTTTCTCTGTATCACTCGTTGTAGCCGTACGTGTATACATCTTCGTATCACCATCAAGGTTCTTCTCGGAAACTGTAGTAATTTTAGATTTAATTTCTGCATAAGAAGATGCTGGGAACACAGTTAAAGCTGTTGATAGCGCCAAACTGCAGATTGTAATATTTTTACATACTTGTTTAATCATTTGTCATCCGTCCCTTCTACTTTATCCTTCTTTATATGGTTTATTTTGATCAGAGTATTTTTCAACGACTTTAACTGTTTTATTTTTCCAATCTACTTCATAAACTACAATAAATCTTTGACCATCTTTATTTTGTTCTAAAATTGGTTGTCCATAATGTATACCAGGTTTGTTTTTCAAAATATCTTGATTACGTGTATATGTAACTTCGAATCGTGTTTTGTCATTTGTTTTTTCATTAGAAATATAAGTTAAGAATTCTGGGTTAAATCCGCTTCTTACAAGCGCAGGATATCTATATTTTGACGCAAAACTTAATTCAGGATTTTCTACAGTAGATAATCTAGTATTTCTATAGAATAAGAATTCATCATTTCTGTTCTTAATTTCATTCCCGTATTTTAAATCGTTGGCAACAACAGACCAATGTACGTGTCTATTATTATTTTTACCGCTCGCAATTGTGTCGTAATTTTGTTGGTTATAACTGATAGATTTAGAATAGCTATTAGATGATGTTCGTCCAATACCTTTTGTTGAATCGAATTTACCACCTAAGCTATAAGAAAATGTACTATCTACTTTCGCAGTGGAAATTTTATTTTTTGGCAGTTGATCTAAAATTTCAGTTTTAGGGTTTCTTTGTACTTGAAAATCAACGTGATATTCACTCGGGTATTTTAACCATGATGCGTTTGTTTCATTTCGATGAGATTCAAACTTTAAATTTGAATGAATTGACCCTTGTTTTTTGACAAGTAAGACATTCTTGTCATATGTTGGATCATCGATAAAGTCGAATTGTAAATTTTGTAAAATATTTGTCTCTTTATCGTATTCAGATACAGTACGCTTTGTAACTTTACCGTTTTTACCAATGTCATCAGGTCCTGGTGTATTTTTATCTTTATCATTCACATTACGCTTTTCTTTTTGTTGAGCCTTATCAACATGTTCTTTCTTAGTTTGGTCTTGTGAGTCTTTATTCGCTGAATTCGCTTCTGTATTTGCTGCTGATAACAATAAAAGTGCACATGATAATGATGACGCAATGAATACGCGCTTTTTATTTTTCATTGTTATAACCTTCTTTCTTATATTTAATATTGTTGATAGGTATCGACATGTGAATAATATCACAAAAACTAAGAATATATATTTAACTATTTATTAAATGATTTTGTTTATATTATTAAATACTTTTTTCGATATAAAATTAATGTGTGTACAAAGTGATTAAATTAGTAAATCCCTTTATTTCGTAGTTAATCACCACGGATCTATATGTTATACATGCTTTAAATAAATATTTTTTATACAATCCGACTGGACGATTTACAATAAAAAAACACCTGCTATCAGTGATTATTAGACTACTGATATAAGGTGCATATTTTAAGATGCAATCATGAACATAGCACGTCACTTTGTTACTTAAAATTAATGTTTAAATACAATAATTATGTTTATATAAATATATATACTATTTTGTAAAGGTGTGAGCTTGATGACAACTTTTAGTGAAAAGGAAAAAATTCAATTACTCGCAGATATCATTGAACTTCAAACTGAGAACAACAATGAAATAGAGGTTTGTCATTATTTAAAGAATTTATTCGACAAATATGATATTAACTCTAAAATTTTAAAAGTTAATGAACAGCGCGCCAATATCGTTGCTGAAATCGGTAGTGGCTCTCCTATACTTGCATTGAGCGGTCATATGGATGTCGTTGATGCAGGAAATCAAGATAACTGGACATACCCTCCTTTTCAATTAACTGAAAAAGATGGCAAATTATATGGTCGAGGCACAACGGATATGAAAGGCGGTCTGATGGCTTTGGTCATCACACTCATTGAATTAAAAGAACAAAATCAATTGCCTCAAGGAACCATTAGATTACTCGCTACTGCTGGTGAAGAGAAAGAGCAAGAAGGCGCCAAATTATTAGCAGATAAAGGCTATTTAGATGATGTTGATGGTCTAATGATTGCTGAACCAACTGGATCTGGAATTTATTATGCACATAAAGGGTCTATGTCATGTAAAGTAACTGCAACTGGTAAAGCTGTCCATAGCTCAGTTCCATTTATTGGTGACAATGCAATTGATACACTGCTTGAATTTTATAATCAATTTAAAGAAAAATATTCAGAGCTTAAAAAAAATGATACTAAACATGAGTTAGATGTTGCGCCCATGTTCAAATCATTGATAGGAAAAGAAATTTCTGAAGAGGATGCAAATGATGCATCTGGTCTTACAGCTGTATGTTCGATTATAAATGGCGGCAAACAATTTAACTCTGTACCAGATGAAGCTTCACTTGAATTTAACGTAAGACCAGTTCCTGAGTATGATAACGACTTTGTAGAATCATTTTTCCAAAATATCATAAATGATGTGAATAGCAATAAGCTTTCACTTGAAATTCCAAGCAATCATCGTCCTGTCACAAGCGATAAAAATAGCAAATTAATTACTACGATTAAAGATGTAGCTTCTAGTTATATAGAACAAGGTGAAATCTTTGTTTCGGCGCTTGTAGGTGCAACGGATGCTTCCAGCTTCTTAGGAGATAATAAGGACAATGTTGATTTAGCCATTTTTGGACCAGGTAATCCATTAATGGCACATCAAATCGATGAATATATTGAAAAAGATATGTATCTGAAATATATTGATATTTTCAAAGAGGCTTCCATTCAATATTTAAAGGAGAAATAAGAGGTATACTGTCAGCTGCCCTATTCGGGTGCTGGCAGTTTTTATTGCGAATTTTAAGTTTTTGAGCTGGAAAACAAAATTTTGACGACGAATTATTTGAATGTAAATATTCAAATATCAACAAGCATATTTCCATTGAATAGGTGATGTAAAATTAAAACTATAGTGCTGATTTATCATACATATATTGCATTGTCTGTTGAAATTGGGAATCCAATTTCTCTTTTTTGAGGCTCCCACCCCAACTTACATTGTTCGTAGAATTTCTTTTCGAAATTCTCTGTGTTGGGGCCCCTGACTAGAATTGAAAAGTAATACACATCAGTAACATTTCTTTTTTCGTTTATGATATTATCTAATTATTAATTTATAATATAAAGGAGTATGCAATTAAAATGAACAAAGTCCACAAACCTTTATATTTTTATTTAATGCTTTT
Organism: Staphylococcus sp. HMSC062H10; assembly: GCF_001836945.1. Lineage (NCBI taxonomy): Bacteria > Bacillati > Bacillota > Bacilli > Caryophanales > Staphylococcaceae > Staphylococcus > Staphylococcus sp. HMSC062H10. The sequence goes on from NZ_KV830978.1 coordinate 12,117, forward strand.
CTTCTCTACAACTATCATAGGTGCACTTTTATTGTATTTACCTTTCACTGGTAAAAAGCCAATATCTTTTTTAGATGCCCTATTTATAGCTTCAAGTGCATTTACAGTTACTGGCTTGTCCCCAGTTGATATAGGATCACAGTTTAATATACTTGGTGAGATAGTAATACTATTATTAATACAAATAGGTGGTCTGGGTATCGTAACCGTAACACTATTGACACTAGTATTTTTAAATAGAAAGATATCAATGAAAAATAGATTCTTGATTATGGTTACATGGAATATTGACGAACCTGGTGGTGTTATTAAACTAATTAAACACTTGGCTATTTATAGTTTAGTCACTGAATTAATTGGTATGATTTGTTTGTGTTTATCTTTTATACCAAAATTTGGTATAGGCAAAGGATTATTTTTAAGCTTATTCACATCAGTATCAGCTTTTAATAATGCTGGATTTGCCCTTTTTAAGAATAACTTAATAGATTTTTCTAATGATCCAATTGTCATTATCATAATCTCAATACTCATAGTATTTGGAGGTATTGGACATTTTGTCGTAATAGACTTTATTAATTGTAAAAAATTGAGTAAATTATCTTTACATTCTAAATTAGTCTTAACTACTACTAGTATCCTAATAATTATAGGTGCTATTACATTCTTTTTATTAGAACAGTTTAATACTATGCAACATATGGGACTAGTTGAAAAAATCGGAAATTCTTTTTTCCAATCAGTAACAACACGAACAGCGGGTTTTAACAGTATAGATATAGCAAGCATTAACAAATCTACCGCCTTAATGTTAATGCTACTAATGTTTATTGGTGGTGCCCCTCTCAGTGCAGCTGGAGGAATTAAAATAACTACTTTTGCAGTAGCGTTTATTTTTGTACTAAATTATATACGTAAAGAAAATAATGTTTTCGTATTCAATAAAGAAATATCTGACAAACATATAAAACTATCTATTGTTACCATTAATATCTCATTTCTATTTATCAGTATCATTACTTTTATATTATCGATAATTAATCCGAACATATCATTAATCAAGTTATTATTCGAAGTGGTTTCTGCATTTGGAACAGTCGGGTTAAGTATGAACCTTACCACAGAATATCACGGTATTACTAAAATAATTATTATATTCGTTATGCTTTGCGGTAAAGTAGGACTATTAACTTTATTAAGAACATTTATACCACCAAAAAGTCCTAAAAATTACCGCTACACTAAAGGACAAATTTATCTATAAAGTAGCTATCAATCTTTAAACAAGAAATGAACTAGTGTTTTAATCTATTACATTAAAAAACTACCTGAACAGGTAGTTTTTTGTTATTCTGTATTTATTTTAGGACGATAAAATGCCTTATCTTTTTAATGAAGCAAAATGCATAAACACACCTAAAATGAAGCAAAATGCATAAACACACCTAAAAAGAGATCAACTCAAAACTAAACTATACCTAGTTAACTGCTTGTGATTAAGAAATTTTAAATGTGGTTTCAATCAATAAGGTCACCCACCCATTAGAATTTTAATCAAGCAGTCATTCCGGAACACGCAATATTTATTACTTATTGAAGTTGATGTACTCTCATTAGGTAATACAATATCTCCTGAACCTCAATGATTTAAATACCATTATGAATCCAATGACAAATCATCATAAAAAAAGACGCTTTCCAAAAGTTTTGGCAACTAATGGAAAACGTCTTAAAAACATATTTTCATACGTTCTCATATTTATTTGAAACGAATCATACTCGTCTATCATGGAATGTTCTAGTTAGTCTAAACTAGAAACTGTTTTACATCATTCCTGGCATACCACCCATGTTAGGTTGGTCATTATTTTTTTCAGGAATTGAAGCCACTACTGCTTCTGTAGTTAAGAACATTGCCGCAACACTTGCTGCATGTTGTAATGCTGAGCGTGTTACTTTAGTTGGATCAACGATACCTGCTTCTAACATATTAACCCACTCGTTTGTAGCAGCGTTAAATCCAACACCTGGTTCTGCATTTTTCAAGCGTTCAACGATGACAGAGCCTTCTAATCCTGCATTTTCAGCAATTTGGCGAACTGGTGCAGTTAATGCTTTAAGTACAATATTCACACCTGTTTCAATGTCGCCTTCAGCTTCAATTTCACTTACTTTTTGGTAAACATTTACTAGTGCAGTACCACCACCTGCAACAATACCTTCTTCAACTGCTGCACGTGTAGAGTTTAAAGCATCTTCAATACGTAATTTACGTTCTTTAAGTTCTGTTTCACTTGCTGCACCTACCTTGATAACTGCAACACCGCCTGCTAATTTAGCTAAGCGCTCTTGTAATTTTTCACGATCAAAGTCAGATTCAGTTTCTTCAATTTGAGATTTCAATTGGCTTACACGTGCATCAATGCTGTTTTCGTCACCGTCACCATCAACAACAGTTGTATTATCTTTAGTTACTTCTACTTTACTTGCAGTACCTAACATATCTATTGATGCATCTTTTAAATCTAAGCCTAAATCATCAGTAATCACTTGCGCACCAGTTAAAATAGCTAAATCTTTAAGCATCGCTTTTCTACGATCACCAAAACCAGGTGCTTTTACAGCAACAGCTGTAAATGTACCACGCATGCGGTTTAGTACGATATTTGTTAATGCATCGCCTTCAACTTCATCAGCTACAATTAAGATTGGACGATTAGATTGAACCACTTGTTCTAGTAAAGGTAAGATATCTTGGAATGATGAGATTTTCTTATCTGTCACTAAAATGTATGGGCGTTCTAATTCAGCAACCATTTTATCTGAATCAGTAACCATATACGGTGATTGATAACCACGATCAAATTGCATACCTTCAACCACTTCTAGTTCAGTGTTTAGTCCATTTGATTCTTCAATTGTAATGACACCATCGTTACCTACTTTTTCCATAGCTTCTGAAATATAGCGTCCAATTTCTTCATCTGCTGCTGAAATAGCACCTACTTGCGCAATTTCATTTTTATTTTCAACTTTTTGAGAATTTTCATGTAACGCTTCAACAGCAACTTTAACTGCTTTGTCGATACCTTGTCGTAAACCAACTGGGTTCGCACCACTTGTAACATTTTTCAAGCCTTCTTGAATCATTGCTTGAGCTAATACTGTTGCAGTTGTCGTACCGTCACCAGCAATTTCATTTGTCTTATTTGCGACTTCTTGAACTAGTTTAGCCCCCATATTTTCATATGGATCTTCTAATTCGATTTCTTTAGCAATCGTTACACCATCGTTCGTAATTAAAGGTGCTGTAAACTCTTTATCTAATACAACATTACGTCCTTTAGGACCAATCGTTACTTTAACTGCATTTGCTAATTGGTCAACACCGCGTAACATTGCTTGACGTGCATCTTCAGAGAATTTCAATTGTTTAACCATAAATGATAAACCTCCATTTGTTTAGTCATATTTCATTTTCGTTCTTTACAATCTATCTATGAATTATATTCTATATTATTCAATTACCGCTAAAATATCTTCTTCATTTAAAACTAAATAAGTCTCATTATCTCGTTTAACTTCTGTACCTGCATATTGTTGGAACACGACACGGTCCCCTTCTTTCACTTCAGGAGTCACTCTTGTACCATCATTTAATAGGCGTCCTGTTCCTACTGCAACGATAACGCCTTCGTTTGATTTTTCTTTAGCACTATCAGTTAAAACAATACCACTTTTAGTTGTTTGTTCTTGTTCTTTTTTCTCAATAATCACACGATTTCCAATTGGTTTTAGCATGATTGTTCCTCCTTAAAAAACCTAAAGTTTAGCACTTAACTTTATAGAGTGCTAACATACATTTATAATAATCAAATTTGGTCAAAACTTCAAGTCATAACCTTTCAATTAAGTTTTGTAACTTCAAGTTATTTACGATAAAATAAATTATAAACAAATATTTGGAGGAAAATTATGACAAGACTATGGGCATCATTGCTAACTGTTATTATTTATATATTGTCTCAATTTTTACCGCTTCTCATTGTGAAAAAATTACCATTTGCACAATATAGTGGCATAGAACTGACTAAAGCAGTCATTTACATACAACTTGTTCTATTTTTAATCGCCGCCACGACGATTATTTTAATTAATTTAAAAATTAAAAATCCAACAAAATTAGAATTAGAAGTTAAAGAACCTAAAAAATATATCATTCCATGGGCATTGCTTGGATTTGCACTGGTAATGATTTATCAAATGGTAGTTAGTATTGTATATAGTCAAATTTTTGGCACACAACAAACAAGTCCAAATACTGAGCGTTTAATCGTTATTGCACGAAAGATTCCATTGTTTATCTTTTTCGTATCAATCGTTGGTCCTCTATTAGAAGAATATGTATTTAGAAAAGTAATCTTTGGCGAATTATTTAATGCAATTAAAGGTAACCGTATCGTCGCATTTGCTATTGCAACGACTGTAAGCTCATTAATCTTTGCATTAGCGCATAATGACTATAAATTTATTCCTATTTACTTTGGTATGGGCGTCATTTTTTCATTAGCATATGTATGGACGAAACGACTTGCTGTTCCAATTATTATTCATATGTTACAAAATGGATTTGTCGTTATATTCCAATTACTTAATCCTGAAGCTTTGAAAAAAGCCACGGAACAAGCGAATTTTATATATCACATTTTTATTCCATAATATAAAAAACGAATCACACACGGATTATCGTCGCTGTGATTCGTTTTTATTTTTCTTTTTATTTCGCTTTACAAATAAGAATAGCATGATTGAAAATACCACCATCATAGAACATACAATTGCTAGCCAATTTTTACTATATGCAGTTGACGCACTTTTCTTATTATCTTCTTGTTTTTTAACTACTGTAAAATCGTCTTTTTCATGCGGCTCAAATGAACGTTGTTTTGAATCCGGCTTATCTTCGGGCTTTTTCAAATCTGGCATTGATCCAATTTCACCAGTAATTAATGCGAGTACTTGTTCATCTAAATTACGATAGTACCTTTCTGATTTCAATGGATTGAAATATTGGAATCTAAAGTAATTCGATTGCTGTTGTAATCCATTTAAATATGCATTTCCGCTGAAGTTTTGTTTGCGAATAATATTATAAATGTCTTCATCAGTAACTTCTCCATATTCTTTACCCAATTGATTAATTTGATTTAAAATATACGGATTATACTTGTAAGCCCCATTCGCCAAGGCTAAAAATCGTTGGGATACAAAATCATTACCAGTAGGATTTTGTAAGTTTCTTTGATTTCCATTTGGTTGCCATTGACCTTGATTAGATCCATCTGAAGCATTTGGGTTCCATGTTCCCCCATTTTTCGAGCCACCAGAATGATTGGAATCCCCAGGTTGATTGGGATTTGGAGACGGATTTGGATTTGGCTTATTAGGGTCTGGTTTTGGATTCGGATTTGGATCTGGTTTTGGTTCCGGATTTGGCTTCGGTTTGTCTGGATCTGGTTTTGGATCCGGATTTGGTTTCGGCTTATCTGGGTCTGGCTTTGGTTCCGGATTTGGCTTTGGTTTATCTGGGTCTGGTTTTGGATTCGGATTTGGTTTCGGCTTATCTGGGTCTGGCTTCGGATTCGGACCTGGGTTTGGGTTATTTGAGTCTGGCTTCACATTATTCGAATCAGGATTAGCATCACGACTATTCGAACCTGTTCCTTCATCACCCGTTTGATTTGATTCGTGAGGTGTCCCAGTCTCATTATTATTCATTTCACTATTTACTGATGGCGAAGTTACATTATGATTCAAATTAGTCGTTGGCTTTTCTCCATTTAAGTTATCCTTTGCTTCAACTGTGTGCGTTGCAAGCCCTATACTACTACTACTTAAAATTAACATACTTGTTGAAAGTAACATTTTCTTAAACCAATGATATGACATTTCACGAGACACCTCCCTTTTTCATATAAGTATTAATCTAAGTATAATAAATATGCGTTGAAAATGCATTTATATTTGGAATTTGAAAATGAATATTAATATTCTTGAAATTTTCGTAAATATTACTTTACAAGTTCGAGTATAAAATTTATACTAAGTCTATTAAGTATTCTTTACTAAAGAAGGAGTAATGATTATGGGTTTATTTAAAAAAGATAAAAAAGCAATGACTTTTGACAACGCATTGGAAGAAAGACGTTCAATATATAATTTGAAAGATTCAATATCAATTAGCGATGACGAATTAGAATCAATGATTGCACATGCAGTTAAACATGTTCCTTCATCATTTAATTCTCAATCAACTAGAATTGTTCTCTTATTAAATGACAACAATAATAAATTTTGGGATAACACAAAAGCAATTTTAAAAGAAGTCATGGGAGAGAATCGTGATTTCGAGCCAACTGAACAAAAAATTGATAACTTCAAACATTCATACGGCACAATTTTGTTTTATGAAGATCAAGATGTTGTAAGTGGTTTACAAGAACAAATGCCAAACTACTATGATAATTTTGCAATATGGTCAACTCAAACAAATGCCATGCATCAATTTGCAATTTGGACTGCATTAGCTACTAAAGGCATAGGTGCTTCATTACAACACTATAATCCACTTGTTGATGAGATGACTTCAAATGAATTTAATATTCCTAAAAGTTGGAAACTTATTGCTCAAATGCCATTTGGTGATATTCGTGAAGCTGCTGGCGAAAAAACATTTAATCCAGTGGAAGATCGTTTCGTAATAAAAAAATAATCAATATATTGTTGGGAATGGTACAGAAATGATATAGAATCATTAGTTATTCATTATGTAGTAGTTCTTACACATTAGCCGCTGCTAATGTGTACTTAAGAATAGGAATACATGAGTAAAACTCATGTATAAGA
>NZ_KV830978.1:19122-50768 GCF_001836945.1 Staphylococcus sp. HMSC062H10
CCCCAACTTGCATTGTCTGTAGAAATTGGTGTTCTAATTTCTCTATGTTGGGGCCCCATCAACTACTGTCAATATAGCATTGTAGAGCCTAGGACTTTGATTTTATGTCCTGGGCTCGTTTTTTGCGTTTCAACATAACTTTTAGTAAGTTATTATAAGATCTATCAAGGAAGTGATGTTATGAAAGTCCAAATTTATCAATTACCGATTATTTTTGGAGATAGTTCTAAAAATGAAACTCAAATAACACAATGGTTCGAAAAAAATATGAATGCTGAAGTAGATGTAGTCGTTTTACCTGAAATGTGGAATAATGGCTATGATTTAGAGCATTTAAATGAAAAAGCAGATAATAATCTAGGACAAAGTTTTTCATTTATTAAACATTTAGCTGAAAAATATAAAGTCGATATCATAGCTGGGTCAGTTTCTAACATTAGAAACAATCAAATATTTAATACAGCTTTTAGTGTGAATAAAGGTGGCCAGCTGATTAATGAATACGACAAAGTTCATTTAGTTCCTATGTTAAGAGAGCATGAATTTTTAACCGCTGGCGAAAACGTAGCTGAACCCTTTCAATTGTCTGACGGTACTTATGTGACCCAACTTATCTGTTATGATTTACGTTTTCCAGAATTATTAAGATATCCTGCTCGTAGTGGTGCTAAAATTGCATTTTATGTGGCGCAATGGCCTATGTCACGACTTCAACATTGGCATTCATTACTAAAGGCACGTGCAATTGAAAATAATATGTTTGTTATTGGAACTAATAGCACTGGGTTCGATGGTAACACAGAATATGCTGGTCATTCGATAGTTATAAATCCAAATGGAGATTTAGTTGGAGAATTAAATGAATCCGCAGATGTTTTGACTGTAGATTTAAACTTAAATGAAGTAGAACAGCAACGCGAAAATATACCTGTATTTAAAAGTATTAAATTAGATTTGTATAAATAAGAAGCGCCTGAAATAATATTTAACACATGTCATGACTAAACATAGATTTATGAGAGATTTTTCATAAGTCTATGTTTATTTTTTTATAATAGATAACTCAGTAAGAACCAATTTCACACTTAGCAAATGAATGATTTTCTTAATTAAATTGATTATTTTTTTGACCTTTTCCAACATTAGAATTATTCATATATTTTAACGGTGGATCTCATAATGAGGATTAACTCATCCCTTCTTTATTACAATAAAAAAAGGCCGCGAGCTTGGGAGGGGCTCACGACCATACTTATTATTAAGGGAATGTTTTACAGTTATTTTTTCAATCTATTTTTGGGGATGTTATTAATTATGAAAAAAATTTTATTTATCAAATAATGATAAATCGATGTTGTTTACGATAGCTTACATGCTAGAAATAATTATCTGTAATGATAATTAAGAAAAATACATAGCACTGAGTCCAAGGAAACTAACTCTACTAGCAAATGTTACTCACTTGCTAATTTTACATGGTTATTAAGTTGGGATGGCTTAATAACTCATACTTTTAGTACTATACGAAGATAACAAATTTACAATGAAAGTAATTAATTATTCATCTTATTTTTTAGTGAATTTGTTCACTGTGTCGATAATCCATTTTACTAAGTCACCGATTGTTGAAATGATATCTTGTGCCATTGAAATCACTCCTTCCTTAATTAAGATAAAAATTCTTAAAATTAAACAACTCATCAACTATTTTCCATCACATCTCTGTGATCTAGTTATATTAAAACATGCTATAAGCATTTATTTTCCATTTTTTCTTAACTAGTCGTTTTTTATTCTTAACTGTAAATTTTTTTATGTTAAAATATTAAATACAAATTACATTTAACAGTTAAGTATTTATTTCCTACAGTTAGGCAATATAATGATAAAAGATTGTACTAAATCGTATAATAACAGTGAGGAGAGTGGTGTAAAATTGAATTATTTTGATAACAAAATTGACCAGTTTGCCACGTATCTTCAAAAGAGAAATAACTTAGATCATATTCAATTTTTGCAAGTACGATTAGGGATGCAGGTCTTAGCTAAAAATATAGGAAAACTGATTGTTATGTATACGATTGCCTATATTTTAAACATTTTTCTCTTTACGTTAATTACGAATTTAACATTTTATTTAATAAGAAGACATGCTCATGGTGCCCATGCACCTTCTTCCTTTTGGTGTTATGTAGAAAGTATTATATTATTTATACTTTTACCTTTAGTAATAGTAAATTTTCATATTAACTTTTTAATTATGACTATTTTGACGTTTATTGCTATTGGTTTGATAATTAAATATGCTCCTGCAGCAACTAAAAAGAAACCTATTCCCGTTCGACTTATTAAGCGAAAAAAATATTACGCAATTATTGTTAGTTTAATCTTTTTCATTATCACACTTATCATCAAAGAACCATTTGCCCAATTTATTCAATTAGGCATCATAATAGAAGCCATTACTTTACTACCTATTTTCTTTATTAAGGAGGACTTAAAATGAATACATTATTTAATTTATTTTTTGATTTTATTACTGGGATTTTAAAAAACATTGGTAACATCGCAGCTTATAGTACATGCGACTTCATAATGGATGAAGTTGAAGTACCTAAAGAATTAACTCAATTACACGAATAATAAAAATAGAAAGTGTGATAGTAGGTGGAATTATTAAATAGTTATAATTTTGTTTTATTCGTATTAACTCAAATGATATTAATGTTTACAATACCAGCTATAATTAGTGGTATTAAGTACAGTAAACTTGATTATTTTTTCATTATAGGAATTTCGACATTATCTTTATTTCTATTTAAAATGTTTGATAGCGCGTCCTTAATCATTTTAACTTCATTCATTATTATAATGTATTTTGTCAAAATCAAATGGTATTCTATTTTGTTGATTATGACTTCACAGATTATTCTGTACTGTGCTAACTACATGTATATAGTTATATATGCATATATCACCAAAATTTCTGATAGTATATTTGTAATATTCCCTAGCTTTTTTGTAGTTTATGTGACTATTAGTATACTATTCTCATATATAATAAATAGAGTTCTCAAAAAAATCAGCACACCATATCTAATACTAAACAAAGGATTTTTAATAGTTATTTCGACTATCTTACTGCTTACTTTTTCATTATTTTTCTTTTATTCACAAATAAACTCGGATGAAGCTAAAGTAATAAGGCAGTATTCTTTTATTTTTATTGGTATCACTATATTTTTAAGTATATTAACATTTGTTATTTCTCAATTTCTACTTAAAGAGATGAAATATAAACGTAATCAAGAAGAAATTGAAACCTATTATGAATATACATTGAAGATTGAAGCTATCAACAACGAAATGCGCAAGTTCCGTCACGATTATGTCAATATCTTAACAACGCTTTCAGAATTCATTCGAGAAGATGACATGCCTGGCCTACGTGATTATTTCAATAAAAATATTGTACCTATGAAAGACAATTTACAAATGAATGCTATAAAATTAAATGGTATTGAGAATCTTAAAGTACGTGAGATTAAAGGCTTAATCACAGCTAAAATTTTACGCGCCCAAGAAATGAATATACCGATTAGTATCGAAATACCCGATGAAGTAAGTAGCATTAATTTGAATATGATCGATTTAAGTCGCAGTATTGGTATTATTCTTGATAATGCAATTGAGGCATCAACTGAAATTGATGACCCTATCATTCGCGTTGCATTTATTGAAAGTGAAAACTCAGTAACGTTTATTGTTATGAATAAATGCGCTGATGATATACCACGCATTCATGAGTTATTCCAAGAAAGTTTTTCTACTAAAGGTGAAGGTCGTGGTTTAGGTCTATCAACTTTAAAAGAAATTGCTGATAATGCAGACAATGTCTTGTTAGATACAATTATCGAAAATGGTTTCTTTATTCAAAAAGTTGAAATTATTAACAACTAGCCATAAGGATGTGAATGTATGAAAATTTTCATTTGCGAAGACGATCCAAAACAAAGAGAAAACATGGTTACCATTATCAAAAATTATATAATGATAGAAGAAAAGCCTATGGAAATTGCCCTCGCAACTGATAATCCTTATGAGGTGCTTGAGCAAGCTAAAAATATGAATGACATAGGCTGTTACTTTTTAGATATTCAACTTTCAACTGATATTAATGGTATCAAATTAGGCAGTGAAATTCGTAAGCATGACCCAGTTGGTAACATTATTTTCGTTACGAGTCACAGTGAACTTACGTATTTAACATTTGTCTACAAAGTTGCAGCGATGGATTTTATTTTTAAGGATGATCCAGCAGAATTAAGAACACGTATTATAGACTGTTTAGAAACTGCACATACACGCTTACAATTATTATCAAAAGATAATAGCGTTGAAACGATTGAGTTAAAACGTGGCAGTAATTCTGTGTATGTTCAATATGATGATATTATGTTTTTTGAATCATCAACTAAGTCACACAGACTCATTGCGCATTTAGACAATCGTCAAATTGAATTTTATGGTAATTTAAAAGAACTGAGTCAATTAGATGATCGCTTCTTCAGATGTCATAATAGCTTTGTCGTCAATCGCCATAATATTGAATCTATTGATTCGAAAGAGCGAATTGTCTATTTTAAAAATAAAGAACACTGCTATGCATCGGTGAGAAACGTTAAAAAAATATAATAAGATAATAAAGTCAGTTAACGGCGTATTCAATTGTAAATCTTGTTGGATTTTAACAAGATAACTAGCAAATGCACTGTATAGCTGGCTTTTTATTTTTAATAACAACATTAAATATGACGCGTGAATTAAAAAATGATGTAACGTTTCTTTGTATACCTATTCCTATTACTACATAATTTATCAATTTCTATTTCACTCTACAATCCTATGGCGCAATTTTTAACAAAATATACTAAATTTGAAATCGACAGTTTCCTTAAATAAAATGCTACATTTTCTTACCCAATGAATCTTATTTTGCTCGCAAAAAAACAGTGTGGCACAAGATTCAACTTGTTTCCTACACTGTTTTATAAATGAATTATTTAAAATGCTTGTTCAACCTCTTGTAATGTTGGCAAACTATTAATAGCACCATACTTCGTTGTCACTATTGCAGCAACGCTATTGCTAAACGCTAAAATTTCCTCACCTTCATTTTCAAATAACTGAGTTAAATTTAACACATCGGTTGCTAAAATCCTGCTAATAGCTGCACCAATAAAGGCATCCCCTGCCCCAGTTGTATCAACAGGTTTTACCTTATAGCCACTATGATAATGATTAATACCATTTTTCAAATATATGGCAGCACCATCTGCTCCCTTCGTATAAATGACTACAGTAACATTACCTTTAAATAATGATTGAATGGCTTCATTTTCATCATCAATATCTGTAATAAATTCTAATTCTTCATCTGAAACTTTTACAATATGTGCCAATGGCAAAAAGGTATGAATAGTTTGTCTTAAATCTTCAGCGTTATCCCATAATGGCAATCTTACATTAGGATCAAATACGACAGTACCATTTGCATTTAATGTTTTGGTAATCAATTGATAATGCGCATCTCTCATCGGACTATCGACCAAATCAACAGAACAAAAATGTACTACATCGTTTTCATTCACATCAATATCATTCACAAAACTTGGTTCAAATAACATATCAGCAGAGGGCTTACGATAAAAAGAAAAATCTCGCTCGCCCGCTTCAGTCAAACTCACAAAAGCTAATGCAGTGTTTGCTTCATTCGTGCGATACACGTTTGATACATCTACACCAATACTTGAAATCGTTTCAACAATGCTATCTCCAAATGCATCATTACCTAATTGTGTAATCATATGCGCTTGTTGTCCTAACTTTTGAACTGTACAAGCTACATTGCATGGCGCGCCACCAATTTGCTTCGTAAATGTTTGAACATCTTTTAAATTCGCATTTGTAATATTTGGAATAAAATCAATTAACGCTTCTCCTATTGAAAATAAACGTCTCATTTATGTTCATCCTTTAAATCATATTTAGTAAATTGTAAATATACTTGCCCTGATTCTGTTGATGTTTTAATACCTAGTGCGTCTTCTGTCGGGAAAATTCGAGATGTCAAAACACGTTCCCCATCATTACAGAAAATTTCTATACTAGATGTATCAACAAAAATTTGTAATTGCTTTAATGGCGTGTCTAATATTGTACTACGCGTCGTACCTTCAACATTTGTCGGCAATAAACCACTGTCGCTGCGATCTAATGTTATTTTATTTTCACGCTTGTTATAAGCGATTAATGTTGAAGAAGTCTTAGACGTACGTAATTCAAAGTACACTTCGGTAGCATCATTGTCCAAAATATCTATGATTAATTCATACTGTTTACCTTCGTACGGATGTAATTTTCGAGTAAATTTATTTGCGTAGCCTAATGCTGTCTCTTTATTGTGACGTAATTTTTCCAACGCTGGATATGGACGTTGCTTAAGTTGACCATTTTCTACATTTAATACACGAGGAATTGTTAAGCAATGGGCCCATCCTTCATTATCAGTAGGATATTCGATTTCCGGTAACCCCATCCATCCAATTAGTACTCGTCGGCCTTTTTCATCTAAAAATGTTTGAGGTGCATAGAAATCAAAGCCATTATCAAGCTCGACAAAATTTTCATGTTCATATGTTAACTTTTCAATATCAAACGTTCCAAGTATATAACCACTTTGATAAATATTGTTGAACTGATCGTCTTTTGGTTCAATACCTTGTGGACAAATAAGTATGACATCTTGATTATCTACATTAAAGTAATCTGGGCATTCCCACATATATCCAAAATCATCTAACTCTGTATTTATTTCACCTAAATAATGCCAATTAATTATATCTTCAGTATTATAAAGTAATAATCGACCTTGCTGATCATTATTTTGTGCGCCAATGATCGCATAATATTTCTCACCATATTTAAAAACTTTAGGATCTCTAAAATGACTCGTATATCCTTCTGGTTGCTGGCTAATTACTGGCTTTGGAAACTTTTCAACTGAACCGTCTTCTTTCAATCGTGCGATCATTTGACTCGCATGGCGTTGCCAATGATTATCTCGATGATTTCCTGTGTACATATAATATAAATGCCCGTTATATTCAAAAGCACTACCGCTATATACACCATGGCTGTCATATTTAGTATCTGGATTTAAAATTGGCCCTTCAGCTTTAAAGTTTATTAAGTCATCACTCGTGTAGTTATACCAATACTTTAAGCCATGTACTGCGCCTAATGGGAACCATTGATGTGAAACATAATACTTTCCTTTATAAAAAATAAGTCCGTTGGGATCGTTTAATAAGCCCGTTTCTGGTTGTATATGAAATTGTTGACGAAATTTTGATTGATCAACTTGTTGTTTTAATGTTTTAAAATACTCAGTATCAACGTCCTCGATTCGTTGATAACGTTCTTCTCTAGTCCATTCGGTCATAATATTTACCCAGTCCTCCTTTTATAATTTATGCTGTTAACAATTTATATTCTATTATAGCAAATTTTACCTACGTTCTTTAACTTTTAACCTATCCATTTATACTTTTATGGTATCGGTTCCACATTTATTTTAAAAAATACAGCGTCTAAATATTAACATCTACTGTGACGCTATATGGCATATCTTGCTTTTTAAGCATCTGTTGTATCTCTTCCATCGCGCATTTGCCAGCTTCAAAATAATTATAATGAATTGTTTTTATCGATGGAGACACTAATTGTGTCATTGGGTCACCACCAAAACCATATATTTGATGTGGTTTCATAACATCTTTTTTATCAGAATAATATTTATAGGCAGCTAATGCAATCGTATCAGTTGCACCAACAACCGCATCTACTTGCTCCACATTTTCCAAAACATTTGCAACATCTTTTTGTGCTTCCACATAAGTAAAATTTGTTTCATGTATATTAGGTTTAATTTGATATTTGGCTAACTGGTCAAGTAAACCACGTTTTCTATGTATACCAACTGCAATATCTTTTTCACTCACACTAAACACTTCAACTTGTTGATATCCCTGTTGACCAATCCATTCACCTATAATTTGACCTGCTTTATAATCATCATGCACAATACTATGAAGTTGTTCATGTTGTTGACCAACAATAACGATTGGTACATTCATTTTATTAATGACTTCAATATGTTTTTCTGTTATGTCTGTAGCCATTAAAACAATACCATCTACTTTACTGCGTGCTAATGTTTCAAGCGCTTGTATTTCTGCTTCGATATTTAAACCTGTATAATTTAAAATTAATTGTGATTCATATTTTTGGCATTGTTTTGCCAATCCTTTGATTGTTTCATCTACTGCATATGAATTCATTCTAGGTATAATGGCACCAATAAGGTGTGTTTGTCTCGCTCTTAAGCTTTGAGCAAATTGATTCGGTTGATAGTCATGCTCTGCTATAATTTTTGTTAATTTTTCACTTGTTTTTTTACTTATAGATCCATTATTTAAAAATCTAGATACTGTACTTTTTGAAACGCCTGCCAATTTGGCAATATCAGATATATTTTTCATACTTATTCACCTATCATTATTTATGACACTTAGCCTTATTTTAGCATATGTGTAACCGCTTTAAATAATATTTCTGCTTCTTTCATAAAAAGATTTCAAAATAAAATTTCTGTATAACAAAATGTCCCAACATCAACCTTTAGTTAAATGTCAGGACAATGAATATTCTATGTATATATAAATCTAATATCGAATATGTTTATTGAATCTATTTAGCTCACCTTCAAAGTAAGCATGTTCACCGTGAACAATCTTGTCTAATCCTATATTCGTTTCCTGTTCCGTAACAGATAATGGTGTAATTAATTTAATTACTTTCGCAATAATAAACGTCATGACGATACTAAAAATTACAACTGCTGTTACACATAATATTTGTACAAGTACAATATGTATGTCACCAGTATAAATAAAGCCATTCTCAATGTCAGGATTTGCCTTTTTACTTTGGAAAAAGGCTGTTAATACTGCACCAATAATACCACCAACACCATGAATACCAAATGCATCTAATGCATCATGATATTTTAGTTTTACCTTGATGTAATTAATAACGATATAGCAACAGATACCTCCTATTAAAGCCATGATTGTTGCACTAAGATATGTTACATATCCAGCTGCAGGTGTAATAACAACTAATCCTGCTAATGCACCGAGTAAAAGTCCAAGTAAACTTGTCGTCTTTTTAAAAATATATTCTAAAATTAACCAACCAATAGCCCCGGCACTGGCAGAAATAACTGTATTCGTAAATGCAAGCATTGCAATTTGATCAAATGTAAAAGCACTGCCAACATTAAATCCATACCAACCAATCCACACGAATATACCGCCAATCAAAGTAATGATAAGATTATGTGGTGTTGATTCAGAATGTTTATTTCCTTTTCCAATCATTATAGCTAATACTAAACCAGAAACACCTGATGTAATATGAACAACTGTACCTCCAGCGAAATCTAATACACCGAGTTTGTTAATCCAACCTCCGCCCCAAACCCAATGTGCTACTGGACTGTATACAAGAGCAGTCCATATTACTACGAATAATAAATAAGGAATAAACTTCATTTTCTCAGCAATTGAACCAGATAAAATTGAGATTGCAATCGTACAAAACATCATTTGGAATAACATAAATAATGCCAATGGAATATGCGGGCTAATATCTTCTTGTGTCGCGAAACCTACATGATTAAGAAATGTATATTCCCAGTTACCAAACCATAAACTACCTTCCCCAAAACTAATTGTAAAACCTACTGTAACCCAAACAAATGTAACCAGCACAATCGCTGCCATACTTTGCATAACAGTATTTAATGCATTTTTAGATTGAACTAAACCGCCATAAAATAAACTTAATCCAGGCGTCATTAGCCAAACTAGCAATGTACATAAAAACATAAATTTTGTATCGTTAAGATTCATACTTACCACTCCCTTGTTTTCATAATAATCTGATAATTTACAAAAAGCAAAATTGCGTAAAGTTTTATTACATCTTTTGGAATAAAATGTATCACGCTATATAAAAAATGATTTCATGAACTAAAACAAAAAAGACTACTTACTCGCTTTTAAAGTAGCGGAAGTAGCCCTAGACGCTAATATCTATTTTATTGTTAAAATGATATCGTTAAACTTTTTGAATTGTAATTGTTCATGAAGCATTATCAATTTGTTCATAGTTTGTTACAGGATATCCATTTTCTGCAGCCCAATTTGGAATAGCTTCCGTCGCTTGCGTGCAATCAAAATCAATTTTTAATTCATCTCCAGATTGCAATGTTGCCATTTTCTTTTGCGCTTCAATTAACGGAAATGGACATACCATTCCTACTGTACCTAATTCGTGTATCATAATTATTTCTCCTTTTCCAATCACTTTTATTTGATCAACATCATTGGCATATTAATCTTCTATACTATTTGCGTTTGCTGTTGGGCCTTTGCAGATTGTTGTTTTACTTTTTTCATTGGACGAACAAAGATAAAATGACTCATTGTCCATACCCCAACTATCATCGATGCTAGCGCAATCCATCCTTGCCAAGTCATCGTTGCCGTTTCAACCAAACCGTTACCGATAGAACAACCACCAGCAACTGACGCACCAAATCCCATACATATGCCACCAATAGCACTGTTTCGTATTGTAATCTTGTCTGGCAATCGCCATTTAAATTCTCTTGATCCTCTAGCTGCAATATATGAACCAATGAAAATTCCTAGAACTAAAAAGACACCCCAATCAATAAATTTAGTTTCACCTGTAATCAAAAAGTGTACTAAATTTGCTGATGGTGTTGTTATACCTAAACCGTCATTTCTTCCAGTTGATACACTCATTGGCCAAGCTAAGAGTGCGATAAGTCCAATTGCAATTGCTGCAATAAATGGATGGTATCGTTTTTCGAAAAGGTAATATCTAATACCTGTATAACGTTGCTTTAGTTTTGGAAAAGCAACTCGAACTTTCTTATTATTGAGCGTTCTTACAACTAGAAAAATGGTGATTATAGTTAATATAACGACTAATCCCCAAAACGGAATGCCCGTTGTTTGGGACATATCACTATTTACATTCGTTGGTTGATTAATTTTATCCATTACTGGCTTTAAAATCCCTGTTTTAGTGATTGCTGCAGTAACAGCATATAATACTAATGCAATCCAACTACCAATTAGCCCTTCCCCAGCGCGATACCAAGTACCTGTTGCACACCCTCCAGCCAATACTATTCCAATTCCAAAAATAAAAGAACCTATAACTGTTCCCAATATTGGAAAACTATGTGCAGGAATTTGTAAAATACTTGTTGCCGTCAAAATCAATAATCCTATACTTTGAATAGTAATAGCGATTAATAATGCATAGAACATCTTATTATTCTTTTGCACATACATATCTCGAAAGCCACCTGTTAAACAAAATCTTGTTCTTTGCATCACAAAACCTAAGAGTCCCCCGACAATTAAGCCACTAAAAATCATCCACATAATCCTAACCCCCTCATTTCCGATAAGTTTAGTATGTATTATAGGTGATGGTTTTCTAGTTTTCAACCTTATACACAACATTTTTGATATTTATATTATGTTCATATAAGAAATGCGATTAATTACGATTCATCTTTATATCTCTACGTGATAATTTATTAACCTATACATATTTATCAACACAACAGTTTTTCCTTTCATTTTCAAACATAACAGAAAAAGCCTGAGACATACTTAGTCCCAGACTGTTCTATAATTAATTAAAGATATAACAAGGGTAATCATTCAAAGCTAACATCACATTTATTCACTGTAATTTTTCATAAAGAATAATAATGACTGTAATTCTATACCTAAGTCAATTTGATGTACTTGCACATCTGAAGGCGTATTAATTCTACCAGGAGTGAAGTTTAAAATACCTTTCACACCAGCTTGGACGAGTTCATCTGCAACTTTCTGTGCAACTCTTTCTGGTGTAGTTAGAATCACAACATCTATTTCTTCCTTCTTCAATGTTGTTACTAATTCATCGTTATCTTTTACAATAACGTTCCCTATTTTCTGGCCAATAACATCTTCTTTTACGTCAAACGCTTCTGTAATCGTCATATCGTCATGTATTGAAAAGTTATATGTGAGCAAAGCTTTCCCTAGGTTCCCAACTCCGACAATTGCGATTTTGATCATGTCACTCTCGCTTAGTTCAGATTTAAAGAAATCCAATAAACTATCTATATTATATCCGTACCCTTTTTTACCTAATTCGCCAAAATATGAAAAGTCACGACGAATTGTTGCCGAGTCAATTTGTAACGCATCGCTAATCGCTTTTGAATTTACACGATCTATACCTTTAGATTTTAATGAACTGACAAATCTATAATATAACGGCAAACGTTTTAAAGTTGCTCGAGGAATTTTAACTTGGTCACTCATTCGCTATTTCCTCCTTCGTGTTTGAATGAATTATATCTATGTATTCAAACGAGTTAGAGCGTAATTGTTAGATTATTAAAAAACAAATAATTGATTACAATGAATACCTAAATATTATACATTATTGAATTTTAAAAATAAATATCTTAGTTTCAAGACGGCGTTTTATACTGTAAAATGGTTATTAATGTAATAATTACGACTTTTATCATAAGTTAATAAAATTTGAGAAAGACGAAAGGTGAAGATCGAATGATACTTTTACAACTCAATCATATATCAAAATCGTTCGATGGTGAAGATATATTTACTGATGTTGATTTTGAAGTAAAAACTGGTGAACGAATTGGTATCGTAGGAAGAAATGGCGCCGGTAAATCAACATTGATGAAAATTATAGCTGGCGTAGAAAACTATGATTCTGGAAATGTGTCAAAAATTAAAAACTTAAAACTAGGTTACTTAACTCAACAAATGACTTTAAATTCTAATGCAACAGTTTTTGAAGAAATGTCAAAACCATTTGAACATATTAAACGAATGGAAAGCTTAATCAAAGAAGAAACCGATTGGTTATCAAAACATGCAAATGATTACGATAGTGATACATATAAAACACATATGTCCCGTTATGAATCTTTATCGAATCAATTTGAACAATTAGAAGGATATCAATATGAAAGTAAAATTAAAACAGTACTTCACGGGTTAAATTTTAGTGAAGAAGATTTCAATAAACCTATCAATGATTTTAGCGGTGGCCAAAAAACACGTTTATCTTTAGCTCAAATGCTATTAAATGAACCTGATTTATTACTTTTAGATGAACCTACTAACCACTTAGATTTAGAAACGACAAAGTGGCTTGAAGATTATCTACGTTATTTTAAAGGTGCAATCGTCATCATCAGCCATGATCGTTACTTTTTAGATAAAATAGTTACTCAAATTTATGATGTGGCTTTAGGTGATGTCAAACGCTATGTTGGTAATTACGAGGAATTTATACAGCAACGGGATTTATATTATCAAAAACGAATGCAAGAATATGAAAGTCAACAAGCAGAAATAAAACGATTAGAAACTTTTGTTGAGAAAAATATTACCCGTGCTTCAACAAGTGGAATGGCAAAAAGTAGACGTAAGATTTTAGAAAAAATGGAACGCATTGATAAACCAATGTTAGATGCCAAAAGTGCAAATATTCAATTTGGCTTTGACCGGAATACAGGTAATGACGTCATGCATGTAAAAAATTTAGAAATCGGTTATCAAACTGCAATTACCAAACCTATCAGTATAGAGGTCTCTAAAGGCGATCATATAGCAATCATTGGGCCAAATGGTATTGGAAAATCGACCTTAATTAAAACTATTGCTAATCAACAAAAAGCGCTTAATGGCGATATTACTTTTGGCGCAAATTTACAAATTGGTTATTATGATCAAAAGCAAGCAGAATTTAAATCTAGTAAAACGATTTTAGATTATGTGTGGGATCAATATCCGTTAATGAATGAAAAAGATATTCGTTCAGTTCTTGGACGTTTCTTATTTGTACAAGACGATGTTAAAAAGATAATTAATGATTTATCTGGTGGTGAAAAAGCACGTTTACAACTAGCACTACTTATGTTGCAGCGTGACAATGTACTTATTTTAGATGAACCTACCAACCACCTCGATATAGATTCAAAAGAAATGTTAGAACAAGCACTCCAACATTTTGAAGGAACAATACTATTTGTTTCCCATGATCGTTACTTTATTAACCAATTAGCAAACAAGGTATTTGATTTAACAATTGATGGCGGAAAGATGTATTTAGGAGATTATCAATATTACATTGAAAAAGTTGAGGAAGCGGAAGCGTTGAAAGCGCACCAAGAAGAACAGTCAGTTAACGTACAAGCACATGAAAAGTCTATGGAACAATCGTCGTATCATAACCAAAAAGAACAAAGACGTGAACAACGTAAACTTGAACGACAAATATCCGAGTGTGAAAATGAAATAGAAACTTTAGAGACTACTATCTTACAAATTGACGAGCAATTAACCCAACCAGAAGTTTATAACAATCCACAAAAAGCAAACGAATTAGCTATCCAAAAACAAGATAGCGAACAAAAATTAGAACACGCTATGTCTAAATGGGAAGAATTACAACAAAAACTATAAAAATATACATAACTCTAACTGTAAAATCCCTATAGTTAGAGTTATTTTTTTACAAATTTTAAATTTTTTTATTCACAATAAAAACGCTGATATTATAGCTATCCACAGAGTTATCCTAGTTATACACAAGTAAATTAACACTAATCAACCATTTATTTTCTATTTTCCCACCTGATATCCACAATAAATGACGTTATCAACACCTTTTATCCACAAGTTATGCACTCTTTGTTGATAAGTACGCATGTTCTCTATTGACATTGTTTTTATCAAAATTCATTGTTAAGACATTTTCTTTATGAAATAATAATAATATTATTGAAGCATATTTTTATTATTATTCAAAATAAATAAGGAGATAGTTATGAGCACAAATCAAACATTTTTAATATTTGTTATAGCAATTATTCTACTTACATCTGTAATAGGAATTGTTGGACGATACATGAGTCGTCAACGTCTATTAAAATCTATGGAAACATTATGGCAAACGATTTCTCCATTAGAGGCTTTTATCAGACCGAACTCACATTTCGACTATGAGTATAAGCTCTACAAGGATAAATTTGAATCACATTCATTAGTTGATGATAAAACTTGGTCCGATTTAAATATGAATGCAATTTTTCATAAGATGAATTATAATTTAACAGCTATTGGCGAAATGAAACTATATGCCTGTTTACGTGGAATGCTTTCAATTACGAACAAATCATTACTTAGTTTAATTAATGATAATGCTGAATTTAGAAAAAACGTAACATATCATTTAGCTTTGATAGGTAAAACTGTTTATCCAACATTTCCAGACCAAATCACACCGGTAAAACGTCAAAATATATTGTTTCTATGCCCGTTTTTACCAGTTATCTCATTTGTAGTTATATTTATTAATTCACAAGTTGGTATTTTATTATTTCTTATGAGTTGCCTATTTAATATCATTTTATCTGCAACTTTAAAGCGTACATATGAGGATGACTTAAAGTCTATATTTTATGCATCCAATGTTTTAAAAATAGGCTATACTATCTCAAAAATTAGATATGCTCCACAACCCGAAGTCAATTTTAAGCAATTTAGAACAGCACGTCATTTAACGAGTGTTTTAGCTGAAGTTAATGATGAAGATATCGGAGCTATGGTAATTAAACTAGTTAAACTTATTTTCATGCTTGATTATGTTTTATTCCATTCAATTCAAAAAAGCTATACAACACATATGAATGAGCTAAAA
This sequence comes from Staphylococcus sp. HMSC062H10, assembly GCF_001836945.1. Lineage (NCBI taxonomy): Bacteria > Bacillati > Bacillota > Bacilli > Caryophanales > Staphylococcaceae > Staphylococcus > Staphylococcus sp. HMSC062H10. The sequence goes on from NZ_KV830978.1 coordinate 35,089, forward strand.
AATTGTTTCGATTACATAGCTGAATTAGATAATCATTATGCATTAGCAATGTATCGTAGAACGCTAGAATGCTATACTGAACCACAAATTGATGATTCAAATGATGGTATAGTATTCTCTGATTTAACACATCCACTCATAGCAGATGCAGTAGCCAATGATTTCTCACTATCACAAAATATACTGTTAACTGGGTCTAATGCTTCAGGTAAATCAACATTTATGAAATCCATAGCAATAAACATCATTCTTGCATCGGCTATACAAACAGTTACCGCAAGCAAATTTGTATATCAACCTGGAATTGTGTTCACGTCAATGGCAAATGCCGATGATGTGTTATCAGGCGATAGTTATTTTATGGCTGAATTAAAATCTATTAAGCGTATTGTTGAAATTTCAGATAATCAAAAAATATACTGCTTTATAGATGAAATTTTTAAAGGTACCAACACAACTGAACGAATTGCCGCTTCAGAATCAGTACTATCATTTTTACATGAAAAATCTAACTTTAGAGTTATTGCAGCAACACATGATATTGAGTTAGCTGAACTCTTAAAACAACGTTATGAAAATTATCATTTCAATGAGGTAATAGAAAATAATAACATACATTTTGATTACAAAATTAAGCCTGGCAAAGCAAATACACGTAATGCCATCGAATTATTAAAAATCACTTCATTTCCAGCAAAAATATATGAACGAGCAAAAGATAATGTTTCCAATGGTTAGCATGAATCTTGAACATCAATCAATGTTCAAGTCGCAACATTGTTATATTGACAGTCTTTGACTAAATGAAAATGCGCTTGTAATAAGTTTTTTCAATACTGGTCAGGGGCCCCAACACAGAAGGTGACGAAAAGTCAGCATACAATAATGTGCAAGTTGGCGGGGCCCCAACATAATAAATCATTAGTGGTTCTTTATCTTTTCTGTCTCACTCCCCTAATTGCAATATAAAAACGTCAGCTATCACATGATAGAAGACTATGAACAGTTTTAATAATGTTCATCGTAATCATGTTAATAACTGACGTTTATTTTATTCTGCAGAATACTCTTCTAAATCTATATTGCTGTGCCCATTTAATGCTAAATCAGCAAATCGACCTTGCTGATACAAATAGTGGCCGGCAACGCCTATCATTGCAGCATTATCTGTGCATAATTTAGGACTTGGGATAGTTAATTGAATGTCATTGACTTTGCATTGATCCGCTAAAGATTGACGTAATCCTTTATTACTCGCCACGCCACCAGCAACAATTAATCGCTGAACACCATATTCTTTACAAGCTTGAATAGCTTTAAACGTGAGCACTTCTACAACACTATTTTGAAAGCTCGTTGCTACGTTAGCTTCAATGATTGGAATATTTTTTTGTCGTTGATTGTGAAGTTGATTGATTACGGCACTTTTCAACCCACTAAAACTAAAATCATAACTATCTTTATCCAACCAAACACGAGGGAATGAATAAGTATCTTCACCTTCAGCAGCCAACCGGTCAACTTGTGGACCACCTGGATAATTTAAACCAATTGTTCTTGCCACTTTATCATAAGCCTCACCTACTGCGTCATCTCGTGTTTCACCAATGACTTCAAATGTTAAGTGATCTTTCATATAAACTAATTCAGTATGTCCACCTGAAACAATAAGTGCAATTAGCGGGAATGTTAATGGCTCTTCTATGTGATTAGCATATATATGTCCTGCAATATGATGAACAGGAATAAGTGGCTTATCGTAAGCAAATGCCAATGCTTTGGCTGCATTAACACCTATTAGTAACGCACCAATTAATCCAGGGCCTTCTGTAACCGCTATGGCATCAATATCTTCCATTGATACATCGGCATCCACTAGAGCCTCGTTTATTGTTGTTGTTATACCTTCAACGTGATGTCTACTTGCCACTTCGGGAACGACACCGCCAAATCGTTTATGACTTTCAATCTGACTTAAAACTGTATTTGATAAAATATCTCTGCCATTTTTTATAACACTAACGCTTGTTTCATCACAACTTGTTTCAACAGCTAGTATTAATATATCTTTAGTCATTTAAATTCACCCACATAACCATTGCGTCCTCACCTTCACCATAATAATTTTTACGTTTACCACCATATTGAAATCCTAAATTTTCATATACATGTTGTGCCACTTTATTATTAACTCTTACTTCTAAACTCATCACATCACAAGTGTGACTTGCATAGTTTATTCCGTATTTTAAAAGCATTTGACCTAAACCATATCCCCTATAATTATCATCGATTGCAACTGTCGTAATTTGAGCTTGATCGATAACAATCCATAAACCTAAATAACCAATAATTTGTTGTTCAAATTCTAAGACAAAATATTTCGCAAAGTTATTTTGCTCTATTTCATGATAAAATGCGTCAATTGTCCAAGAACTATCATTGAAACTCCGACGCTCAATATCAAAGACTTGTGGCACATCTTCTTTGGTCATCGCTCTAATATTTAATTGTTCTTTTGACTGTTGATCCAATTTCGTTCCGCCTCAGCTAATTTATGGTATTTAGGAGTAAATGTATGTACGTCTGAAGGTTTATCTATCAATTGATACATGACTGATGCATTTGGTAGCTGCGCAATCACATCACCTTGCAATTCATATTGTAATTTTACAGTATCTTTCCCAATATAAATAAATGGTTGGTTTAAATCTTCTAAAAAAGCTCGCAATGCTTCTATCGACATATATTGATCTTCTAAAATAGTCACTAATTGACCATTTTGCCACTGGAATATGCCTGCATAAACTGCTTGTCTTCTTGCATCAAACACAGGAACCAATAATTTATCAGTATGATCGATTGTTGCTGCCAATGCCTTTAATGATGAAACACCATATAATTTAACATCTAACGCATACGCTAATGTTTTAGCAACAGTAACACCGATACGTAAGCCAGTATATGAACCAGGACCTTCAGCAACAATAATCGCATCTAATTGCTGTTTAGCTATTTTGCTCTGCTCAAATAGCTGACTAATCGCAGGCATTAATTGCACTGAATGATTTTGTTTAGAATCTGTAGTTATTTCAGCTAAAACTTCATCGTTTTGCATCAATGCTACTGATAATGGTTGATTCGATGTATCAATGAGCAGCGAATTCATGGATAATTGCCTCCTTAATTTGTTCATAATGTTCTCCTTGCGCGAACAAGTCAATTTGTCTTGAATTTTCAGATATTGTTGAAATGTTAATAGATAAATGCGTCGCTGGAAGTAAATCTTTTATAAATTGACTCCATTCAATAACAGTAATTGCCTGATCTTCGAAAAATTCATCAAACCCTAAATCTTCATCAGAATCTTCTAAGCGATAACAATCCATATGATGCAATTTTAAATTTTTTCCCCTATATGATTTGATGATGTTAAATGTCGGGGAATTAATCGTACGTCTTACACCAAGAGCTTTTCCTATAAATTGCGTTAACGTTGTTTTACCTGCTCCTAAATCTCCGTTAAGTAAAATCAAATCACCACTTTTCAATTGCTCGACTAAAAACATAGCAAATTGATTCATTTCATCTAAATTATTTATCTTTATCAATGTTGATTCTCCTATATTATGCTTTTCATTCATAAAAATGATTATCCATTGTTCAATCGTATCTAACTTTATATTTAACCTTTATATTGTAACAAATTTCAACTTAAATTTCTTATCTTTGAAACAGATTATCTCTTCAAAGTTAATTGTAAGAAAATTTAAAATATTTGTTGACATACTAAAGCAGATATAGTAAATTAAATTTATCAAATTTTTAGACAATTCTAACTATTAAAGTGATATATACCATTCACGGAAGGAGTATAATAAAATGCTTAATCAATATACTGAACATCAACCGACAACTTCAAATATTATTATTTTATTATACTCTTTAGGACTCGAACGTTAGTAAATATTTACTAAACGCTTTAAGTCCTATTTCTGTTTGAATGGGACTTGTAAACGTCCCAATAATATTGGGACGTTTTTTTATGTTTTATCTTTCAATTACTTATTTTTATTACTATAAAACATGATTAATCATTAAAATTTACGGGGGAATTTACTATGCGAAGCGACATGATCAAAAAAGGAGATCACCAAGCACCAGCAAGAAGTCTTTTACATGCCACGGGCGCGCTAAAAAGTCCAACTGATATGAACAAACCATTTGTAGCTATTTGTAACTCTTATATTGATATTGTTCCTGGACATGTTCACTTGAGAGAGCTTGCAGATATAGCTAAAGAAGCAATTAGAGAAGCCGGTGCCATTCCATTTGAATTCAATACAATTGGTGTTGATGATGGAATAGCTATGGGACATATCGGAATGCGATATTCTCTACCATCACGTGAAATTATTGCAGATGCAGCTGAAACTGTAATTAACGCTCATTGGTTTGACGGCGTATTTTACATTCCTAATTGTGACAAGATTACACCTGGTATGATTTTAGCAGCCATGAGGACAAACGTACCAGCTATCTTTTGCTCTGGTGGACCAATGAAAGCTGGCTTATCTGCACATGGAAAAGCATTAACACTTTCATCAATGTTTGAAGCAGTCGGCGCATTTAAAGAAGGATCGATTTCTAAAGAAGAATTTTTAGATATGGAACAAAATGCCTGCCCTACTTGTGGTTCATGTGCTGGGATGTTTACTGCAAATTCAATGAACTGTTTGATGGAAGTTTTAGGTCTAGCATTACCATACAACGGTACTGCACTTGCAGTCAGTGATCAGCGACGCGAAATGATTCGTCAAGCAGCTTTTAAATTAGTTGAAAATATTAAAAATGATTTAAAACCACGTGATATCGTTACTCGCGAAGCAATTGATGATGCATTTGCACTTGATATGGCTATGGGTGGTTCAACAAACACAGTACTGCATACGTTAGCCATTGCCAATGAAGCTGGTATTGATTATGACTTAGAGCGCATTAATGCTATTGCCAAACGCACGCCATATTTATCAAAAATAGCACCTAGTTCATCGTATTCAATGCATGATGTGCATGAAGCTGGTGGCGTCCCAGCAATTATTAATGAATTGATGAAGAAAGATGGCACGTTACACCCAGATAGAATCACAGTTACTGGCAAAACGTTACGTGAAAATAACGAAGGCAAAGAAATTAAGAACTTTGATGTCATTCACCCTCTTGATGCACCATATGATGCACAAGGCGGTTTATCTATCTTATTTGGTAATATCGCCCCTAAAGGCGCAGTTATTAAAGTTGGCGGCGTTGATCCATCTATCAAAACATTTACTGGGAAAGCAATTTGTTTCAATTCGCATGATGAAGCTGTTGAAGCAATAGACAATCGTACCGTTCGTGCAGGCCACGTCGTTGTCATTAGATATGAAGGACCTAAAGGTGGACCAGGTATGCCTGAAATGTTAGCACCTACTTCCTCTATTGTTGGTCGCGGCTTAGGTAAAGATGTTGCATTAATAACTGATGGTCGTTTTTCCGGTGCCACAAGAGGTATTGCAGTTGGTCATATTTCCCCTGAAGCTGCATCTGGTGGACCAATTGCCTTAATTGAAGATGGAGATGAGATTACTATTGATTTAACAAATCGTACATTAAACGTAAACCAGCCTGAAGATGTTCTAGCGCGTCGCCGAGAATCTTTAACACCATTTAAAGCGAAAGTAAAAACAGGTTATCTAGCTCGTTATACTGCCCTAGTAACTAGCGCAAATACAGGTGGCGTCATGCAAGTGCCTGAGAATTTAATTTAATTTATTTTATTTTTATATTGGAGATGGTTAAAATGTCTAAAACTCAACATGAAGTAAACCAAAATATTGACCCTTTAAAAATGGCTGAATCACTTGAACCTGAACAACTAAATGAAAAAACTTTAAATGACATGCGTTCAGGATCAGAAGTGCTAGTAGAAGCTCTACTTAAAGAAAATGTGGATTATTTATTCGGTTATCCTGGTGGTGCCGTACTACCTTTATACGACACATTTTATGATGGTAAAATCAAACATATTTTAGCAAGACACGAACAAGGTGCTGTTCATGCTGCAGAAGGTTATGCACGTGTATCTGGTAAAACTGGCGTCGTTGTAGTTACAAGCGGTCCAGGTGCAACAAATGTAATGACAGGTATTACGGATGCACATTGCGACTCTTTACCTCTAGTTGTATTCACTGGACAAGTTGCTACACCAGGCATTGGTAAAGATGCATTCCAAGAAGCGGATATTCTATCTATGACATCGCCAATTACAAAACAAAATTATCAAGTGAAACGTGTTGAAGATATACCTAAAATCGTACACGAAGCTTTCCATGTAGCTAATTCTGGACGCAAAGGTCCTGTAGTGATTGATTTTCCAAAAGATATGGGTGTTTTAGCTACAAATGTGGATTTATGCGACGAAATCAATATTCCAGGTTATGAAGTTGTTACAGAACCAGAAAATAAAGACATTGACACTTTCATCTCACTTTTAAAAGAAGCGAAAAAACCTGTCGTATTAGCCGGCGCAGGTATTAATCAATCAAAATCAAATCAATTATTGAGACAGTTTGTTAATAAACATCAAATCCCAACAGTTACTACTTTACTAGGTCTAGGTGCTGTACCTTATGAGGATACACTATTTTTAGGTATGGGAGGTATGCATGGTTCTTATGCTAGTAACATGGCATTAACTGAGTGTGATTTACTCATTAATTTAGGTAGCCGCTTCGATGATAGATTAGCAAGCAAACCTGATGCCTTTGCACCTAACGCCAAAATTGTACATGTAGATATTGATCCTTCAGAAATTAATAAAGTTATTCATGTAGATTTAGGTATTATTGCAGACTGTAAAAGATTTTTAGAATGTTTAAATGATAAAAATGTTGAGACTATAGAACACAGTGACTGGGTTAAACATTGTCAAAATAATAAGCAGAAACACCCATTTAAACTTGGTGAAGAAGATCAAGTATTTTGTAAGCCACAACAAACAATCGAATATATCGGCAAAATTACAAATGGTGAAGCAATTGTTACTACAGACGTGGGACAACATCAAATGTGGGCAGCTCAATTTTATCCATTTAAAAATCACGGACAATGGGTTACAAGCGGTGGTTTAGGAACAATGGGATTCGGTATTCCTTCGTCAATTGGTGCCAAATTAGCTAATCCTGATAAAACAGTCGTATGTTTCGTCGGTGACGGTGGTTTCCAAATGACAAACCAAGAAATGGCACTATTACCCGAATATGGTTTAGATGTCAAAATCGTACTAATCAATAATGGAACATTAGGTATGGTTAAACAATGGCAAGATAAGTTCTTTAATCAACGCTTCTCACACTCAGTATTTAATGGTCAACCTGATTTTATGAAAATGGCAGAAGCATATGGCGTCAAAGGTTTCTTAATCGATAAGCCAGAACAACTGGAAGAACAATTAGATGCAGCGTTTGCTTATCAAGGGCCAGCTTTAATTGAGGTTCGTATTTCCCCTACTGAAGCTGTAAACCCAATGGTTCCGAGTGGCAAATCAAATCATGAAATGGAGGGCTTATAATGACAAGAATTCTTAAATTACAAGTTGCGGATCAAGTCAGCACGCTAAATCGAATTACAAGTGCTTTTGTTCGCCTACAATATAATATCGATACATTACATGTTACACACTCTGAACAACCTGGGATTTCTAACATGGAAATTCAAGTCGATATTCAAGATGATACATCACTTCATATTTTAATTAAAAAATTAAAACAACAAATTAATGTTTTAACGGTTGAATGCTACGACCTTGTTGATAACGAAGCTTAATTTTAAGACAAAGGCAATGATGCGCTAATTAGTTATAGATATATCATAGGCTGCTAGTTAACATCTGCCACTATTACAAAGTTATATTTCAGAATTTTCGAAAAACAAAACATTTAATTATTTGGAGGAATTTATTATGACAACAGTTTATTATGATCAAGATGTAAAAACGGACGCTTTACAAGGCAAAAAAATTGCAGTAGTAGGTTATGGATCACAAGGCCACGCGCATGCACAAAACTTAAAAGACAATGGATATGATGTTGTCATCGGTATTCGACCAGGTCGTTCTTTTGACAAAGCTAAAGAAGATGGATTTGATGTGTTCCCTGTTGCAGAAGCAGTTAAGCAAGCTGATGTAATTATGGTGCTATTACCTGATGAAATTCAAGGTGATGTATACAAAAACGAAATTGAACCAAATTTAGAAAAACATAATGCGCTTGCATTTGCTCATGGCTTTAACATTCATTTTGGTGTTATTCAACCACCAGCTGATGTTGATGTATTTTTAGTAGCTCCTAAAGGACCGGGTCATTTAGTTAGACGTACATTTGTTGAAGGTTCTGCTGTACCATCACTATTTGGTATTCAACAAGACGCTTCAGGTCAAGCACGTAATATTGCTTTAAGTTATGCAAAAGGTATTGGTGCAACTCGTGCAGGTGTTATTGAAACAACATTTAAAGAAGAAACTGAGACAGATTTATTTGGTGAACAAGCAGTACTTTGCGGTGGTGTATCGAAATTAATTCAAAGTGGATTCGAAACACTAGTAGAAGCGGGTTATCAACCAGAATTAGCTTATTTTGAAGTATTACATGAAATGAAATTGATCGTTGATTTGATGTATGAAGGCGGTATGGAAAATGTACGTTACTCAATTTCAAATACTGCTGAATTTGGTGACTATGTTTCAGGACCACGTGTTATCACACCAGATGTTAAAGAAAATATGAAAGCTGTATTAACTGATATCCAAAATGGTAACTTCAGTAATCGCTTTATCGAAGACAATAAAAATGGATTCAAAGAATTTTATAAATTACGCGAAGAACAACATGGTCATCAAATTGAAAAAGTTGGTCGTGAATTACGCGAAATGATGCCTTTTATAAAATCTAAAAGCATTGAAAAATAAGATAGACCTACAATGAGGAGTTGTTAAATATGAGTAGTCATATTCAAATTTTTGATACGACACTAAGAGACGGTGAACAAACACCAGGAGTGAATTTTACTTTTGATGAACGCTTGCGTATTGCATTGCAATTAGAAAAATGGGGTGTAGATGTTATTGAAGCTGGATTTCCTGCTTCAAGTACAGGTAGCTTTAAATCTGTTCAAGCAATTGCACAAACATTAACAACAACGGCTGTATGTGGTTTAGCTAGATGTAAAAAATCTGACATCGATGCTGTATATGAAGCAACAAAAGATGCAGCAAAGCCGGTCGTGCATGTTTTTATAGCAACATCACCTATTCATCTTGAACATAAACTTAAAATGTCTCAAGAAGACGTTTTAGCATCTATTAAAGAACATGTCACATACGCGAAACAATTATTTGACGTTGTTCAATTTTCACCTGAAGATGCAACGCGTACTGAATTACCATTCTTAGTGAAATGTGTACAAACTGCCGTTGACGCTGGAGCTACAGTTATTAATATTCCTGATACAGTCGGCTACAGTTACCATGATGAATATGCACATATTTTCAAAACCTTAACAGAATCTGTAACATCTTCAAATGAAATTATTTATAGTGCTCATTGCCATGACGATTTAGGAATGGCTGTTTCAAATAGTTTAGCTGCAATTGAAGGCGGTGCGAGACGAATTGAAGGCACTGTAAATGGTATTGGTGAACGAGCAGGTAATGCAGCACTTGAAGAAGTCGCGCTTGCACTATACGTTCGAAATGATCATTATGGTGCTCAAACTGCCCTTAATCTCGAAGAAACTAAAAAAACATCGGATTTAATTTCAAGATATGCAGGTATTCGAGTGCCTAGAAATAAAGCAATTGTTGGCCAAAATGCATTTAGTCATGAATCAGGTATTCACCAAGATGGCGTATTAAAACATCGTGAAACATATGAAATTATGACACCTCAACTTGTTGGTGTAAGCACGACTGAACTTCCATTAGGAAAATTATCTGGTAAACACGCCTTCTCAGAGAAGTTAAAAGCATTAGGTTATGACATTGATAAAGAAGCACAAATAGATTTATTTAAACAATTCAAGGCCATTGCGGACAAAAAGAAATCTGTTTCAGATAGAGATATTCATGCGATTATTCAAGGTTCTGAGCATGAGCATCAAGCACTTTATAAATTGGAAACACTACAACTACAATATGTCTCTAGCGGCCTTCAAAGTGCTGTTGTTGTTGTTAAAGATAAAGAGGGCCATATTTACCAGGATTCAAGTATTGGTACTGGTTCAATCGTAGCAATTTACAATGCAGTTGATCGTATTTTCCAAAAAGAAACAGAATTAATTGATTATCGTATTAATTCTGTCACTGAAGGTACTGATGCCCAAGCAGAAGTACATGTAAATTTATTGATTGAAGGTAAGACTGTCAATGGCTTTGGTATTGATCATGATATTTTACAAGCCTCATGTAAGGCATACGTAGAAGCACATGCTAAATTTGCAGCTGAAAATGTTGAAAAGGTAGGTAATTAATTATGACTTATAACATTGTTGCCCTACCTGGTGATGGAATCGGTCCAGAAATTTTGAACGGATCTCTATCCTTGCTTGAAATTATAAGTAATAAATATAACTTTAATTATCAAATAGAGCACCACGAATTTGGTGGTGCCTCTATTGATACATTCGGCGAGCCTTTAACTGAGAAAACCTTAAATGCGTGTAAAAGAGCAGATGCTATTTTACTGGGTGCAATCGGTGGACCTAAATGGACAGATCCTAACAATCGACCAGAACAAGGATTATTAAAATTACGTAAATCATTAAATTTATTTGCAAATATACGCCCCACTACCGTTGTCAAAGGCGCTAGTTCTTTATCACCTTTAAAGGAAGAATGCGTTGAAGGCACAGATTTAGTTATAGTCCGTGAATTGACAAGTGGTATTTATTTCGGAGAACCTAGACATTTTAATAATCACGAGGCCTTAGATTCTCTTACTTATACAAGAGAAGAAATAGAACGCATTGTTCACGTAGCATTTAAATTGGCTGCTTCAAGACGAGGAAAACTAACATCTGTTGATAAAGAAAACGTTTTAGCTTCTAGTAAATTGTGGCGAAAAGTCGTAAATGAAGTGAGTCAATTATATCCAGAAGTAACAGTAAATCACTTACTTGTTGATGCTTGTAGTATGCATTTAATCACAAACCCGAAACAATTTGACGTCATCGTATGCGAAAACTTATTTGGCGATATTTTAAGTGATGAAGCTTCAGTAATTCCTGGTTCACTTGGACTATCACCTTCTGCTAGTTTTAGTAACGATGGTCCAAGATTGTATGAGCCTATTCATGGATCAGCACCAGATATTGCAGGTAAAAACGTTGCCAATCCATTTGGAATGATTCTATCTTTAGCGATGTGTTTACGTGAAAGCTTAAATCAACCAGATGCTGCAGATGAATTAGAACAACATATTTATAACATGATAGAACATGGGCAAACGACAGCAGATTTAGGCGGCAAACTGAATACTACTGATATTTTCGAAATTCTATCTCAAAAATTGAATCACTAAGGGGGAGATGTAAATGGGTCAAACATTATTTGACAAGGTATGGAACAGACATGTGTTATACGGGAAATTGGGCGAACCGCAACTATTATACATTGATTTACACCTTATACATGAAGTTACTTCTCCTCAAGCATTTGAAGGACTTAGGCTTCAAAACAGAAAATTAAGACGCCCAGATTTAACATTTGCAACACTCGATCACAATGTTCCTACTATTGATATTTTCAATATTAAAGATGAAATTGCAAACAAACAAATCACAACATTACAAAAAAACGCCATAGATTTTGGGGTGCATATTTTTGATATGGGCTCTGATGAACAAGGTATTGTTCACATGGTAGGACCTGAGACAGGACTTACACAGCCCGGCAAAACAATCGTTTGTGGTGACTCTCACACAGCAACACATGGAGCATTTGGTGCTATTGCATTTGGAATTGGAACAAGTGAAGTTGAACATGTTTTCGCAACTCAAACGCTATGGCAAACAAAACCCAAAAACTTAAAAATCGATATTAATGGTACCTTACCAACAGGCGTCTATGCTAAGGACATTATTCTGCATTTAATTAAAACGTATGGTGTTGATTTTGGTACAGGCTATGCTTTGGAATTTACTGGCGAAACAATTAAAAACCTTTCAATGGACGGTCGAATGACTATTTGTAACATGGCTATCGAAGGTGGTGCCAAATACGGCATAATCCAACCTGATGATATAACATTTGAATATGTTAAAGGGAGACCATTTGCCGATAACTTCGCTAAATCAGTTGATAAGTGGCGTGAGCTATATTCTGATGACGACGCGATATTTGATCGTGTAATTGAACTTGATGTTTCAACATTAGAACCACAAGTGACATGGGGAACTAATCCTGAAATGGGTGTTAATTTCAGTGAACCATTCCCTGAAATCAGTGATATCAACGATCAACGTGCGTATGATTATATGGGATTAGAACCAGGACAAAAAGCTGAAGATATCGACTTAGGATATGTTTTCCTAGGTTCATGTACAAATGCTAGACTTTCAGATTTGATTGAAGCTAGTCATATTGTTAAAGGAAATAAAGTTCACCCAAATATTACAGCTATTGTCGTACCAGGTTCTCGTACAGTAAAAAAAGAAGCTGAAAAATTAGGTCTAGATACTATCTTTAAAAATGCAGGTTTTGAATGGCGTGAGCCAGGATGTTCAATGTGTTTAGGTATGAATCCTGACCAAGTACCAGATGGTGTACATTGTGCTTCTACAAGTAATCGAAACTTTGAAGGACGACAAGGTAAAGGTGCAAGAACACATTTAGTATCCCCTGCTATGGCAGCAGCTGCAGCTATACACGGTAAATTTGTGGATGTGAGAAAGGTGGTTGTTTAAATGGCAGCAATCAAACCTATTACAACATATAAAGGTAAAATCGTCCCACTTTTCAATGACAATATTGATACAGACCAAATTATTCCTAAAGTTCATTTAAAACGTATTTCAAAAAGCGGATTTGGTCCATTCGCTTTTGATGAATGGCGGTACTTACCTGATGGTTCAGATAATCCTGATTTCAATCCAAATAAGCCTCAATATAAAGGTGCATCCATATTAATTACTGGTGATAATTTTGGATGTGGTTCAAGTCGCGAACATGCTGCTTGGGCACTTAAGGACTACGGATTCCACATTATCATCGCAGGAAGTTTCAGTGACATTTTTTATATGAATTGTACCAAAAATGCGATGTTACCCATTGTTTTAGAAAAAAGTGCACGTGAACATCTTGCTCAATATGTAGAAATTGAGGTCGATTTACCAAATCAAACTGTGTCATCACCAGATAAAAGTTTTCATTTTGATATCGATGAAACATGGAAAAATAAACTTGTAAATGGCTTAGATGACATTGCAATCACCCTACAATATGAATCATTAATAGAAAAATATGAAAAATCACTTTAAGGGAGTTGAATATTATGACAGTCAAAACTACTGTTTCTACACAAGATATTGATGAAGCATTTTTAAGGCTTAAAGATATTGTCAAAGAAACACCTTTACAATTAGACCATTACTTATCTCAAAAGTATGATTGTAAAGTTTATTTAAAACGAGAAGATTTACAGTGGGTACGTTCTTTTAAATTAAGAGGTGCTTACAACGCTATTTCTGTTTTATCAGATGAAGCTAAAAGTAAAGGTATTACATGTGCGAGTGCAGGTAATCATGCTCAAGGTGTTGCCTATACAGCTAAAAAACTTAATTTAAACGCTGTTATCTTTATGCCAGTCACTACACCTTTACAAAAGGTAAATCAAGTAAAGTTCTTTGGAAATAGTAACGTTGAAGTTGTACTCACTGGTGATACATTTGATCACTGTTTAGCTGAAGCTTTAACTTATACAAGTGAACATCAAATGAACTTTATAGATCCATTCAATAATGTTCATACAATTTCTGGACAAGGTACGCTTGCTAAAGAAATGCTAGAACAAGCAAAGTCTGACAATGTTAACTTTGATTATCTATTTGCCGCAATTGGTGGTGGTGGTTTAATTTCAGGTATTAGTACCTATTTTAAATCCTATTCTCCCAACACAAAAATTATCGGAGTTGAACCTTCAGGTGCTAGTAGTATGTATGAATCTGTTGTCGTAAATAATCAGGTTATCACATTACCTAATATCGATAAATTTGTCGATGGAGCTTCTGTAGCCAGAGTTGGCGATATTACTTTTGAAATTGCCAAAAAAAATGTAGATAACTACGTACAAGTAGATGAAGGTGCTGTATGTTCAACAATTTTGGATATGTATTCAAAACAAGCAATAGTAGCAGAACCCGCTGGCGCTTTAAGTGTAAGTGCGCTTGAAAACTATAAAGATCATATTAAAGGTAAAACAGTGGTTTGTGTCATTAGTGGTGGTAATAATGATATTAATCGAATGAAAGAAATTGAAGAACGTTCATTACTATACGAAGAAATGAAGCATTACTTTATCTTAAATTTCCCTCAACGTCCAGGTGCATTGAGAGAATTTGTAAATGACGTATTAGGACCTCAAGACGACATTACTAAATTTGAATACTTAAAAAAATCTTCTCAAAATACAGGTACTGTCATTATTGGTATTCAACTTAAAGATCATAATGATTTAATACAACTCAAACAACGTGTAAATCATTTCGATCCTTCCAATATTTATATTAATGAAAATAAGATGTTATATTCATTGTTAATTTAACACGTAGTAAGAAAAGCAGTCATAAATTGATTTCTAATTGAAATCATCTTATGACTGCTTTTTATTATGCTTTACATTATTGAGGTTGCACGCTTTGTATACCATCGTATATTTCTTTGAGCCTAAAGTCTTCTTCATTCCCCACCCCATTATTTATATTTTGAATGGCAGTTGAAATTACTTTGTCATAAATAGCCTTCTCACTTTCTGGTAAATTATGTCGTGGTATACTCATCAAAGCATATGCTTTTTGTTTATCTTCAATATTTTCTATACGCTTCTTCTTATTATTAAAATTCTCATTAGCTTCACTACCATTATTATTAATATTATGCGTGTTTTCTTTTTCATGTTTGTTTTCTTGCATATGATTCGGGATTTCTGACTTATTTTCAGCATCTGTAGGAAAATATATTTTATAAGCAAAAAATCCACACACAATCAATGAGCATACAAATAAAAAAGTTAACATCGTACCAATAAATATTTTCAAATCCGTTCTCCTTTCAACCATTCATTCTTACATGTATATTTAGTATTAAAAAATCCTTATAGTCTCAACTTGCCTGGCAACGTTCTACTCTAGTGGAACGTAAGTTGGCTACCTTCGTCGCTAAGAACCTTTCTTGTCTTGTGACAATCGCTTGCTTCTTTCCTCTTCTTCGGCTCTCGCTTACTCATTTAGCTCTACTAAACTCGTTACGCTCTTTTCTTGTTTCGTCAGATTCAAACGTTTTCACTTCGCCAAGCCATTTTTCTTTGTGTTAATTTTTACTTTGACATTTTAGACGTAAAAAAAGAGACCTTGCGGTCTCAACTTGCCTG
>NZ_KV830979.1:0-475 GCF_001836945.1 Staphylococcus sp. HMSC062H10
GGGCGATAATATGACTTTCGAAGAAAAATTAAGTGAAATGTACAATGAAATTGCGAATGAGATTAGCAGTATGATACCGGTAGAATGGGAGCAAGTATTTACAATAGCTTATGTAACTGATCAAGCTGGAGAAGTAATCTTTAATTATACTAAACCAGGTAGTGATGAATTGAATTATTATTCAGATATACCTAAAGATTGTAATGTCTCTAAAGATATTTTTAAGAATTCATGGTTTAAAGTTTATCGAATGTTTGATGAGTTAAGAGAAACTTTTAAAAAAGAAGGGCTTGAACCATGGACATCATGCGAATTTGACTTTACAAGAGACGGTAAATTGAATGTATCTTTTGATTATATTGATTGGGTGAATTTAGAATTTGGACCATTAGCAAAAGAAAATTACTATATGTATAAAAAATTTGGGGTTATACCAGAAATGGAATATGAAATTAATAAAGTTAAAGAAATCGAG
>NZ_KV830979.1:575-1293 GCF_001836945.1 Staphylococcus sp. HMSC062H10
AATTAATAAAGTTAAAGAAATCGAGCAATATGTTGAAGAGCAAGATGAAGCTGAAATATAGGGGAGATAACATGACTTTCGAAGAAAAATTAAGTCAAATGTACAACGAGATTGCGAATGAGATTAGCAGTATGATACCGGTAGAGTGGGAAAAAGTATATACAATGCCTTATATAGATGATGAAGGAGGAGAAGTGTTCTACTATTACACAGAACCTGGAAGTAATGAATTATACTACTATACTAGTTTATTAAATAAATATGATATATCGGAATCAGAATTTATGGACTCAGCGTATGAGTTGTATAAACAATTTCAAAAGTTAAGAAATATATTTAAAGAAGAAGGACATGAACCATTGACATCATGCGAATTTGATTTTACAAAAGAAGGTGAATTAAAAGTTTCATTTGATTATATAGATTGGATAAATACAGAGTTTGATCAATTGGGCCGTCAAAATTATTATATGTACAAAAAATTTGGGGTTATACCAGAAATGAAATATGAAATGGAAGAAATTAAAGAAATCGAGCAATATATTAAAGAGCAAGATGAAGCTGAAATATAGGGGCGATAATATGACTTTCGAAGAAAAATTAAGTCAAATGTATAACGAGATTGCGAATGAGATCAGTGGGATGATACCAGTAGAATGGGAGCAAGTATTTACAATAGCCTACGTAGATGATGAAGGTGGAGAAGTCGTTTTTAATT
>NZ_KV830979.1:1393-1937 GCF_001836945.1 Staphylococcus sp. HMSC062H10
ACGAGATTGCGAATGAGATCAGTGGGATGATACCTGTAGAGTGGGAAAAGGTATATACAATTGCCTATGTAGATGATGAAGGTGGAGAAGTCGTTTTTAATTATACTAAACCAGGTAGCGAGGAATTGAATTATTACACATATATCCCTAGAGAGTATAATGTCTCTGAAAAAGAATTTTATGATTTGTGGACAGATTTATATAGATTGTTTAAGAAGTTAAGAAACGCATTTAAAGAAGAAGATTTAGAACCATGGACATCATGTGAATTTGATTTTACAAGAGAGGGTAATTTGAAAGTATCGTTTGATTATATAGATTGGATTAAATTAGGTTTTGGCCCATCAGGAAAGGAAAACTATTATATGTATAAAAAGTTTGGTGTTTTACCAGAAACGGAATATGAAATTAATAAAGTTAAAGAAATCGAGCAATATGTTAAAGAGCAAGAAGAAACTAACCTTTAGGGGAGATAATATGACTTTCGAAGAAAAACTAAGTCAAATGTACAACGAGATTGCGAATGAGATCAGTGGGATGATAC
>NZ_KV830979.1:2037-52165 GCF_001836945.1 Staphylococcus sp. HMSC062H10
TAAACCAGGTAGCGATGAATTGAATTATTACACGGATATATCTAGAGATTATAATATTTCAGAAGAAATATTTGATGATTTATGGATGAATCTTTATTACTTGTTTATGAATTTAAGGGATTTATTTAAAGAAGAAGATTTAGAACCATGGACATCATGCGAATTTGACTTTACAAGCGAAGGTAAATTAAACGTATCTTTTGATTATATAGATTGGATTAAATTAGGTTTTGGCCCATCAGGAAAGGAAAACTATTATATGTATAAAAAGTTTGGTGTTTTACCAGAAACGGAATACGAAATGGAAGAAATTCGAGAAGTAGAGAAGTATGTTAAAGAGCAAGAGTAGCAGACATGTTATAAAAGGCTGTGCAAAACCAACCTTGTTTTACATTTGACTCAAAGAAGAAGGTAAAAGATAAGATTATTTGCAACTTAAAAAGTCAATTAGCTTATCGGTATCCTTACATCATGGATAAATGAGTTCAACTAATTAACAAATCACGATATAAATTTAAAATTGTCATTAATTGCAAAGGTTATTGTAGTGTATTTTATAAAGTTGATGTACATCGACTTATTTTTTAAAACTTATATCAAAAAAATGAGAAAAGTATATACTATTAAAATGTTTTTTACTATAATTATAAATAGTTAAATATTTGGTTATGAAATAAATGTGTGGGAGGCAATTTTTAGAGATACATAGCAATGTAAAGGTATCAAATAGTTATTGCATAATTTATTATGATGACATAATTTTCAGTAGATAATTGTAAATTAATACTGAAATAGATGTTTATATTAAGAAGACTTTAATATCATAATTAATCAAAATCTTGCGTCAAACATTTAAACGAATTTTAAGTTTATAACAATTGGTTAAACATTGTTCAAACATTACAATGATAAAGCATATTATCAGTATTGTAGTGTGTGGAAAATGACAGCCATCTAAGGAGAAAAATGATGAAAAGAATATTGGTAGTATTTTTAATGTTAGCTATTGTATTAGCAGGTTGTTCTAATAAAGGTGAAAAGTATCAAAAAGATATTGATAAAGTGTACAAAGAACAGAATCAAATGAATAAAATTGCCTCGAAAGTACAAAACACTATTAAAACAGACATTAAACAAGAAGACAGTAATACACATGTTTATAAAGATGGTAAAGTCATTGTTATTGGTATTCAATTGTATAAAGATCGTGAAAAAATGTATTATTTCGCATATGAAATAAAAGATGGTAAGGCAGAGATCAATAGAGAAATAGACCCAATTAAGTATATGAAAGACCATAAAGCAGATTATGAAGATGAAAATGTAGAAGTGGAAAAAAATTAACGTATGCTTTCTTTAAAACTTTTAACCATTTTCAAAAATAAATGAACTTTAGCGACAATAATTTTCACAATAAACACGATATAAATTTAAATATTTATATATAAGAACACAAACGTAAGTTTGTAAATAATAATAAAGGAGTAAGACAATGGAAAAATCGATCAAAATAATGACAATAATAGGTATTTCAGTTCAAGGTTTAGCAACTATATTTAGTTTACTATTTATGGTTTTAGCAGCATCAGGGGCAATGACTACAGATGTGTCAACAACAGTTAATGGTGAGGTTGACCCAGTTGATGCAGAAACAGCAGCAGCAATTTTCACTGTATTATTCTTATTCCTATTCATATTTGGAATCATTTCAATTATTTTAGGTGCAATCGGTATGTTTAAAGCATCTAAAAACAAAAAAATGAGTGGTATATTGTTGATTATTGGAGCTGTAATAAGTGGTAACATAATTACATTTGCTTTATGGTTAGTCAGTGGTATTAAACTCCTTACTAATAACAAGCCTAAAGATGAAATAAGCGACTTATCATAAATATCATATATTGAAATTTCAAGATTTCTTAAGTAATTATATTTCTGGTAGTTTTTAACAAATTAACCAATTAAATAAAGTGCTCTCTTAGAAGTAGATGTTCAGTCAATAGCTGCTTTTAAGAGAGCACTTTGTATTTGATAATGCTCATGGCATCGGACAAAAACCATTGACGAGCTTTAAAAAAATACGTTAGACAATGCACTTCTAAATATTAAAGGCATCGACTAACGCATTGTTCAAATAGAGTTAATTATTTTTATAAAATTGATGATGATCATTCAAGTAAGCATAGAATAAACCTATAATGAGTCCGCCTCCAATATAGTTGCCGATAAAAGCCGCAGCGATATTCGAAATAGCTGGTATGAAGTGCAATGTATCAACTTGATAAATTAAGCCTCCCATAAATAAGCAACTGTTGTAAACTACGTGTTCATAACCCATAAAGGCGAATATGGTAACTCCGAACATCATGACAAACATTTTTGCGAGTACATCGTCAATTTGCATGGCAATAACTAATGAAATATTGATAAAGAAATTGGCGAATATCGCTTTCATTAATATACTTACAAAACCAGTAGACAACGTTTTATGCTCAATAACTGCTGATAACTGATTTAACATATCTGGCGTCATTACATTTGAAAAACGCATGAAACTAAATAAAATAGCAGCACCTAAAATATTTCCTGCAAAGCACAATAAAAATATTTTCAATACTCTAGTCGGTTTAATTACTTTATAATACAGGCCTACAGTAAAGTACATGAAGTTACTGGTTAGTAGTTCGGAGTTTGTAAATAAAATGAGTACTAACGCAAAGCTGAATGTAATGGCACTGGCCATATTCACAATGCCTGGCGGTAAATCTGGTTCGTGTGTTGCTTTAACTGATAATACGAAGACCGTAATAATCCCGATAATAAATCCTGCCATCATCGCGCGTAATAAATAACGTTTTAAATAAACGCTTTGTAATATATCTTTTGTTCTTATTGTTTCGACTACGTTATTTACCCAGTCGTCCCCATAAAAAATCTTATCCCATTTAATATGTTTCTCCTTCACAATGACATCCTCACTTTTCATTTGTTAATCAGAGTATACTATGAATCGCCTTATTTGTGAATAATTTCACAAAATTAATTTTAAAAACTAATATTTTTGAATAACAGCTAGGATTTTTTAACAAATCATTTATTTTAAAATAATTAATCGTCAGTTAGTATCAATGAATAAATACAGATTTTCATATAAAAAAGCCTAGTAACGAGGGGGCAATCATTACTAGGCAGTGAGCATTTATTAAGTTGTCGTTTGTTTCGGGCGGCGTATCAATACATCGATTATGAAACCGATAATAGCAAAGAGCATGAATGGTACAAGCCAAGCTAAATCGATATCTGCTAAAGGTAACATCATAAACCATTTCAAAATAACACCGTGTAATAAGTTGAAACTATTTAGTATTTGTAAAATTGAAATAATCAATGTAATAATAGTTGCGAGTCGATATGCCCAACTGAATCTGAATGTGCTAAACATGTTAGCAAATGATATGAGCACAAGTGCGATTGATACAGGATATATTAATGTCAGCAATGGGACAGCAATTTTTAAAATCATTTCTAAACCAAGTGTTGTAAATAAGAACCCTATGATAGAGAAAATAAGTGCGAATATTTTATAAGAAAACTTAGGTACGTGTTTCTTAGTAAATGTGGCGCAAGCATTGACGAGTCCTATACATGTTGTTAAACATGCAAGTATCACTGTCATACCAAATACTATGTTGCCAAATGAACCAAACACTCGTAATGAGTTGTACGTCAATATATCTGTACCATCTTTAAAGTTTCCTGGAGCTGTTGATGCCCCAACGTATGCAAGTGCAAAGTAAATCATTCCAAGTAATATGGCTGCAATAAGACCTGAAAAGCAGACATATTTTAAAATTTTCATGCGATCTGTGAGCCCTTTAAACTTATAGCCATTGACAATGACTACGGAAAAAGCTAACGCAGCAACAAGGTCCATTGTAAAATAGCCTTCCAAACTTCCTGAAATGAAAGGATGTGTTATATATTTATCCTTAGGTGCACTTAGTGCAGATTCAGGGTTGAAAATGACAGCAATACTTAATAGAGCGACCATTAATAGTAATAACGGTGTTAATAATTTACCTAAATTATCAACGATTTTCGATGGATTTAAACTAATCCAGTAAACGATGGCAAAAAAGATTGCTGCGAATATAATTAAAGTCCATTGGTTATGCACAGGTAAAATGTGTCTTGTACCAATTTCGTACGCGACATTTGCAGCACGTGGAATACCGTAAAATGCTCCGATAGACATGTAAATCACGACAGCAAAAATAAATCCGAACCATGGGTGTATACGATTACCTACACTTTCAACACCTTCATCATAAAATGCAACAACAATAACAGTAATAAATGGGAGTAATATGCCTGTAAGGGCAAAGCCTAGCATACCAATCCACATATTTTGACCCGCTGTATGGCCAAGCATGGGCGGGAATATTAAATTTCCGGCTCCAAAAAAGAGTGAAAATAACATGAGGCCCGAAATAATAACTTGTTTTTTCAATGTAATTTCCTTCCTAAAACTAGATATTCATAATAATTTAAAAAATCTGAAAAATAAAAACGTTCTTACTTTATCTTTAAATCACAATACTATGATTCTATTATTTTATAAAAAAGATTGCAATAATAATAACTTGGCGTTATTGGATAATGACAATTAAAGTGTCGTTTTTATGAATTAAAATAGGTGAAAGTAAGTTGGAAATACGTTGGAGCGTTGTGATTTTTATGAGAAATTGTATGAGTGAGGACTGCTATTTATAAAAGGTAAACTATGGATGAGTTTATGGTTGTTCCAATAGATAAATAAGAGATAGCACACTGTACACATAATGATACGTGGATGAGTGAATATGTCTGATAGGAAGGCCTAGTCACTCAAATGAATTAAAGTTTATTACGTGATAAATCACAAATCTCTCTCATGTTATAGGTCTCCAATTAAATCATGCTTATATGAAATGTTCACATATTTGTTAGCTTTTCAAGAAATTATATTAAATATCTTTGCATAGTATAGCAAAGTTAAATAAATACATTTATAATTTTAACTGTATTTTAAATATTAATCATGAGGTGATAGGATGAATAAAATTTCAAAGTATATTGCAATAGCATCATTATCGGTAGCGGTTACAGTTTCAGCACCACAAACGACAAATTCTACAGCGATTGCCAAAAGTTCTGCTGAAGTTCAACAAACGCAACAAGCTTCAATGCCGGCTTCACAAAAAGTGAATCTTGGAAATCAGAATATTATGGCAGTTTCTTGGTACCAAAATTCAGCTGAAGCAAAAGCTTTATATTTGCAAGGTTATAACAGTGCGAAAGTTCAACTAGATAAAGAAATTAAAAAGAATAAAGGTAAGCATAAATTAGCAATTGCATTAGATTTAGATGAAACAGTTTTAGATAATTCTCCGTATCAAGGCTATGCATCAATACATAATAAACCTTTCCCAGAAGGTTGGCATGAATGGGTACAAGCTGCTAAAGCTAAGCCTGTTTATGGCGCAAAAGAATTCTTGAAATATGCTGATGAAAAAGGTGTCGATATCTACTATATTTCTGATAGAGATAAAGAGAAAGATTTAAAGGCAACACAAAAGAACTTAAAACAACAAGGTATCCCTCAAGCTAAGAAGAGTCATATTTTACTAAAAGGTAAAGATGATAAGAGTAAAGAATCACGCAGACAAAAGGTTCAAAAAGATCATAAACTTGTCATGCTATTTGGAGACAATTTATTAGACTTTACAGATCCAAAAGAAGCAACAGCTGAATCTCGTGAAGCTTTAATCGAAAAACATAAAGATGATTTTGGTAAGAAATATATTATTTTCCCTAACCCAATGTATGGTAGTTGGGAAGCTACAATTTATAACAATAACTATAAAGCTAGTGATAAAACAAAAGATAAATTACGTAAAAATTCTATTAAACAATTCGATCCTAAAACAGGCGAAGTTAATTAACATATGAATTGGACGTCTACATGTACTTATAGGTATATGTAGGCGTTTTTAAATTGTTCCTTAATTTTAAATGTACAGTACAAAAGCAATAGGCAACTAATTGCATTTTCCATAAATTTGCTTTTAATAATAAAAGTTCGGGTATAATGAACAATAAGTGTATATATAACATTACATAGCGCAACTTGGCGTACGCGCATCTAAGAATATAAATAATGTTTAAATCATAGTAGTAGGGAGAGGAATCCATGTTTTTAGCTTGGAATGAAATACGGCGCAACAAATTGAAGTTTGGACTGATTATTGGTGTGTTGGCAATGATAAGTTACTTACTTTTTCTATTGTCGGGATTAGCTAATGGTTTAATTAATATGAATAAAGAAGGTATTGATAAGTGGCATGCGAATGCCATTGTGTTAAATAAGGATGCTAATCAAACTGTGCAACAATCTATTTTTAATAAGAAAGATATTGAAAATAAATACAAGAAACAAGCTACATTGAAGCAAACAGGGGAAATTGTTTCTAATGGTCATCAAAAAGACAATGTCTTAGTGTTCGGCGTTGAAAAGTCGTCGTTTATAGTTCCGAGTCTAATCGATGGGCATAAAGCAACTAAAGATAATGAAGTGTTAGCAGATGAAACACTTAAAAATAAAGGGTTTAAGATTGGTGACACATTAACACTATCTCAATCTGATGAAAAATTGCATATTGTAGGTTTTACAGAAAGTGCAAAGTATAATGCATCACCAGTCATTTTTACGAATGATGCTACCATAGCTAAAATTAATCCTCGATTAAGTGGCGATAAAATCAATGCAGTTGTTGTACGTGATGCAAATTGGAAAGACAAAAAATTAAATCAAAAACTTGAAGCAGTAAGTATTAATGACTTTATTGAAAATTTACCAGGTTACAAACCGCAAAACTTAACATTAAACTTTATGATTTCGTTCTTATTTGTCATTTCAGCAACAGTGATTGGTATTTTCCTATATGTCATGACATTACAAAAGACGAGTTTATTTGGCATATTAAAAGCTCAAGGATTTACGAATGGCTATTTGGCGAATGTGGTAATTTCGCAGACGGTCATATTAGCACTATTCGGTACGGCATTGGGATTACTATTCACAGGCATTACAGGTGCATTTTTACCTGATGCAGTACCGGTCAAATTTGATGTACTAACATTACTCGTATTTGCAGTTGTGTTAATGATTGTCTCCGTATTAGGAAGTTTATTCTCCATTTTAACGATTAGAAAAATAGATCCGTTAAAGGCGATTGGATAGGAGGTGTAGCGAATGTTGAAATTTGAAAATGTAATGAAGTCATTTAAAGATGGTAATCGTACAATTGAAGCGGTTAAAAATACAAACTTTGAAATAAATAAAGGTGATATTGTAGCATTAGTTGGACCTTCTGGGTCTGGTAAAAGTACATTTTTAACTATGGCAGGTGCTTTACAAACGCCGACATCTGGTAATATTTTAATTAATAATCAAGATATTACGGAAATGAAGCAAAAAGCATTAGCGAAGGTAAGAATGTCTGAGATAGGGTTTATATTACAGGCGACCAATCTTGTGCCATTTTTAACGGTAAAGCAGCAATTTACCTTACTGAAAAAGAAAAATAAGAATGTCATGTCGAACGAGGACTATGAGCAACTTATGAAGCAATTAGGGTTAAATTCTTTACTCAATAAATTACCGTCAGAAATTTCAGGTGGTCAGAAACAGCGTGTTGCAATTGCGAAAGCATTGTATACAAATCCTTCTATTATACTTGCGGATGAACCCACTGCATCGTTAGATACTGAAAATGCAATTGAGGTTATTAAAATTCTGCGTGACCAAGCCAAACAAAGAGAAAAAGCGTGTATTATCGTTACACATGATGAAAGGCTTAAGGCATATTGTGACCGTTCGTATCATATGAAAGATGGCGTTCTTAATCTTGAAAATGAAACAGTAGAATAATTTATCAAGCCGGCACATTGTGTGCCGGTATTTTTATATCCATGTATTATTTGAATAAACTTTCACATTCAATTAATAATAATTATTATCGAAAATTAGAAATATTCCGTGAAATATAATATTTTTTGTAGTAAAATGGCCTCTAAGTATTCAATATTTGACTATGGGGATTGAATATAAATAATCATAATGGGGGTCATGCTTAATGGATTTATTAATAGGTACTTTATTTTTATTTTTAGTCTTAGTCATTTTTACATTATTTACATATAAAGCGCCTAATGGTATGCGTGCTATGGGCGCATTGGCAAATGCAGCGATTGCAACATTTTTAGTGGAAGCATTTAATAAATATGTTGGTGGCGAAGTATTTGGTATTAAATTTTTAGGAGAGCTAGGGGATGCTGCGGGAAGTCTAGGTGGTGTCGCTGCCGCTGGATTAACAGCATTAGCTATCGGTGTGTCACCAGTATATGCATTAGTTATAGCAGCCGCGTGCGGTGGTATGGATTTATTACCAGGTTTCTTTGCGGGTTATATGATTGGATATGTGATGAAATATACAGAGAAATATGTGCCGGATGGTGTCGACTTAATTGGATCGATTGTCATCTTAGCGCCATTAGCTCGTCTTATTGCAGTATTATTAACGCCAGTAGTGAATAGTACATTGATTAGAATTGGTGATATTATCCAAAGTAGTACGAATACGAATCCAATTATCATGGGTATCATTTTAGGTGGTATTATCACGGTTGTCGGCACAGCGCCATTGAGTTCAATGGCATTGACAGCATTATTAGGTTTAACGGGTGTACCTATGGCTATTGGTGCCATGGCAGCATTTAGTTCGGCATTTATGAATGGGACGCTATTCCATCGCTTAAAATTAGGTGATCGTAAGTCTACGATTGCAGTAAGTATTGAACCTTTATCACAAGCAGATATTGTATCAGCCAATCCAATTCCAATCTATATTACAAATTTCTTTGGTGGTGCGATTGCTGGTTTAATTATTGCTATGTCAGGTTTAATTAACGATGCGACAGGTACAGCTACACCGATTGCAGGATTTTTAGTTATGTTTGGATTTAATCATCCGACGACAATTGTGATTTATGGTGTAGTAATGGCGATTGTAGGTACGCTTGCAGGTTATCTTGGTTCAATTGTATTTAAAAAATATCCAATTGTTACTAAGCAAGACATGATTAATCGAGGTGCAGTAGACGCATAGCATCATCATATTGAATAGTAAAAACAAATAAAACATAGTAACGTGATTCAGTCGATGTAACAGTCGATAATGAGTCACGTTTTTTTATAGAAAAATATAAGACATAAAAATGTCATAATTTATAGTCGACAAATATCATACTGTATAAACATTTATCATTTTCTCAGGTGCCTTTTACGCGATGGAATGAACTTACTTTTTACGAAATTATGCGTATTTTATAAACAAATATCATTAATATAACGGTAAATGTAAGCGTTTACAACGGAAATAACTGCATGCTACGATATTTTTGTAAATTCACTGATTCAAGTATTTTAAGTCAATATGAGGAGGGATGTTATGAGCGATTCTGAGAAAGAAATTTTAAAAAGAATTAAAGATAATCCGTTTATTTCACAACGTGAACTTGCTGAGGCAATTGGATTATCTAGACCCAGCGTAGCAAACATTATTTCAGGATTAATACAAAAGGAATATGTTATGGGAAAGGCATATGTTTTAAATGAAGATTATCCTATTGTTTGTATTGGCGCAGCGAATGTAGATCGTAAGTTTTATGTGCATAAAGATTTAGTTGCAGAAACATCAAATCCTGTAACGTCAACACGTTCTATTGGTGGCGTAGCAAGAAATATTGCTGAGAACTTAGGTAGGCTTGGCGAAACGGTCGCTTTTTTATCTGCTAGTGGACAAGATAGTGAATGGGAAATGATTAAACGATTGTCCACACCATTTATGAATTTGGATCATGTTCAACAATTTGAAAATGCGAGTACAGGTTCATATACAGCTTTAATTAGTAAAGAAGGCGACATGACATATGGCTTAGCAGATATGGAAGTGTTTGACTACATTACGCCTGAATTTTTAATTAAGCGTTCACACTTATTGAAAAAGGCTAAGTGCATTATTGTCGATTTGAATTTAGGCAAAGAGGCATTAAACTTCTTATGTGCCTATACCACGAAACATCAAATCAAATTAGTTATCACCACGGTTTCTTCCCCAAAAATGAAAAATATGCCTGATTCATTACATGCTATTGATTGGATTATCACGAATAAAGATGAAACAGAAACATACTTAAATTTAAAAATAGAATCTACTGATGATTTAAAAATAGCTGCTAAACGCTGGAATGATTTAGGTGTTAAAAATGTTATTGTGACAAATGGCGTGAAAGAACTCATTTATCGAAGTGGTGAGGAAGAAATCATCAAGTCAGTTATGCCATCAAATAGTGTGAAAGATGTTACAGGTGCAGGTGATTCATTCTGTGCTGCAGTAGTGTATAGCTGGTTAAATGGGATGTCTACTGAAGATATATTAATTGCTGGTATGGTTAACGCAAAGAAAACGATAGAAACGAAATATACAGTTAGGCAAAACCTAGATCAACAGCAACTTTATCACGATATGGAGGATTATAAAAATGGCAAATTTACAAAAGTATATTGAGTATTCTCGAGAAGTTCAGCAAGCACGGGAGAACAATCAACCGATTGTAGCATTAGAATCAACAATTATATCGCATGGTATGCCGTACCCACAAAATGTTGAAATGGCAACAACAGTAGAGCAAATTATCAGGAATAATGGTGCCATTCCAGCAACCATAGCCATTATAGATGGCAAAATTAAAATTGGTTTAGAAAGTGAAGATTTAGAAATACTTGCAACTAATAAAGACGTTGCTAAAGTGTCTAGAAGGGATTTAGCAGAAATTGTTGCGATGAAGCGTATTGGTGCTACTACTGTAGCGACGACGATGATATGTGCTGCAATGGCTGGTATTCAATTTTTTGTTACTGGAGGTATTGGTGGTGTCCATAAAGGTGCAGAACATACGATGGACATTTCAGCAGACTTAGAAGAATTGTCTAAAACAAATGTCACTGTTATCTGTGCAGGTGCCAAATCAATTTTAGACTTACCTAAGACAATGGAGTATTTAGAAACAAAAGGCGTTCCAGTTATTGGATATCAAACGAATGAATTGCCAGCATTCTTCACTCGCGAAAGCGGTGTTAAGTTAACAAGTTCGGTTGAAACGCCAGAACGACTTGCTGACATTCATTTAACAAAACAGCAGTTAAATCTTGAAGGTGGTATTGTTGTTGCTAATCCAATTCCATATGAGCATGCCTTATCAAAAGCATATATTGAGGCAATCATAAATGAAGCTGTTGTTGAAGCCGAAAATCAAGGTATTAAAGGTAAGGACGCCACACCGTTCTTGTTAGGGAAAATTGTAGAAAAAACGAATGGTAAAAGTTTAGCAGCAAATATAAAACTTGTTGAAAACAATGCGGCGTTGGGTGCTAAAATTGCTGTCGCTGTTAATAAATTGTTGTAGGTGATGATACATGAATATTTTATTCGCTATCACAGGGATAGCATTTGCACTATTTGTTGCGTTTTTATTCAGTTTTGATCGTAAAAACATAGACTTCAAAAAGACGTTAATAATGATATTTATTCAAGTGTTGATTGTGTTATTTATGATGAACACAACGATTGGTTTAACAATCTTAACTGCATTAGGTTCATTTTTTGAAGGGTTAATAAATGTTAGTAAAGCAGGTATAAACTTTGTTTTTGGAGATATACAAAATAAAAATGGCTTTACATTCTTTTTAAATGTGTTGCTGCCATTAGTGTTCATTTCTGTATTAATAGGCATTTTTAATTATATTAAGGTATTACCATTTATTATCAAATATGTAGGTATCGCTATTAATAAAATAACTAGAATGGGGCGCTTAGAAAGTTACTTTGCTATTTCAACAGCAATATTCGGTTAGCCAGAAGTATATTTAACTATAAAAGATATTATACCAAAGTTGTCTAGAGCAAAATTATATACAATTGCGACATCTGGTATGAGTGCTGTTAGTATGGCAATGTTGGGTTCATATATGCAGATGATTGAGCCTAAGTTCGTAGTTACAGCAGTAATGTTAAATATTTTTAGTGCGCTTATCATCGCCAGTGTAATCAATCCCTATAAATCTGATGATACTGATGTTGAAATTAATAACTTAACGAAATCCACAGAAACTAAAACATTGAATGGAAAAACAGGAAAACCTAAGAAAGTTGCCTTTTTCCAAATGATTGGTGATAGTGCGATGGATGGGTTTAAAATCGCTGTTGTAGTAGCCGTAATGTTGTTAGCATTTATTTCATTAATGGAAGCAATTAATATCATGTTTGGTAGTGTTGGTTTGAACTTTAAACAGCTTATTGGCTATGTGTTTGCACCAATCGCATTCTTAATGGGGATTCCATGGAGCGAAGCTGTTCCAGCTGGCTCTTTAATGGCGACTAAATTAATTACAAATGAGTTTGTAGCAATGCTTGATTTTAAAAATGTCCTGGGTGATGTATCTGCTCGAACACAAGGTATCATTTCAGTTTACTTAGTAAGCTTCGCTAATTTTGGTACGGTTGGTATCATCGTAGGTTCAATTAAAGGCATTAGTGATGAACAAGGAGAGAAAGTTGCATCCTTTGCAATGAGACTGTTACTTGGTTCAACTCTAGCTTCAATCATTTCAGGATCAATCATTGGCCTAGTATTGTAAATTAATCGAAGTATCTAAATTAAATTCATGGCAACATCAAAACTCCATCACCAAGTTGGCGCAACAGCGCATTATAACTTAGTGATGGGGTTTTATCATAACAATCTACTTTTTCGTAGCCGTTTTTGAAATGTATGTTGATGGTTTATCTTTTTCAAAAATTGTTAATCCCGTTATATCTTTTTTATGTTTTGAAGGGACAATGAAGCTAAGTATATAAGCAAAGACAAAAGCAACTGTAAATGAAATGGTAGATACATAGAAAGGTGAGTTACCTTTGCCAACACCATTATAGACGTAAGCAAAGATGATACCCAATATTAATCCACAAATAACACCGAATGTATTCGTACGTTTAGTGAAAATACCAACTGCAAATACACCAGCCAATGGAACGCCGAATAATCCAGTCACAAACAAGAATAAATCCCATAAGTCATTTGAATTAGAAGCAATTAAGTATAGTGACATTCCAAAACCGAAAATACCTGCAATGATGATGACCAAACGAGCAAAGTTAACTTCGTGTCGCTCGCTACCTTTTCCGAAGAAGCGTTGCTTAATGTCGATTGAAATACAAGCAGATATAGAATTTAAACTAGATGAAATGGTAGACTGTGCAGCTGCGAAAATGGCTGCAATAAGTAATCCTGCTACAAATGGTGGCATCTCAGTCAAAATGAAATATGGCACAACAGATGACGTGTTAAATCCTTTTGGTAAAACAGCTTCATGTGCATAAAATGAATACAACATTGTACCCATACCATAAAATAAGGGTGCTGAAATTAAAGCTAGGATACCATTTGTCCATAACGATTTATTTGTTTCTTTTAAACTATCAGAAGCTTGATAACGTTGCACGACGTCTTGACTCGCCGTGTATTGATACAAATTATTAAAAATATTTCCTAGGAAAATAATTGGAATGGCAGCTGCTGCAGTATTTAGTTTCCAATTGTCTGCACTAATTAATTTTTTGTGCTCAATCGCATCTGCAAAGACAGTGCCAAAACCGCCTTTAATGTTCATAACACCAAGAATGATGATAACTAAAGCACCGCCTAATAGAATGACGCCTTGAATGAAATCACTCCAAACCACACCTTCGAAACCACCTAAAAATGTATATAAAATACATAGTAAACCAACGAGTGATGCAACGATATAAGGGTTCATGTCTGATACAGATGTAATCGCTAATGTTGGTAAGTAGATAACGATTGCTACACGCCCTAGATGATAAACTACAAATAGTAAAGAGCCAATGACACGAATGCTAGGTCCGAAACGTGCTTCTAGATATTCATATGCAGATGTTACCTTTAACTTTTTAAAGAATGGAACATAGAAATAAATGAGTAATGGAATAATTGCTACGATAGCGATGTTACCTGCAATATATGACCAATCTGTTAAAAATGCTTTCTCTGGTGTAGACATAAACGTAATTGCACTTAATGTAGTGGCATAAATTGAAAAGCCAACTACCCAAGATGGCAAGCGACCACTTGCGGTAAAGAAACTATTCGTACTTTGGCTCGCACGCTTGGTAAAATAAACGCCAATGAGTAACATAGCTAGTAGATAAATGATAACGGCAACCCAGTTCAGTGTGCCAAATCCAACTTCTTTCATGGACAACATCCCCTTTACAATGTATTGATTCTTTGATGTCTATAAATCGTATTTTGCAATGAGTTGATCTAATGTTTGTCGATGTGCTTCGTTAAAAGGTTTGAATGGACGTTTCGGTAATCCTGCATCAATGCCACGGTGACGTAATATTTCTTTCAATGTTGGATAAATCCCCATTGATAACACTGTTTCGATAATGTCGTTTGAATCATGTTGTAGTTGGTAAGCTTCTTGAATTTGACCTTGTCGTGCTAAGTCGAATATTTTTCTAGCGCGGCGACCATTAACGTTATATGTAGAACCAATTGCACCATCTACACCAGAAATCGTAGCTTGAACTAACATTTCATCAAAGCCAGATAAGATTAATTTGTCTGGGAATGCTTTTCTAATACGTTCGAGTAGGAAGAAGTTCGGCGCTGTATATTTAACACCAACAATTTTTTCGTGATTAAAAAGCTCGCTGAATTGTTCAATAGAAATATTCACACCTGTTAAATCTGGTATTGCATAAATAATCATATTGTTCTGTGTTGCTTCGATAATATCGAAATAGTAATCTCTAATTTCTTCAAAAGTAAATGGATAGTAGAATGGTGTTACGGCAGAAAGTGCATCATAACCGAGTTCTGTGGCATATTTTCCAAGTTCAATGGCTTCATTTAAATCTAACGAACCTACTTGAGCAATCAATTTCACCTTATCCCCAACTGCCTCTTTGGCAACCTTGAAAACTTGCTTCTTCTGCTCTGTATTTAATAAAAAGTTTTCGCCTGAGCTACCATTTACATAAAGACCGTCTAATTCTTCAGTTTCAATGGCATTTTGAGCAATTTGTTTAAGTCCTTGTTCATTTACTTGACCATTTTCATCAAAAGGAACGAGTAACGCTGCATATAAACCTTTTAAATCTTTGTTCATTATGAAGTCCCTCCAAAAAATCATTTGATAATATAGTTTACAGCTATAATTGTAAACGCTATCATAAAATGTAACAATATCTTTTTGAAAATTGTAGTCATATTTATGTATAATTAATGAAAATATTTTTCAAAATCAATAGAAATGGAGTGAGTAAGGTGTATTACATCGCAATCGATATTGGAGGCACTCAAATTAAATCGGCAGTTATTGATAAGCAATTGAATATGTTTGACTATCAACAAATACCAACGCCGGACAATAAAAGTGAGCTTATTACTGACAAAGTATATGAGATTGTAACAGGGTATATGAAGCAATATCAGTTGATCCAACCTGTCATAGGTATTTCATCAGCAGGCGTTGTTGATGAACAAAAAGGCGAAATTGTATACGCAGGGCCAACCATTCCGAATTATAAAGGTACTAATTTTAAGCGATTATTAAAATCCCTGTCTCCTTATGTCAAAGTAAAAAATGATGTAAACGCTGCATTACTAGGCGAATTGAAATTACATCAATATCAAGCAGAACGGATCTTTTGTATGACGCTTGGTACAGGCATTGGGGGTGCGTACAAAAATAATCAAGGTCATATTGATAATGGTGAACTTCATAAGGCAAATGAAGTTGGATATTTATTGTATCGTCCAACTGAAAATACAACGTTTGAGCAACGTGCTGCAACGAGTGCATTGAAAAATCGCATGATTGACGGAGGATTTACGAGAAGCACACATGTGCCAGTATTGTTTGAAGCAGCTGAAGAAGGTGATGATATTGCAAAACAAATATTGAATGAGTGGGCAGAAGATGTAGCAGAAGGGATTGCCCAAATACAAGTCATGTATGATCCAGGGCTTATATTAATTGGTGGCGGTATATCTGAACAAGGAGACAATCTCATTAAATATATCGAACCGAAAGTTGCACACTATTTACCAAAAGACTATGTTTATGCACCAATACAAACGACTAAGAGTAAAAATGATGCAGCATTATATGGCTGTTTGCAATGATGGTTGAAAGAAGGAGTCATTCTAAAATAGAATTTGAAACCGTTACGAGAGATGAGAGCTGTTGTTAGTTCCACACATCACACTCTATCTAGGACCAATCTAAACTATATCAACCAACAATGTGCCACGGGCATATTAAATTGAAGACGCTTGAACGTATAGATCTCAAAAATGTAAAAAAGTTTTTGGTATTGAAATAAAAAAACACCTAGCAACTTGTTGGGACAATCACGATGATTGTCTACAGTTGCAGGTGGATTTGAATATACTACTAGTTATTTGTTGTCTAGGATAATAGATTTAGTATGTTGATAAGTTTGACTCAGATTTGTATTTTCTAATAAATGATAACTCACAATATCGATTAAAAAGAGTGTCGCAATTTGTGTGTTGATAAATTGATGGTCGGTATTACGCGATTGATCCGTTGTTAAAAGTACTAAATCTGCACAATCTGTAAGTTTACTACCTTCGAAATTTGTGATGGCAACGACATATGCACCATGAGATTTGGCGACTTCCGCTGCTGAAATTAATTCTGAAGTATTACCACTATTTGACATAGCAATAAACATATCCGATTGAGATAGTAGGGATGCCGATATTTTCATTAAATGTGAATCGGTAGTAACATTACCTTTTAGCCCCATACGAATCATACGATAATAAAATTCAGTCGCTGATAAACCAGAGCTACCTAGTCCAGCAAAGAGTATATGTCGACTTGATTGAAGTTTGTCGATAAAGGTTTGGATAATGTCGTTATCAATAAATTCGCCAGTTTGTTGAATGATTTGTTGATGATATTTATGAATTCTTTGAATGATTGGGCTATTTTCAATAACTGTCTCTGTCATTTCTTGTTGGATATTAAATTTTAAATCTTGGAAATTCTCATAATCCAGCTTATGACTAAAGCGTGTCATCGTTGCTGGTGATGTACCAATCGCATGGGCTAAGGAGTTAATCGTTGAAAAGGCATCGCTATAACCATTTTGTCTTATATAATTGACGATGCGTTTATCAGTTTTTGTAAATAAATGTTGATAACGTTGAACACGATTCTCAAATTTCATTGTGTCACCCCTTCATCTTAATGATTACTATTATATATGAAAAATATTTTCAAGATAGTAAAAAGCATTGATAAAAATTATCTTAATGATATATTGTAAATGACTTTACGTGAAAAAACGACTTATGGAGTGAGGAATAATGTTACCACATGGATTAATAGTATCTTGTCAGGCACTACCAGATGAACCATTACATTCATCTTTTATTATGTCGAAAATGGCATTAGCTGCGTATGAAGGTGGTGCTGTTGGTATTCGCGCAAATACTAAGGAAGACATTTTAGCAATTAAAGAAACGGTTGATTTACCAGTTATTGGCATTGTGAAACGTGACTATGATCACTCAGATGTTTTCATTACTGCAACGTCAAAAGAAGTTGATGAACTGATAGAAAGCCAATGTGAAGTCATTGCATTGGATGCAACGTTACAGCAACGTCCGAAAGAAACGTTAGACGAATTAGTGACATATATTAGATCACATGCACCTAACGTTGAAATCATGGCTGATATCGCGACCGTTGAAGAAGCTAAAAATGCGGCACGACTTGGCTTTGATTATATTGGCACGACGTTACATGGTTATACTAGTTATACGCAAGGACAATTACTTTATCAAAATGACTTCCAATTTCTAAAAGATGTACTACAAAGTGTTGATGCAAAAGTTATTGCGGAAGGTAATGTCATTACACCGGATATGTATAAACGCGTGATGGACTTAGGCGTTCATTGTTCGGTCGTTGGTGGTGCGATAACACGACCAAAAGAAATTACGAAACGTTTTGTTCAAGTTATGGAAGATTAAATGATAACGATAAAAAACGAGATGACCATCATTAATTAAAGGTACCTAATTATCTTAGGTGGCTCAATGAATGTAATGGGTTCATCTCGTTTTGTTTGTTTATGATAGTGATTTTATTTTTAATTTGAATTATCCAAAAATAAGTAAAGCGACGGGGATAGTGATTAATAGCGACAATGCCACGCGTAAAAACCAAATGATGATGAGTTTCCAGACAGGTATTTTAATTTCAGTTGCTAGTATACATGGCACTAATGCTGAGAAAAAGATAATGGCTGATACGCTTACTACACCGACGACAAATTTAGTACTCATTGCAGCTTTAGTTACTAACAAAGATGGTAAAAACATTTCTACAATAGAAATCGCTGAAGCTTTTGCAAGTACAGCCTGATCAGCAATTGGGAAAATATAAATAAATGGATAGAATATATAACCAAGCCAATCAATAAATGGTGTATAGTTCGCTACAATCAGTCCTAAAAAACCAATCGATAATATAGAAGGCAAAATACCAACAGTCATTTCTAAACCGTCTTTCAAATTGTCCCAAACGTTCTTCACGAGGGATGGTGTTAATGCATTTTGTCTCATCGCCTCTGCATATGCAGTTTTCAGTCTGCTTCCTTCAATAGCAACTTCTTGTTCTCCTTCTTGTCCGTTATAATATTCTGTTGATTCATTGATGATTGGCGGTAGCCATGCAGTAATTGCAGTCACGACAAATGTGATGACTAAAGTTATCCAAAAGTATAAATTCCAATGTGGCATTAATCCTAAAGTTTTAGCAACGATAATCATAAAAGTTGCTGAAACTGTTGAAAAGCCAGTCGCAATAATCGTGGCTTCTCGTTTGTTGTACATCCCTTGCTTATAGACACGATTAGTAATCAATAATCCTAAGGAATAACTGCCGACAAACGAAGCCACTGCATCGACAGCGGATTTACCTGGTGTTTTAAAAATAGGTCTCATAATTGGCTCCATATAAACACCGACAAATTCTAATAAGCCATAGCCTACTAATAAAGAAAGCGCAATTGCACCTACTGGAATTAAGATACTTAATGGCATCATTAATTTTTCAAACAAAAACGGACCATAGTTAGCTTTAAATAGTATTGATGGACCGATTTTAAATACATACATTATACCGATTATTGCACCTGCAACTTTAAATAATGTAATGACCAAGTTTGTGATTGAAGTCATAAAAGTACGTCTCACTATTGGTAACGCTGTACCAATTAAAATCATAATCAGTGCAACATAGGGCATAAGTGGACCTATGATTGAGCGAATGGCTAGATGAACATGATCGACGAAAATAGTGTTGTTACCATTAATCGTAAAAGGAATAAAGAAACATAGTATGCCCACTAAACTATAGACAAAAAAACGCCATGCACTTGGTTGTTGTGCATTAGAATGATATTGATTCATTAAAGCAACCCCTTTGTTTAAATGAATACACAAAACTGTATGATGCATCTTCCCCTTAATGAGATGAATCATTATTTTAATTTAGAAAAATCTGAAAACTTACTATAATTGTATAGTTTGAATTATTTTCAGACCAATACAAATTAACTAATTATATATAGATTGAAACTATATTACTTAATAAAATGTTTATCTTAAATGTTGTTGTGTTGATTCAACGCCACAATTAAAGTATTTATAAATTATTTGAGGGTACAGATATTTGTAAATGATTAGTATCGATTTAATATCGTATTATTAAATTTTTATTAATTTTGTAGTCTTAATCAAAAAATAATATATGTCATGTTATATTGAAGGTGCAGTTGTTTTTCATTCTCAAGAGGGGGTCAAAAAAATACTTTTGAGGTGATTATATGTTAAGAGGACAAGAAGAAAGAAAGTATAGTATTAGAAAGTATTCAATAGGCGTGGTGTCAGTGTTAGCAGCTACAATGTTTGTTGTGTCATCACATGAAGCACAAGCCTCGGAAAAAACACCAACGTCTAATGCAGCGGCACAAAAAGAAACACTAAATCAATCGGGAGAACAAGGGAATGCGATAACGTCACATCAAATGCAGTCAGGAAAGCAATTAGACGATATGCATAAAAAGAATGATAAAAGTGGAACAGTGACAGAAGGTAAAGATACGCTTCAATCATCGAAGCATCAATCAACACAAAATAGTAAAACAATCAGAACGCAAAATGATGATCAAGTAAAGCAAGATTCTGAACGACAAGGTTCTAAACAGTCACACCAAAATAATGCGACTAACAAAACTGAACGCCAAAATGATCAGGTTCTAAATACCCATCATGCTGAACGTAATGGATCACAATCGACAACGTCACAATCGAATGATGTTGATAAATCACAACCATCCATTCCGGCACAAAAGGTAATAACAAATCATGATAAAGCAGCAACAACTTCAACAACACCCCCATCTAATGATAAAACTGCACCTAAATCAACAAAAGCACAAGATGCATCCACGGATAAACATCCAAATCAACAAGACACCCATCAACCCGCGCATCAAATCATAGATGCAAAGCAAGATGATAATGTTCATCAAAGTGAGCAAAAACCACAAGTTGGCGATTTAAGTAAACATATCGATGGTCAAAATTCCCCAGAGAAACCGACAGATAAAAATACTGATAATAAACAACTAATCAAAGATGCGCTTCAAGCGCCTAAAACACGTTCGACTACAAATGCAGCAGCAGATGCTAAAAAGATTCGACCACTTAAAGCGAATCAAGTACAACCACTTAACAAATATCCTGTTGTTTTTGTACATGGATTTTTAGGATTAGTAGGCGATAATGCACCTGCTTTATATCCAAATTATTGGGGTGGAAATAAATTTAAAGTTATCGAAGAATTGAGAAAGCAAGGATATAATGTACATCAAGCAAGTGTAAGTGCATTTGGTAGCAACTATGATCGTGCTGTAGAACTTTATTATTACATCAAAGGTGGTCGCGTAGATTATGGCGCAGCACATGCAGCTAAATACGGACATGAGCGCTATGGTAAGACATATAAAGGAATCATGCCTAATTGGGAACCTGGTAAAAAGGTACATCTTGTAGGGCATAGTATGGGTGGTCAAACAATTCGTTTAATGGAAGAGTTTTTAAGAAATGGTAACAAAGAAGAAATTGCCTATCATCAAGCGCATGGTGGAGAAATATCACCATTATTCACTGGTGGTCATAACAATATGGTTGCATCAATCACAACATTAGCAACACCACATAATGGTTCACAAGCAGCTGATAAGTTTGGAAATACAGAAGCTGTTAGAAAAATCATGTTCGCTTTAAATCGATTTATGGGTAACAAGTATTCGAATATCGATTTAGGATTAACACAATGGGGGTTTAAACAATTACCAAATGAGAGTTACATTGACTATATAAAACGCGTTAGTAAAAGCAAAATTTGGACATCAGACGACAATGCTGCCTATGATTTAACGTTAGATGGCTCTGCAAAATTGAACAACATGACGAGTATGAATCCTAATATTACGTATACGACTTATACAGGTGTGTCTTCACATACTGGTCCATTAGGTTATGAAAATCCTGATTTAGGTACATTTTTCTTAATGGATACAACGAGTAGAATTATTGGTCATGATGCAAGAGAAGAATGGCGTAAAAATGATGGTGTCGTACCAGTGATTTCGTCATTACATCCGTCCAATCAACCATTTGTTAATGTTACGAATAATGAACCTGCCACACGAAGAGGTATCTGGCAAGTTAAACCAATTTTACAAGGGTGGGATCATGTCGATTTTATCGGTGTGGACTTCCTGGATTTCAAACGTAAAGGTTCAGAACTCGCCAACTTCTATATAGGTATTATAAATGACTTGTTGAGTGTTGAAGCAACTGAAGGTAAAGGTACACAATTGAAAGCAAGTTAAATTCATCTTCGGAATTTAATATGCTATGTAAATCGTGCTGTTATCATGGTGCAGCAGACGTAAGTAGCATCACAGTGTTGAATTTTAAAATAGTAAAGTGAAATAAAGCGCCTGTCTCATTAGCGAAAACTAAAGGGACAGGCGTATCTGTTTATGAGTTTAATAAATTGTATGAATAATATGGTTGATTGAATAACTGTTTATCATGATGATAAATTGGGTTTTTAAAAATAATGGTATATTACGCCGTTGTTATAGCGTTTAAGAAATCAACAACTTTACGATAAATAGTGATTGCTTCGTCATTAGGTCTACGATCAAAATCATGCTCGCTTTTATTCACGCGTTCAAATGTTGAATGTGGAACATGGTTCATGATATGTTCGCTTTCCTCAACAGGGACATCATAATCGCCATTACAATGCGCAATGAAAACAGGTGGAAGTGCTTTAAGTTCATTTGGTGAGATGTTGTATTTTGAATCAGTATAATCAGCAATGTTAATCATATTGATCCACTCACCTGTACCACGTGCATAACCGTAGATTAAAAAACGTTGGGCGATTTGATCTTGAATAATCGGTGTTGGTGAAGTAAGTTGAGCAAGTACTGTTTCATTCACACTTTGAGCTGTTTTAGCGTAATAGCTATTTGCCATTTTAAACGGTTCAGTGTTGATGCCACTATAACCATAAAAATCAATAACACCATCAATATCTCTGTCTCGTGCAATTAATAGACTTAAATATGCACCTGATGATCTGCCAAAGGTAAAAATAGGGCAATTAGAATATTGTGATTGAATCGCATCGAATGATGTGAAGATGTCATCGATGATGCAATCAAGGCTTACTTCTGGTAATAAACGATAACTTAGTTGAATTAAATCGTAATGTTCCGTAAGGATATCGATATACTGTGGCGATAAATCATTGGCCTTTCCAAACATTAAACCGCCACCATGAATGTAGACAATGGCACCTTTTGTTGGTTGATGCTTCGCTTTAATAATTGTGTAGGGTAATTCAAATGCATCTTTAGTAATTACTTTATCTTTAATTTCAGTCACGACTATACAGACTCCTTATTTTTGAAATTGATGTCATTATAACATTGTCTTAAATTTCTATGAAAAATTATCTTTTGATGGTGTGTCATGATAATTCTGTTCTAATTGACGTAAAGCGTCACGGGTATGTTTCTTTAGACCTTCCCCATAATCCATCATTTTAACAATATCTTTAAAAGCGGCACGCGGAATGGCTAAATTTTCTAAATCTTCCATAGAAAATTCAAGATTGATATCATGTGGTCGCTGTTCAGCAAGTTTATGCACAAAGTCAGGTTCTGTGACAAAAGGCGAAGACATGCCAACCATATCTGCATGTTGTAAAGCATCTAAAGCAGACTCTGGAGAATTAATCCCGCCACTTGCAATTAAAGGGATGCGACCTGCTAAATGTTCATAGACAATTTGGTTAACTGGCCGACCGAAATGTTCACCTGGTGTACGCGACGTATTTTGATAAATATGTCGACCCCAGCTAGCGATTGCTAAATATTGGATGTTTGAAACGTCCATGACCCAATCGATTAATTGATTGAACTCGTCAATGGTATATCCTAAATCACTACCTCTGGTTTCTTCTGGCGTTGCTCGAAATCCTAAAATAAAATTGTCAGGTGCTTCTTTATCAATCACTTCTTGTACCGCACGCATAACTTCTAAACATAATCTTGCACGATTTTTTAATGAGTCGGCACCGTAATGGTCTGTACGTTTATTCGAAAAAGTTGAGAAAAATGTTTGAATCAGCAAACGTTGTGCAATCGAAATTTCCACACCATCAAAACCTGCTTTAATCGCGCGTAATGTAGCATCGCGATACTGCTGAATGATGCTATTGATTTTCTCATGAGACATGGCGATAACATCGTGTTCAATCGGTGAATGCAACGTCATAGGGCTTGGTCCATACACCTTTCCAAAATGTAAAATTGCTTGATTTGAAAAACGACCAGCATGCGCTAGCTGAATAATAGCGAGGTTACCATGTTGTTTCATCGTAGATGCCATGTTAGTTAATCCAGGGATACAAGCATCATGATCAATATTAAAGCCATATTCAAACAATTGCCCATAAGGTTCAATGTAAGCAGCGCCGGTGACTTGCATTCCAGCTGAATTAGAGCGACGTGCAGCATAAGCCAAGTCTGCTTTTGTAATATAGCCTTCTTTTGTTGATGCGTTTACGGTCATTGGTGATAATACAAAGCGAT
The DNA here is from genome assembly GCF_001836945.1 of Staphylococcus sp. HMSC062H10. Classification (NCBI taxonomy): domain Bacteria; kingdom Bacillati; phylum Bacillota; class Bacilli; order Caryophanales; family Staphylococcaceae; genus Staphylococcus; species Staphylococcus sp. HMSC062H10. The sequence continues at coordinate 26,514 of NZ_KV830979.1, forward strand.
TCGAAATTTTGATGCCATTAGGTAAGTGGATTGATTGTAAAAGTGGTTTGTATCGGTACATACTATGATTCCTTTTCTATTCAATATTGTTTTCAAAGTACCATGGAAAGAATGAATAATCAATGATGAACAGTCTTGATAGAATAGAATTGGTACATGGAAAGCATTTTTAAAATTAAAATTGAACTAATGAATGTCATTTGTAGGTCTGAAAATATGAATATGAAAAAGAAAAATACAAGCGAAAAGATATAAAAGTTAATTGAAAAACGTTATCATATACGTGGGTATATGAAGAGGGAATGGTATTAAGAACGCTAAAATGTTATGTCGGTTTGACATGACAGGATAAGTTTGGAGATGACGAATTGGTTAAATTAAGCGTATTAGACTATGCCTTAATAGATGAAGGTAAGTATGCACAAAAGGCATTGCAAGATTCAGTGACACTTGCAAAATTAGCAGATCGACTTGGCTTTAAGCGAATTTGGTTTACGGAACATCATAATGTACCAGCGTTTGCGTGTAGTAGTCCAGAACTGATGATGATGCATGTTTTGTCACAGACATCACAAATTCGTGTTGGTTCTGGTGGTGTGATGTTGCCGCACTATCGACCTTATAAAATTGCTGAGCATTTTAGAATGATGGCAGCGTTATATCCAAATCGTATTGATTTAGGTATTGGCAATAATCCGGGTACTACTATGGTAAAGCAAGCTTTAGATGGAATAGATCCTACATATGATAGTTATGATGAATCGATTTCGTTATTACGTGATTATCTTACAATAAAGGATAAACCAAGTGCGCATACGTTAGGTGTCCAACCACACATTGGTCATTTTCCAGAAATGTGGTTATTAAGTAGTAGTCCATCCTCTGCCAAAATAGCTGCCGAACAAGGTATAGGGCTATCAGTTGGAACATTTTTACTGCCAGATATAAATGCGATACATGCAGCGAAGGATAACATTGATATTTACAAAAAACATTTCCAAGTATCAACGATTAAAATGGACGCAAAGGTGATGGCATCTGTATTTGTCATTGTAGCTGATAACGAAGCGGAAGTAGCAGCATTACAACATGCCTTAGATGTTTGGTTATTAGGTAAATTACAATTTGCAGAATTTGAACATTTTCCATCGGTAGACACAGCGCAAAAGTATAAGCTTAATGATCGAGACAAAGAGATGATTCAAGCACATCAAGCACGTATCATTGCAGGTACACAAGAACAGGTTAAAGCGCAATTAGATGATTTCATTGCTACGTTTGAAGTTGATGAGGTGTTAGTAGCACCGCTTATTCCAGGCATTGAACAGCGTTGTAAAACATTAAAATTACTCGCGGAAATCTATTTGTAGCATTTTAAATAGAAGAGAAAGGATGAAGATAAGATGAAAAAGTTAGCCAATTATTTATGGGTAGAAAAAGTAGGAGATTTGTATGTGTTTAGTATGACACCTGAATTGCAAGATGATATTGGTACAGTAGGTTATGTTGAATTCGTGAGTCCAGATGAAGTTAAAGTGGATGATGAAATTGTGAGTATTGAAGCATCGAAAACGGTGATTGATGTACAGACGCCTTTGTCAGGAACGATTGTTGAGCGTAATACGAAAGCGGAAGATGAACCAAATATTTTAAATTCTGAAAAGCCAGAAGAAAATTGGTTGTTCAAGTTGGATGATGTGGATAAAGAAGCGTTCAATGCATTACCGGAGGCGTAAATGAAGACGTTGAAGACAAATGAAGAACGATTAGAATATTTAATCGATTATATGTGGCGTGAGCGAAATGACAATGATGAATTAGAGATGCCAACATCATTTGAAGCATTGTGGGAATTGTATCGAGGTTTAGCTAATGTAAGACCAGCCTTACCTGTTAGTGAGACATATCTAGCCGTTCAAGATGCGTTGTTAAGTGATTTGAACCGCCAACATGTTATGGATGTAAATGATTTGAAGCCGATAAAAGGGGACAATATCTTTGTTTGGCAAGGTGATATTACCACATTGAAGATTGATGCGATTGTAAACGCGGCGAATAGTCGCTTTTTAGGGTGTATGCAAGCAAATCATGATTGTATTGATAATATCATTCATACAAAAGCGGGTGTCCAAGTTCGACTAGATTGTGCAGATATTATTCGACAGCAAGGTCGCAAAGAAAGTGTTGGTAACGCTAAAATGACGCGCGCATACAATTTGCCTGCAAAGTATATTGTGCATACGGTAGGACCTCAAATACGCCGATTGCCTGTTTCAAAGATGAATCAGGACTTGTTAGTTAAATGCTATTTGAGTTGTCTTAAATTGGCTGATCAACAAAGTTTAAATCATATAGCATTTTGTTGTATTTCAACAGGTGTATTTGCTTTTCCTCAAGATGAAGCAGCAGAAATTGCTGTTCGAACAGTAGAAAGCTATCTCAAAGAAACAAATTCAACATTGAAAGTCGTGTTCAATGTATTTACAGATAAGGATTTACAACTGTATAAGGAGGCATTTAACCGTGATGCAGAGTAGTAAATGGAATGCAATGTCTCTTTTAATGGATGACAAGACAAAGCAGGCTGAAGTATTACGTACTGCAATTGAGGAAGCGGAGGCAATAGTGATTGGAATTGGTGCAGGCATGTCTGCATCGGACGGCTTTACATATGTTGGGGAACGCTTTACAAAAAATTTCCCTGACTTTATTGAAAAGTATCGTTTCTTTGATATGTTGCAAGCAAGTTTGCATCCGTACGGAAGTTGGCAAGAATATTGGGCATTTGAGAGTCGCTTTATCAAATTAAACTATTTAGATCAACCTGTAGGTCAGTCTTACCTCGCTTTAAAAGCACTAATGAAAGATAAAAAATATCACATCATAACTACAAATGCAGATAATGCTTTTGAGGTTGCTGATTATGATATGACTCATGTATTTCATATACAAGGAGAGTATATTTTGCAGCAATGTAGTCAGCATTGCCACGCGCAAACATATCGTAATGATGACTTAATTCGTGAAATGGTCATGGCACAACAAGACATGCGTATTCCTTGGGATATGATTCCAAGATGTCCAAAATGTGATGCTCCAATGGAAGTTAATAAACGTAAAGCAGAAGTTGGCATGGTTGAAGATGCAGATTTTCAGGCACAATTGCAACGTTATAATACATTTCTAGAGCAACATCAAGATGATAAAGTATTGTATTTGGAAATTGGAATTGGCTATACAACACCACAGTTTGTGAAACATCCGTTTCAGCGTATGACGCGTAAAAATGAAAATGCACTTTATATGACCATGAATAAAAAAGCATATCGCATTCCGAATTCAATTCAAGAACGTACCATACATTTGACTGATGATATCTCAACATTGATTACAGCAGCACTCCGGAACGACAGCACAACGAAAAATAACAACATTGGAGAGACGGAAGATGTACTTAATAGAACCAATTAGAAATGGAGAATATATTACTGATGGTGCGATTGCACTCGCCATGCAAGTTTATGTTAATCAGAATATCTTTTTAGATGAAGATATTTTATTCCCTTATTATTGTGATCCAAAAGTGGAAATTGGACGTTTTCAAAATACTGCTATAGAAGTGAATCAAGATTATATAGATAAACACAGTATTAAAGTAGTTCGCCGAGATACTGGTGGTGGCGCTGTGTATGTTGATAAAGGTGCCGTTAATATGTGTTGTATTTTAGAACAAGACACTTCAATTTATGGTGATTTTCAACGATTTTATCAACCAGCTATAAAGGCGTTGCATACATTAGGTGCAACAGATGTGATACAAAGCGGTAGAAATGATTTAACATTGAATGGTAAAAAAGTGTCAGGCGCCGCAATGACATTAATGAACAATCGTATTTATGGCGGTTATTCGCTATTACTTGATGTTAATTATGAAGCAATGGATAAAGTGTTAAAGCCTAATCGCAAAAAGATTGCATCGAAAGGGATTAAATCTGTGCGTGCACGTGTTGGTCATCTTAGAGGAGCACTGGATGAAAAGTATCGGGATATAACAATTGAAGCATTCAAAAATTTAATGGTGACACAGATTTTGGGAATCAATGACATTAAAGAGGCAAAACGATATGAATTAACGGATGCAGATTGGGAAGCGATTGATGAATTAGCTGATAAAAAGTATAAAAATTGGGATTGGAATTATGGCAAGTCACCTAAATATGAATACAATCGAAGTGAAAGATTATCATCAGGTACTGTAGACATAACAATTTCTGTTGAACAAAATCGTATCGCAGATTGTCGCATTCATGGCGATTTCTTTGGACAAGGTGATATAAAAGATGTGGAACAAGCATTACAAGGAACAAAAATGACAAGAGAAGATTTAACGCATCAGTTAAAGCAATTAGACATCGTTTATTATTTTGGCAATGTTACGGTTGAATCATTGGTTGAGATGATTTTAAGTTAATTTTGTTTAAGTTTTAATGTCGCACCCTCGTTAAATTTCATTTAATATAATACAAAACACCGTCCAAAAATAAGTGACATGCCTTTTGATAGAAGGAAAGTACACTCAACTTGTGATGGTGTTTTTGTTTATATATTGTTATTGTGCTTTTTGACGACCTTTTAATAAAATCGCTGTAGCTCCTACGATGATAATAAATAGAACAGCACCCAATAATCCCATATACTTTACTGCGTTACCGAACACGATACCGACAGCTAAAAAGTCTGTATCTGAGAATGTTGTTGCAGCACCACCTAATTCGCCTAAAAATGGCAAGAATAATAATGGTAAAAACGTTATTAGGATACCATTTAGAGCGGCGCCAGCAACAGCACCTTTAATACCGCCTCTTGCATTACCGAATACAGCAGCCGTTGCACCTAAGAAGAAGTGTGCAACTACGCCAGGTAAAATGACGACGCCACCAAATAAGAATAAGATAAACATACCGATGACACCTGTAATAAAGCTGACAAAGAATCCAATTAGTACTGCATTTTGTGCATAAGGGAACACAATAGGGCAGTCTAATGCAGGTTTAGAATTTGGTACAAGTTTTTCAGAGATACCTTTAAATGCTGGGACGATTTCAGCTAAGATTAAGCGAACGCCCGTTAAAATAATAAATACACCAGCAGCAAATGTCACGCCTTGAATTAATGAAAATACAATAAAGTTTTGACCATCACTAATAGATTCGTGTACATAACTAACGCCCGCAAATAAGCATGCGATGAAGTAAAGTAATGCCATCGTAATCGAGATACTAATTGTACTTTCTCGTAAGAAACTTAATCCTTTTGGAAATTTAATCTCTTCCGTTGATTTAGACTTACCTTTGAATAATTGACCTACAGCACCTGCGGCAAAGTAACTGATTGAACCGAAATGCCCTAATGCTACTTGATTATTGCCAGTAATTTTACGCATCGTAGGTTGGAGTAGTGCAGGTAAGACTGCCATGATTAATCCTAATACGAGTGCGCCGATAACAATCGTTAGCCAGCCTTTAATATGACTGACTGTTAAAATGATTGCTAAAAACGCGGCCATGTAAAATGTATGATGACCTGTTAAAAAGATATATTTTAAATTAGTGAAGCGGGCAATTAAAATATTAACAATAATGCCACAGACCATGATGAGTGCAGCTGTTGTTCCAAAATCTTTTAAGGCTAGTGAGACGATAGCTTCGTTATTAGGTACGATACCTTGCACACCGAATGCGTGTTGGAATATTTTACCGAATGGCTCAAGAGATCGAACGACGACATCAGCACCTGCACTTAAAATTAAGAAGCCTAATATCGTTTTAATGGTTCCTGAAGTGATTGTTGCGGCAGGTTTTTTCTGAACGATTAAACCTATAAAGGCAATCAGTGCAACAAGAATGGCTGGTTGACTTAAAATATCGACTATAAAATTAAGGATTGCTTGCATAGGTCGTACCTCCTTTAAATCATGTTAAGTTGTTGTAATTTTTCTGCGAGCTTTTGTTGTAATTCAGCTTTGTCTAAAATATTATCAAGAACTAAGACGTCCCCTAGACGTTCGGCATTTTCAGCTAAATCTCTACCACAAATAAACAAGTCAGCCATCTCTGGACTTGCTGTCATAATGTCACTATGCTCAACTTCTATATCAGATGGTGCATTAAGTTGCCTAAGCGCTTCTTGTGCGTTCATTTCTACTATAAAACTACTACCTAAGCCGTGGCCACATACTACTAAAATTTTCATATTAATCATGCTCCTTTAAAATAGTGGTAATTTCTTGTGCATTTTTTGCATTTAATAATTGTTGTACTGTTTGATTATCGCCCAATATTGTTGCTAAATTTTGCAATATAGATAAGTGTGAATGATTGTCGATGGCACTTAATACGAATATGAGAGATGCGTAATGATCTTCATCGCAAAACGCCACGTGTTGATTCAACTTTAATAGACTTAATCCAACTTGATGCACGTTATTATTGGGGCGTGCATGTGCAATTGCAATTTCAGGTGCGATAACGATGTATGGTCCTAATTCATTTACACTTTCAATCATTGCTTCAACATAACCTTGTTCAATAACTTGTTCTTGTAATAAAGGTTGCGAAGCTACAGTAATGGCTTCATGCCAACTATTGACTTGTTCTTTTACAATGATGCGTGTTGTGGTCAAAATGTCTAATGCCACGATGTTAAACCTCCTTTGTCTTAGTTACAGCAATGTGTTGCTTAATTTTACAAATTTTCCCATCTAAGAAATCTTGTCGAGATAACTCGTTACTTAATAGTTCACTTAGTTGTCCTAGTGCTTTTAAATGTGCATTGGGATGATCCGTTGCCAATGTAATCACAAGGTATACGGGATCGTTTGCTTTGCTACCAAATTCAACACCTTCAGTAAAATAAGTTAATGAAAAGCCGACACCATTGTGTACATATTCAGTTCCAGCGTGAATTAGTGAAATGTGTGGACTAATCACCATATATGACCCGAATTGTTCAAATTGATTTAAAATTGCTTCTATATAATTGGGACCAACAATATCATCTTTTATTAAAGGTTGAACTGATACAGTAACTGCTTCATTAATTGATAGTGATTGTGTGTTTACACTGATACGGTGTTCGGGTAGTAAATCAGCTAATGACTTACCTTCAGTAGCCATTTTTATTACACGCTTTTCTCTAGCATCATTAATGAGTTGATTTAATTTTTGGCGTGATTGCTCATTGATGAACGAATCGACGTTTATAACGGGTACTACTGAAATATCGCACGGTACGGTTGAAATCACATAGTCAATGTTATTTTGAATTAACTGCTTTTCATCTAACTGATAGATAGAATAGGCGTCCCAAATATTAAATTCGGGATAAAGATGATTTAATTTTGATTTTAAAAGTTGAGATGTGCCAATACCTGATCCACAAAGTAAGACAACTTTAATCATTAATTGTTTATTTGTTGCGCCACGTTCCATACTTGATGCAAAGTGAATTGCAATAAATGTTAATTCATCTTCATTGAAACTAATAGCTGTATCTTTTTCTATCGTACTAATATGTTTACTGATTGCATCAACAACTTGAGGATAGCGTTTATACACTTCTTGTTTTAATGGATTAGCTTGTATCATATCGTATTTAATTCGATGTATAGCTGGCTTTATATGTGTAAGCAAACTGGTATGCAGTTTATGGTCATTTGACATATCAATTCCTAATTCTTGGCTAACACAAGTGATGAATTCTTGGATGTTTTCTGATAAAACATGTTGTTCATTTATATTGGTAGATATAGTGCAATCAGTCATTTTTGAACCAAGTAAATGTAACGTGATAAAGATAATTTCAGACTCTGGAAATGTGACACTACAACTGCGTTCTAAGTTTTCTATCATTTTTGAAGCAATAGCATACTGATTAGTATGTCGCCATTTATCAATTTCATTGATAGGTATATCGAACGAAAAATTTTCATTTAGACGCTGAATGGCAATGAGTATATGATAGATTAAGCCATCGATAGCCGACTGAACTAAATGATAATTTTCACTATTTAATGTCTTAATAATGGCACGGCGAACTAATGCGATTGATTCTGAATTAAAGATATCAGCCTCTATAAAAGGTGCAGCTTGTTTCATATATTGATGTATAAAGTGTGCATACGCTTTACGATAATGATCTTCCTCACCAATAATATTGAATCCTTTATTGTGGACATAATTTAACTTTAAATGGTATTGATCTAGTTGGGCCTGTATCATCTTAATGTCATCAGCAATGGTGCGACGAGAAACATTGACATCGTGGGCAAGCTGTTTTGTTGAAACAGGATCAGTTGTTTCGAATAACTTTAAAGCGATATGTGTGAGTCGCTCATCTTTTGAAAAATGAATTTGATTCGTTAGATTGTGCTCTAATTCATTTAATATCGTTGTGTTAGCTGTTGTTACTTTGATGCCTGCAGCTTTATTACGGCTGACATTGTAATGATAAGTTTCAGCATATTGCTCAATATATGCTATATCATATTGAATGGTACGAGGTGATACACCAAGTTGATTAGCAATGGTATTTATTGGAATAAACGTTTGCTCATGAATTAAAAGATACAAAATTTCGATTTGTCTATAACTTAACAACGTAATATCCTCCTATTTGTAATTGTAAGCGATTTCATAAAAACGTAGATATGCAATCTCTTTCATATTTTAATCCGAAAAATTGCATATCAAAATGTTTATGGTGCAAGATTTTATAGAAACTTTTAAAATAAATTAGATATTCATGTTGACAATTTAAAAATGTCGCAGTATATTTATTTAGACATCTAACGAAATGGTGGTGCAATAAATGGAATTCACTTATTCGTATTTATTTAGAATGATTAGTCATGAGATGAAACAAAAGGCTGATCAAAAGTTAGAGCAATTTGATATTACAAATGAGCAAGGTCATACGTTAGGTTATCTTTATGCACATCAACAAGATGGGCTGACACAAAATGATATTGCTAAAGCATTACAACGAACAGGTCCAACTGTCAGTAATTTATTAAGGAACCTTGAACGTAAAAAGCTGATCTATCGCTATGTCGATGCACAGGATACGAGAAGAAAGAATATAGGACTGACTACCTCTGGGATTAAACTTGTAGAAGCATTCACTTCGATATTTGATGAAATGGAGCAAACACTCGTATCACAGTTATCTGAAGAAGAAAACGAACAAATGAAAGCAAACTTAACGAAAATGTTATCTAGTTTACAATAAATGGTAAGCGTGACTGGTAGAAATCAGTCACTTTATCTTTAATGTTATAGTTAGATATCTAATTATTAGTAAGCTAATTATTGAAAAAGACAAGGAGTATTGAACAATGAAAGACGAACAATTATATTATTTTGAGAAATCGCCAGTATTTAAAGCGATGATGCATTTCTCATTGCCAATGATGATAGGGACTTTATTAAGCGTTATTTATGGCATATTAAATATTTACTTTATAGGATTTTTAGAAGATAGCCACATGATTTCTGCTATCTCACTAACACTGCCAGTATTTGCTATCTTAATGGGGTTGGGTAATTTATTTGGCGTTGGTGCAGGAACTTATATTTCACGTTTATTAGGTGCGAAAGACTATAGTAAGAGTAAATTTGTAAGTAGTTTCTCTATTTATGGTGGTATTGCACTAGGACTTATCGTGATTTTAGTTGCTTTACCATTCAGTGATCAAATCGCAGCAATTTTAGGAGCGAGAGGTGAAACGTTAGCTTTAACAAGTAATTATTTGAAAGTAATGTTTTTAAGTGCACCTTTTGTAATTTTGTTCTTCATATTAGAACAATTTGCACGTGCAATTGGGGCACCAATGATTTCTATGATTGGTATGTTAGCTAGTGTAGGCTTAAATATTATTTTAGATCCAATTTTAATTTTTGGTTTTGATTTAAACGTTGTTGGTGCAGCTTTGGGTACTGCAATCAGTAATGTTGCTGCTGCTCTGTTCTTTATCGTTTATTTTATGAAAAATAGTGACGTTGTGTCAGTTAATATTAAACTTGCGAAACCTAATAAAGAAATGCTTTCTGAAATCTTTAAAATAGGTATTCCTGCATTTTTAATGAGTATCTTAATGGGATTCACAGGATTAGTTTTAAATTTATTTTTAGCACATTATGGAAACTTCGCGATTGCAAGTTATGGTATCTCATTTAGACTTGTGCAATTTCCAGAACTTATTATCATGGGATTATGTGAAGGTGTTGTACCACTAATTGCATATAACTTTATGGCAAATAAAGGCCGTATGAAAGACGTTATCAAAGCAGTTATCATGTCTATCGGTGTTATCTTTATTGTATGTATGATTGCTGTATTTACAATTGGACATCATATGGTCGGACTATTTACTACTGATCAAGCCATTGTTGAGATGGCGACATTTATTTTGAAAGTAACAATGACATCATTATTATTAAATGGTATAGGTTTCTTGTTTACTGGTATGCTTCAAGCAACTGGTCAAGGTCGCGGTGCTACAATTATGGCCATTTTACAAGGTGCGATTATCATTCCTGTATTATTTATTATGAATGCTTTGTTTGGACTCACAGGTGTCATTTGGTCATTATTAATTGCTGAGTCACTTTGTGCTTTGGCAGCAATGTTAATCGTCTATTTATTACGTGATCGTTTGACAGTTGATACATCTGAATTAATAGAAGGTTAAATATTTCGTACACTTCTGGCTGAGTATATTTCGGTCGGAAGTGTATTTTTCGAAAAAAATAAATATATGATACGATTATGAAAAAATAAAGTGAGAATGGCATATGTATAAATCTAAAATATTGTTGAAATATATTTTTAGTGAAGAATCAGAAGTTAAAGATTTAACTGAAGAAAAATATAATCAAGATTACGAAGCATTAACATTTAGCTTTAAAGAGGAAACATATCAAAGTAGGTTAGCTAAGAAAACACCGACTAAAACAGGATATTTTGTTACATGTTGGACAAAAGACGAGAACAATTGTAATCAACCATACTCAAAAGAGGCATTTGCAGATTACTTAATGATTATAGTTATTGATGAAGAATTAAGCGGTTATTTCTTATTTCCTAGGAATTATTGGTAGAAAAAGGCATCTTAACTACATTTGAGCATAAAGGTAAAATGGCTTTTAGAGTGTATCCTAAGTGGTGTAATCAATTGAATAAAACAGCAGGGCAAACACAAAAGTGGCAATGTAAATATTTTTTTGAATACTAATAAAAAGTCATATGGTTGAACTTATAAGAGATGAATATATCATCTTTCGATAAGATAACCATATGACTTTATTTTTTATTATTTAATGATGAACGGTTTCTTGTCCTACTTTATTCCAAGTGAGGATAAAGCTCAACATTGCAAACACACTGATTGCTGTTAATAAAATAAAACCGACATCCCATCCGAATTTATCAACTACAGCACCTAAGACGATGTTGGCCATTACAGCACCAAACAGATAACCAAATAATCCTGTTAATCCAGCTGCTGTGCCAGCTGCTTTTTTAGGAACATAATCTAATGCTTGTAAACCAATTAACATAACTGGTCCATATATTAAGAAACCAATGGCAATTAATGAGACATTGTCTAACCAAGCATTGCCTGGAGGATTTAACCAATAAATTAATACAAATACTGTGACACCTAACATAAAGAAGAAACCTGCAGGTCCACGGCGACCTTTGAATAATTTATCAGAAATGTAACCACATAATAATGTACCAGGAATTCCAGCCCATTCGTATAAGAAGTATGCCCAACCTGATGCTTTTAAGTCGAAATGTTTTTCTTCACTTAAGTAGACCGGCGCCCAATCAAGTACACCATAACGCACGAAATAAACAAATATATTTGCAAAGGCAATTGCCCATACCCATTTATTGTTCAGTACATATTTAAATAAAATTTCTTTTGTAGTTAATTCTGTTTCTAATGTTTTCTTATCGCTTGTAGCAAAGTCATTTTTATAAATTTCGATTGGAGGTAAACCTTGAGATTGAGGTGTGTCTCTAATCAATACGTATGAAATTGCGGCAATGATAAGTGCTAAGAGTGCAGGGTAAATGAATACACCTTCGAAACCTTTTAAATAACCAAAGTTGATAAATGCTGTTGTTGTAATACCCCAAGCAGCAATAGGAGCCATAATACCTCCACCAACATTATGCGCAACGTTCCAAAGGGCAGTCTTACTTCCGCGTTCACTTACACTAAACCAGTGAACGAGAACACGGCCTGAAGGTGGCCAGCCCATACCTTGAAACCATCCATTTAAGAATAATAGGACAAACATAATACCGATACCTGATGTAAAGAACGGTACAAATCCCATTAACAAATTGACGATAGCAGTGAGTACTAATCCAAGAACTAAGAATATCCGAGCATTGCTCCGATCACTTACAGTACCCATAAAGAACTTACTAAATCCATATGCGATGGAAACAGCAGAAAGTGCAAAACCTAGTTCCGCTTTTGTAAAACCTTGCTCTTGCAATGCCGGCATCGCTAATGAAAAGTTTTTACGTAATAAATAGTACCCAGCGTAACCGATGAAAATACCAAGAAATACTTGGAGACGTAATCGTTTATAGGTATCATCTATCTGATTTTCTGGCAAAGGCTTAATATGCTTTGCAGGTTTAAGAAAATTCATAAAATCCTCCTTAATATGTATTTATATGCATTTTGTGCGATAAACTTATATTAGACATGTATGAAAGCGTTGTCAATATACTTTTATGAAATCTTGTAGATTTAGTTTTTGAAGTATTTTATAAAAATTTAGGAAAAATAAATTTCCACACATAAATTTATAATTATGCAATTATTATGTCGTTATACATACTAGCTGTGTATCTACGAATGAGTGCAAACATATTTTTATTTGCAGAAAAGGGGTAAATGGCATATAAGTATCTTTTTTATGTAAGTTGGTATAAAATTTATACTAATAGGAGGGATAGTATGAATATAGTAGGGCATCATCACATATCCATGTATACAAAAGATGCAAAACGTAATAAGGATTTTTACACAAATGTCCTTGGATTACGATTGGTTGAAAAGTCGGTTAATCAAGACAATCCTTCAATGTATCATTTGTTTTATGGGGACGAAGTAGGTACAGCCGGAACAATTTTAAGCTTTTTTGAAATTCCCAATGCGGGTCATAAGCAGCCAGGTACTGAAACGATTTATCGATTTTCATTATTAGTACCAAATCAAGCGGCACTTCATTATTTTGAAAAACGTCTTGAGAATAATGGTATTAAGTCTGAACGTTTGTACTATCTTGGACGAGAAGGTGTTGTCTTTAAAGATGAAGACGACTTAGAAATCATACTGCTTGTTAATGATAGTTTTGAAGTACCACATCAATGGCAACATAACGCTTATAGTGAAATACCTCTAGCATATCAAATTTTAGGAATAGGGCCAGTAGAATTAAGAGTTAGAAATGCAGCGCGTACGGTAGAATTTTTGGAAAATGTCTTAGGTTATCGCAAAAGAGATAATGAATCATTCGATGTGCTGACATTAGCACCACAAGGTTTATATTCGGATTTTGTAGTTATTGAGCAACAGGGACAACGTGAAAGACCTGGACGAGGTTATATCCATCATATTGCAGTTAATACACCACAAATGAATGACTTAGATGCAATTTACAAGAAATTACAGCAACAACCACAAAGTAATTCAGGTATAATTGATCGCTATTTCTTTAAATCATTATACTATCGCCATAATTCAATTATGTATGAATTTGCGACTGAAGCGCCTGGATTTACTATTGATACACCTGTTGAACAATTAGGAAGTCAATTGAACTTGCCTGACTTTTTAGAAGCAAAACGTGAACAAATTGAAAGTAAGTTACACGAAATATAAAGGAGAATGTTTAATGGCAAAATTAGAAATGAATAAAAATACGCCTCTTGAGTTTGGTTTGTATTCCTTAGGTGATCATTTATTGAATCCATTTAAAGGTGAAAAAGTTAGTTATGAGCAACGTATTAATGAAATTATTGAAGCAAGTAAATTAGCAGATGAAGCAGGTATTGATGTTTTTGCAGTTGGTGAAAGTCATCAGGAGCATTTTACAACACAGGCACATACGGTTGTGTTAGGTGCAATTGCCCAAGCGACAAAGCATATTAAAGTTTCAAGTTCTTCAACGATTATTAGTGCAACAGATCCTGTAAGAGTATTTGAAGACTTCGCGACATTAGATTTGATTTCTCATGGTAGAGCCGAAATTGTGGCTGGTAGAGCATCAAGAACAGGGATTTTTGATTTGTTTGGCTATGATTTAAAAGACTATGATGAATTGTTTGAAGAAAAATTAGGTTTACTTTTAGAGTTAAATAAAACTGAGCGTATTACTTGGTCTGGAAAATATCGTCCAGAACTTAGAAATATGAAAATATTCCCAAGACCAATCGATAATATATTGCCAATATGGCGTGCTGTTGGTGGTCCACCTGCAAGTGCTATCAAAGCGGGAAAACAAGGTGTGCCAATGATGATTACAACCCTTGGTGGCCCAGCAATGAACTTTAAAGGTTCTATAGATGCTTATCGTCAAGCGGCAACTGAAGCAGGTTTCGATGCTTCGCCTAAGTCTTTACCAGTAAGTACAGCGAGTTTGTTTTATACAGCTGAAACAACTCAGGATGCTATGAGAGAATTTTATCCACATTTGAATACAGGGATGTCATTTATTCGTGGCGTTGGTTATCCGAAACAGCAATTTGCTAATTCACCAGATTATAGAGAAGCGCTAATGGTTGGAAGCCCGCAACAAATTATTGAAAAGATATTGTATCAACACGAGTTGTATGGTCATCAACGTTTTATGGCACAGATTGATTTTGGCGGTGTGCCATTTGAAAATGTTATGAAGAATATTGAGTTAATTGGCAACGACATTATACCGGCGATTAAAAAGCATTTATCAAAATAGGAGGGGCGTCATCATGAATATTGTATTATTGTCAGGTTCTACAGTAGGTTCTAAAACGAGAATTGCTATGGATGATTTAAAAAATGAACTAGAAGTCATCAATGAGGGACACCAAATAGAATTGATGGATTTACGAGATCTCGAATTAGAATTTAGCGTTGGAAAGAATTATCTAGATACTACAGGAGATGTATATAAATTAACGACGTCGTTAATGCAGGCTGATGTGATTTTTATTGGTTTTCCAATTTTTCAAGCTTCCATCCCTGGTGCTTTGAAAAATGTATTTGATTTACTTCCGGTCAATGCGTTTCGCGATAAGGTAATAGGACTTGTAGCGACAGCAGGTTCTAGTAAACATTATTTAATTCCTGAAATGCATTTAAAACCAATATTGAGTTACATGAAAGCACATACGATGCAAACGTATGTATTCATTGAAGAGAGGGACTTTTCAAATCAACAAATTGTCAATGATGATGTTGTATTTCGTTTAAAAGCGTTGGCACAATCCACAATGCGAACTGCTAAAGTACAACAACAAGTGCTTGAAGAAGAAAACAACCAATACGACTTTTAAAGTATAAAAATAAGACGCTCGGCACACTAAATTTGTATGTGTTTGAGCGTCTTTTTATATTAACTATATAGCCAGTGAACGACGATAAAGGCAAGTGATGACAAGCATATTGAGGTAATAATGATTGTCATAAGCGGTTTAAGTGCACGATTTTTAAGATCTTTAAATGCAACATTTAACCCTAAAGCAACCATGGCCATTAATAAGCAAATGGTTGATACAGTATTTAAAATATTTAGCAATGCTGACGGGATAGTTACATATGTATTCACTAAGGCCATAATGACAAATCCAATTAAAAAGTATGGAATGCTTATTCGACCCTTGCTAGATGATTCTGATGAACGGAAACGCATAATTAAAATAAGTACGATGGTTAATGGAATCAGTAAGAATACTCTACCAAGTTTACCAAGAAGTGCGATTTTAAGTGCATCACTACCACCAAAGCCACCAGCTAAGACAACGTGTGCAATTTCATGAAGACTAACGCCAGACCAAGCGCCATAAACATTTGTCGTCATTGAAAAGATAGCGTAGATAGCTGTATATATAAGTGAAAATATCGTACCAATCAATGCGATGATACCGATACTAATAGCTGTATCTTTTTCACGTGATTTGAATATTGGAGCTACTGCAGCAATAGCGGCAGCACCACAAACGCCTGTACCTACACCTAGTAATAATGCGATGTTTTTGTCACCATGCAACAGTTTGTTGACAAAGAGCATCATTACAATACTGAAAATAACGACACCTACATCGATGGCTAATAGTCTACTACCTTGACCGATAATATCGAATATATTGAGTTTAAGTCCATATAGGATGATTGCAAATCTTAATAAATATTTAGATGAAAACGTAATACCTGAGCTATATTGTTCAGGATATCCTCTAAAGTGACGATATAGAATAGCGATTAATATCGCGATAGTTAATGCGCCAACCTTATCTAAGATTGGCAATTTAGCTGCTAAAAAGCTAAATAATGCGACTATAAATGTTAATGATAGTCCAATCATAAAATGCTTATTTTTCAATGATGCCATGAGCAGTGCCTCCTTTAATAGCATTTTAGCACTGTTTTGTCGTATTTTTAAATATAAATTTGGAATGGTTAATAAATTGATATCTAATTTAAGTTGTGCGATATGGAATAGGGTGATGTGTAAGAAGCGCTACATAATAAATCATTAGTGGGTCTTTATCAATTCTATTTCACTCCCTTAGTTGATAGAAAACAAATTTAATATGTAAGGTGAAATAACAATATGTTATTATAGTGATAATTTACAGAATTATATGAAAAATGAATGAGGATGTGATGGTATGTTTGGAATGAAAGTGAATGAACAAATGACATTAAAAATTTTAGAAGCTCATGACACAGAAGCGCTTTTCAATTTAGTCAATCGTTCAAGAGATTCACTTAGGGAATGGTTACCTTGGGTAGATGCAACTGAGCAACCATCAGATACGCGTGCATTTATCAAAAGAGGACTTTTGCAATTTGCTGATGGTAATGGATTTCAGTGTGGTATTTGGTATGTGGGAACGCTAGTTGGTGTCATAGGTTTACATGAAATTAATCACATGCACAGAAAAACTTCTTTAGGGTATTATTTAGATAAACAATTTGAGGGTCGTGGGATTATGACACAAGCAGTTGAGGCATTGATAAAGTATTGCTTCGATGAGATTGACTTAAATCGAATTGAGATCAGTGCCGCAGCTAATAATGAAAAAAGCCAAGCTATTCCTGAAAGACTGGGATTTACTAGAGAAGGTATGTTACGTGACAATGAATTACTAAATGGTATTTATTCATCGAGTTATATCTATAGTTTATTGAAATCAGAATACAACTCCAAATAACAAATTAGACTTACAAAAGAGTGATGACATTTAAAATGGTATCGCTCTTTTATTTATTTTCTAAAAATAAAAGGTTGTTGACAGTATTATTTTATAACAATATAATGATTTTGATAATTATTATCAACTAGATAATGTTCATGGGAGTTTGCCTTAAAATCATCATTTTAAGAGCTACGTATTATCTTGGCATTTAGGGAGTGTGAGATAGTACGAATGAGGGCATGTCTATGGGGATAATAGAATTTCTATAATGAGGTGTCAAAATGAAAAAATTAACAACGCTATTATTAGCATCAACGTTATTAATTGCTGCATGTGGGAACGACGATAGTAAGAAAAATGATTCAAAGGCATCGAAAAAAGATGACGGTATTAAAGCAGAGTTGAAACAAGCAACTAAAGCATATGATAAATATACTGATGAACAGTTGAATGAATTTTTAAAAGGAACAGAGAAATTTGTTAAAGCAATTGAAAATAATGATATGGCTCAAGCAAAAGCATTATATCCAAAAGTGCGTATGTATTATGAACGCTCTGAACCAGTTGCCGAAGCATTTGGTGACTTAGATCCTAAAATTGATGCGCGTCTAGCAGATATGAAAGAAGAGAAAAAAGAAAAAGAATGGTCAGGATATCATAAAATTGAAAAAGACTTATATGAAGATAACAAAATTGATGATATGACTAAAAAAGACGCACAACAATTATTAAAAGATGCTAAAGAATTACATGCAAAAGCAGATACTTTAGATATTACACCGAAATTAATGTTGCAAGGTTCTGTAGACTTATTAAATGAAGTTGCAACTTCTAAAATTACAGGTGAAGAAGAAATTTACTCGCATACAGATTTATATGATTTTAAAGCGAACGTTGAAGGTGCACAAAAAATTTATGATTTATTCAAACCAATTCTAGAGAAAAAAGATAAAAAATTAAGTGACGATATTCAAACAAACTTCGATAAAGTAAACCAACTTTTAGATAAATATAAAGATAAGAATGGTGGTTATGAATCATTTGAAAAAGTATCGAAAAAAGATCGTAAAGCATTTGCAGATGCCGTTAATGCATTAGGAGAGCCACTAAGTAAGATGGCTGTGATTACTGAATGACAAATTACGAACAAGTTAATGACAGCACACAATTTTCAAGACGTACATTTCTAAAAATGTTAGGTATTGGTGGTGCTGGTGTGGCAATTGGCGCGAGTGGTGTGGGTAGTGTTTGGTCTTTCAAATCGATGTTTAATACACCTGAAGACCCAGAAAAGGATGCATATGAATTTTATGGTAAAGTGCAACCAGGCATTACCACACCCACGCAAAAAACATGCAATTTCGTTGCGTTAGATTTGAAGTCAAAAGATAGAGATGCAATTAAGGCAATGTTTAAAAAGTGGACGGTTATGGCTGATCGTATGATGGATGGAGATACAGTTGGCAAGGCCAGTAACAATCCTTTAATGCCGCCAGTAGATACTGGTGAATCGATTGGATTAGGGGCGAGTAAGTTAACAATCACCTTTGGGATTAGTAAGTCTTTGATGAAGAAAATTGGGTTATCTAGTAAGATTCCCGATGCCTTTAAAGATTTACCGCATTTTCCGAATGATCAGTTAATAGACGATTACAGCGATGGCGATATTATGATTCAAGCATGTTCAAATGATTCACAAGTGTCTTTTCATGCGGTTCATAATTTAGTTCGTCCGTTTCGAGATATTGTTAAGGTGCGTTGGGCGCAATCTGGTTTTATCTCTGCTAAAGGTAAGGAAACGCCAAGAAATTTAATGGCATTTAAAGATGGAACAATTAATCCTAGGAAGAATAATCAACTTAAAGATTATGTGTTTATTGATGATGGATGGGCGAAGCATGGAACTTATTGTGTTGTCAGACGTATCCAAATACACATTGAAACGTGGGATCGAACTGCATTAGAAGAACAAGAGGCAACATTTGGTCGGAAACGACATAGTGGTGCGCCGTTAACAGGCGGGAAAGAATTTGATGAAATTGACTTAAAAGCGAAAGATAGTCATGGCGAATATATTATTGATAAAGATGCCCATACGAGACTAGCGAAAGAAGCTAATACGTCAATTTTACGTAGAGCCTTTAATTATGTGGATGGTACGGATGATCGTACAGGTAACTTCGAAACAGGCTTGTTGTTCATTGCTTTTCAAAAAGCGACCCAACAATTTATCGATATTCAAAACAATTTAGGTAGTAATGATAAATTAAACGAATACATTACACATAGAGGTTCTGCTTCATTTTTAGTATTACCAGGTGTTAGTAAGGGAGGATACCTTGGTGAAACATTATTTGACTAAAATTATAGCAATGCTAATTACTGCTGCTATGGTGTGTAACTTTGGGTTACTGAAAAGTCAGGCAGCAGAACAACAAAGTATTAGTGATGTATATAGTGTGATAACGGATGCGAAATCTGCACTTTCTAATAATTCGATATCGAATGACAATAAGCAGAAAGCAATTGAGCAAGTGGTAAGTGCAGTTAAGAAATTATCGCTTGAAGATAATAGCGAAGGTAATGCTGTCAAATCAAATGTGAGAAAGCTTGAAGATGCAAAAGCGAATGATGATCAAAAAGATACACTTTCGCAATTAACGAAGTCATTAATTGCTTATGAAGAGAAATTGGCTAGTAAAGATGCGGGTTCTAAAATTAAATTGTTGCAACAGCAAGTCGATGCCAAAGATGCAGCGATGACAAAAGCGATTAAAGACAAAAATAAAGCGGAATTAGAATCTTTGAACAATAGTTTGAATCAGATTTGGACTAGTAATGAAACAGTGATTCGCAATTATGACGCAAATCAATATGGACAAATTGAAGTCGCATTATTACAACTTAGAATTGCAATTCATAAGTCACCATTAGATACGGCAAAAGTATCACATGCTTGGACAACTTTTAAATCAAATATTGATCATGTCGATAAAAAAAGTGATACGTCTGCAAATGATCAATACCATGTATCACAATTAAATGATGAGTTAGAGAAGGCGATTAAAGCTATCGACAACAATCAATTGTCGGATGCTGATACTGCGCTTACACATTTTATAGAAATTTGGCCATATGTTGAAGGTCAAATTCAAACTAAAGATGGTGCTTTGTATACGAAAATTGAAGATAAAATACCATATTATCAAAGTGTATTAGACGAACATAATAAATCGCATGTGAAAGATGGCTTAGTAGATTTAAATAACCAAATTAAAGAGGTTGTTGGCCATAGTTATAGCTTTGTCGATGTGATGATTATCTTTTTACGTGAAGGTCTAGAAGTGTTATTAATTGTAATGACATTGACTACTATGACGCGTAATGTCAAAGATAATAAGGGTACTGCAAGTGTTATTGGTGGTGCAATTGCCGGACTTGTATTGAGTATCGTTTTAGCAATTACATTCGTAGAAACACTAGGAAATAGCGGTATGCTTCGTGAGAGTATGGAAGCGGGATTAGGTATCGTTGCGGTCATATTAATGTTTATCGTTGGTGTTTGGATGCATAAACGTTCGAATGCGAAACGCTGGAATGATATGATTAAAAATATGTATGCCAATGCGATTAGTAATGGTAATTTGGTATTGTTAGCGACGATTGGTTTAATATCTGTGTTGCGTGAAGGTGTTGAGGTTATCATTTTCTATATGGGGATGATAGGCGAATTAGCGACCAAAGATTTTATCATAGGTATTGCCTTAGCCATCATGATATTAATTATCTTTGCGCTATTATTTAGATTTATCGTCAGATTGATACCTATTTTCTATATATTTAGAGTATTGTCGATTTTTATTTTTATTATGGGATTCAAAATGCTTGGCGTAAGTATTCAAAAGTTACAATTATTAGGTGCGATGCCAAGACATGTTATCGAAGGATTCCCAACAGTGAACTGGTTGGGCTTCTATCCAAGTTATGAACCATTGATAGCACAAGCTGCCTATATTATGGTAGTTGCTTTCTTAATCTTTAAATTTAAAAAATAAAAAACAGGCCGAGTGCCTGTTTTTTTGTTGCGATGTTGGAAATATTCGGTATTGCAGTATAACGATAATCACAGCATTAATTCTTATAAGATTAATGTGTTGGCAGTTTGCCTCGGCATGTGAACTTAACAATGAACATACTGAACTCAAAGAGCAATATGAGTGGCAATGTGAGTAATATATTTAATGTTATGTCTGGTGGTGCAATGATACTCGCCAGCACAAAGCAAGCAAAGTAAATATATTTACGATAATGTTTCAAAGAATATGTATCTATAAGACCGAATTTTGCAAGACCCATAAATAATATTGGTAATTGAAATAGAATGCCAAATGTGAATAACCAACGTATGAGTTCAATCAAATATGCTTTAAAGCCAATGACAGGCGAAATGTTTAAAGTTAATGATAATTTTAACGCGAATTGAATGATCATTGGAAAGCCAACATAAAATGCAAAAGCGACGCCAGCACAGAATAATAACACACTAAAAAAACTATACTTATAAATAAATTGGCGCTCATTATTATGCAAACCAGGCGCAATAAACGCCCACAATTGATAAAACATGACTGGTGAAATGAAACAAAACGCGATGAAAAATATAATCATCACGTATATTTGGATCATTTCTGTGAATGAAAATGCATGTAAGGACACATGTGCACGGGTAATATACGTTATGAATGGTGTCATCCACCAAAATGATGAAACATATACGACGATGACCGTAATGACGAACGACAATAAAATTTTTACTAACCGATGGCGTAGTTCGCTAAAGTGAACCATTAAGGTGTGGTCAGTGCTATTGCTCTCGCTGTTGCTTCGATTCCTTACTGGGTGTATCGTGAGACTCTTTATCTAAATCTTCTGTTGCAGATTTAAATTCTTTTAAAGTAGAACCGATAGCACGACCAAATTGTGGTAATTTTTTCGGACCAAAAATAATTAAAGCAATAATGCTAATGACGACAAGACTTGTTGGGCCTGTGATGCCTAAAATAAAAGTGTTAGTTATCATGATAATCAACCTCACTCATAAGTAGTATATAGTATTTACTTTATACCGAACGATAATGATTATCAACAATATTTTATATAATAATTAAAATATTGCTATAAATATAAATTACTGAGGTATTAATTCTGAAATAATAGCTTGTTCTTTCAAGTCGATATAAGTACAAGTACCAGCTTGAATATCGATATGCCATTTATAAATGCCAGCTTCAGCCATTTCATTACAAAATGTTTCGAAATCTGTTTGTCCTTGTTGATGTCTAGTTAAGACATCTTGAACGATAGATTGATTTGAACTTGGAGCGACAGGATGATTACTTTTTACAGATGAAGTAACAATATCATCTTCTGATTGATGTACGTATGTTGCAGTGCCATCTTGAATATTAACAATATTGTACGTCATACCCATATCCTTAAAAGCTTTGAATAGTTTTGGAAAATCAACACCAGTAAATTGTTGATGTGCTTGTTGAATTTCAGATAATGTAAATGCCATAATAGTCTCCTTTGAATGATTTGATTTAGTGAAAATGCGTGCATCATACTAAAATTAGAATGTTGTTAATTATGAAGCAAGGTGTAACGAAAGTAAAAAAATACGACTTGTAGGCGTTGAGGTGTTAGTTTCAAAAAGTCATAACTAGGTGGACAATCATATTTTTTTGTGCAGACTTGACAAATATAGTTGTCAAAAAGACAAATATCATTTACAGTGTAGTTGAGGAGTTGATGCGATGTGCGTAATCGATTGAAAGAATTACGAGCACGAGATGGCTTAAACCAAACGCAGCTTGCTAAACAAGCGGGTGTTTCAAGACAAACCATTTCGCTAATTGAGCGAAACAACTTTATGCCATCGGTATTAACTGCAATAAAGATTGCTCGTATCTTCAATGAAACGGTGGAAACTATTTTTATTATTGAGGAGGATGAGGCATGAAAATACTAAGATATATCGGATATCTTTTACTAGGTGGACTTGTAGGTGGTATCATAGGTGGAATTTTAGGTAACTTTGATGGATTGGGTATTGAGAATTTGACGTTCGCAACGCGTAATAATGTCGTTGTAATATCAATTATTGCGACTATGATCATCATATTAATAGAAATCATTGTTTTGATGAATCAAAGACGTGCATTGAAGTATAAGCGACTTGTAGATGAAGAGGTAGATAACGAAGAAACAGATCAATATGAATTGCTTGCGAATCGTCATGTTTTAAATGGAAGTATATTAAGTATTCTACAGACAGTTATTGCCTTGTTAGTGTTGCTTATTTTTGTGGTAGGACAAGCTGAAGCAAATGGAATACTATTCTTTTTAATACCATTTTTTGCTAGTGGTATTTTCAATACACAATTTACACTGTTTAATAGAAGATTTGATGACAGAATGCCAAAAATTGCAGATAAGAATTACACTGAAAAGCGATTGGAAATATTGGATGAAGGTGAACGCCATATAGAATTAATTGCATTATTTAAAACATATGCGATCAACTTATCAATATTGATACTAGCCATTGTAGTAATTGGGCTTTATTCAATTACCACTGGAATTAATCAAAGCTTCAGTTTGCTACTTATCATTGCTATTTTCATATATAACGCCTTTAGTTATTTATTGAAGAGTAGACGTTTTTATTAAAATTAAACAAAGAGGAGCAAGGATATGACAACATTGTTAAACTTAGATTGTGTGAACAAACAATACAAGTCTTCGGATTTTAAATTACAAGATGCATCTTTAACGATTTCTACTAATGAGACAGTTGGATTAATTGGGAAAAATGGCTCAGGTAAATCGACATTAATTAATATTCTAGTAGGCAATCGACATAAAGATAACGGTAGTATTGCATTTTTTGGGGAAGAACATGCTATGGATGATGTCGAATATAAAGAACACATAGGTGTAGTGTTTGATGATTTGAGAGTACCTAATAAATTGACTATTAAAGATATTGATAAAGTATTTCAATCTATTTATATGACTTGGAATAGTCAAAAATTCTTTGATTTAATCAAATATTTTGAGTTGCCACTACAAACTAAGATTAAAACTTTTTCAAGAGGGATGCGAATGAAGATAGCTTTGACGATTGCACTTTCTCATGATGTGAAACTTTTGATTTTAGATGAAGCAACTGCGGGTATGGATGTTTCTGGACGAGAAGAAGTAATGGAACTATTAGAAGATTTTGTCGCGCAAGGTGGAGGCATCTTAATATCATCGCATATTTCTGAAGATATAGAACAATTAGCGGATAAATTAGTGTTTATGAAAGATGGACGAATGATTTTAACTGAACAGAAAGATATACTTTTAGCACAATATGGAATTGTTACGACAGAAGATAAAGATGTTGAAATTCCTAAGCATTTAATTATAGCTTCTAGATTGTCAAAGGGGAAATATCAAATTTTAGTTAAAGATTATGCAGAAATTGAAAATGCAGAACCTTTAAAACACATTGATGACGCTACGAAAATCATAATGCGAGGTGAAGTATAATGAAAGGTATGTTCCTAAGTAGTTTTTATGCAACGAGAAAGCAAACATATATTTATTTTATAGTCGCTATCATAGCTGCGGGATACTTTGCAGTATTTAATCCGTTGATGAGTTCGGCAATGGCTGGAGTTATGTTAATTACACCTATTACTGATAATATTAAACATGAAAAAGACTCAAGATGGATGTATTATGTATCTACTTTACCGGTTAAACGTAGTGATTATATTAAGTCATACTTTGCCTTTTATTTAATCTTATTCGGTGCAAGTTTAATGATTGGATTAGTTGTGACTACAATCGTGACCCAAAGTGTGATGATTGGTATTATGTCAGGTTTAATGAGTTTTGGTATCATAGGGGCATACTCTATCATTTTCCCATTGACATTTAAATTTGGCGCTGAAAACTCTAATGTCATTATGATATTTGCATCTATCCTACTGCTTTTCTCTTTCGTGGTCTTTTTCTTTATATATGGTATGGTTAGTGGTGCATCTGCATTAGAATTTGAAAAAATTAGCACTGAATCGTCTACACTTAATTGGACAAATTCTATG
>NZ_KV830980.1:0-36833 GCF_001836945.1 Staphylococcus sp. HMSC062H10
AATTGGATTCCCAATTTCTACAGACAATGCAAGTCGGCGAGGCCCCAACACAGAAGCTGTGACTAATGATAAAATACTACTACATAATAAATCATTAGTGGTTCTTTATCATTATTGCCTCCCTTTTCTTATTGTTATGATGCACAACAATTTAAGTTCAAACTGTCGAATAAAGTTATATTTGATTTCAAATTATCCTTGAATTATTAATTTTACAATTGTGGCAGATTTTCAAAATAATAATTATTTCCTCATTATTTATAAATTTATATTTAAATTTCATTCTTTATAGGGTAAGATTAGGACTATAGTATGATGTGTAAATAATATAAATTAAGGTATAGTAAAGCTAACTCAGAAATGACTTATCATTCGGAGGTTACATTATGAATAAACTATTACAGTCATTATCAGCCCTCGGTGTTTCTGCTACACTAGTAACACCAAATTTAAATGCAGATGCAACGACGAATACTACACCACAAATTAAAGGCGCTAATGATATCGTTATTAAGAAAGGTCAAGATTATAACCTTCTAAACGGCATAAGTGCATTTGATAAAGAAGATGGAGATTTAACCGATAAAATTAAAGTCGATGGCCAAATTGATACATCTAAATCTGGTAAATATCAAATTAAATATCATGTCACTGATTCAGATGGTGCAATTAAAATTTCCACTAGGTATATTGAGGTTAAATAGCCCTCATCACTATACTGCAAATAAAATGGTAGCAAACGTACATGTTTTGCTACCATTTTATTTGTTATTCCAACTTCATCTGCAACTTTAACCCAAATATTGTATTTTTTCTGTATACCAAAGGACTACCTATCAAATTATTAAAACTTAACTGCTCTTTTTAAAAGAATGTTTTGATTTTGAACAAACAAATTTCCACTTTTCATTGTTTAACGATAAATTACTTTTGGCAAATTCCTTATTAAAATGTTTGCGCTTCCTTTCAATGAACTAGCCATCACTTTCAATTTATTAGACAATTTCAAACTTTTTTTATTTTCATTCAATTAGCCTTTAATTGAAAGCTATTCTCAACTTCCCTTTTAAATATGAAGCAATTTTTTCAAAAACACTATTAGTCACAAAATGTACACATAATTTTAACAAATGTGTGAACCCACGTCACACCTTGATTTATCAACATTTTTGATACAATTTTATTAATTTTTTTCCCATAAGCCCTTGTAAATATTGTGTAATAACTTAAAATTAATGTTAAGCCCTACATTTGTAGTATTAGGAGGTCAAAAAAGTGTCAAAATTTAAGTCTTTGCTTCTATTATTTGGCACACTAATTTTACTTAGTGGTTGTTCAAATATAGAAATTTTCAACGCAAAAGGGCCAGTAGCAAGTAGTCAGAAGTTCTTGATTCTTTATTCAATCGTCTTCATGCTTGTTATTTGTTTCGTTGTACTTGGCATGTTCGCCATTTTTATTTACAAGTATAGTTATAATAAGAATGCCGAATCTGGTAAGATGCACCATAATGCCATCATTGAAACAATATGGTTTGTAATACCTATCATAATCGTTGCTGCTTTAGCTATTCCTACAGTTAAAACTTTATACGATTACGAAAAACCACCGAAGAGTGAGAAAGATCCAATGGTTGTATATGCAGTAAGTGCAGGATACAAATGGTTCTTTGCTTATCCAGATGAACATATAGAGACTGTTAATACATTAACAATCCCTAAAGATCGTCCTGTTGTATTTAAGCTTCAAGCTATGGATACAATGACAAGTTTCTGGATTCCACAATTAGGTGGTCAAAAATATGCCATGACTGGCATGACAATGAATTGGACGTTAGAAGCATCTCAAACTGGTACGTTCAGAGGTCGTAACTCTAACTTCAATGGTGAAGGATTCTCACGTCAAACATTTAAAGTAAATGCCGTTAGTCAAAAAGACTACGACAAATGGGTGAAAGAAGTTAAAGGTAAGAAAACGTTAGATCAAGATACATTTGATAAACAATTATTACCAAGCACACCTAATAAAGCTTTAGAATTTAATGGTACACATATGGCGTTTGTTGATCCAGCAGCCGATCCAGAATACATCTTCTATGCATATAAACGTTTCAATTTCGAATTGAAAGATCCAAACTTCACTAGTGAAGAAAATATGTTTAAAGATGTATCAGACAAACCATTAATACCTGCTCGTAAAGCTCAAATTACAAATGCGAACTATAAACGACATGGTATGAAATTGATGATTCTTGGAAATGACGAACCATATAACAATGAGTTCAAGAAAGATGAATCGAAAAATGCGAAAGAAATGAAGAAAATTTCAAAAGATGCGCAAGATCAAGACAATGATGATCATGGAGGTGGACATTAATGAATTTTCCATGGGATCAATTACTAGTTAAAGGTAACTGGATGATTACAATGGCACAAATTGGTGCCCCATTCTTAGTTATTGGTTTAATCGCAGTAATTACTTACTTTAAATTATGGAAATATCTTTACAAAGAATGGTTCACATCTGTAGACCATAAGAAAATCGGTATTATGTATTTAATCTGTGCCGTATTAATGTTCGTCCGTGGTGGTATTGATGCGTTACTTATTCGTGCGCAATTAACAGTACCTGATAACAAATTTTTAGAATCTAACCACTATAACGAAATTTTTAGTACACATGGTGTAATCATGATTATCTTCATGGCAATGCCATTTATCTTTGGTTTATGGAATATCGTTGTTCCATTACAAATTGGAGCACGTGATGTTGCATTCCCAGTATTAAACAACGTAAGTTTCTGGCTATTCTTTGTAGGTATGATTTTATTCAACCTGTCATTTATTATTGGTGGTTCACCAGCAGCTGGTTGGACAAACTATGCGCCACTAGCAGGTGAATTCAGTCCTGGTCCGGGTGTTAACTATTACTTAATAGCTATACAAATTTCAGGGCTTGGTACCTTAGCTACAGGTATCAACTTCTTTGTTACAATTTTAAGATGTAAAACACCAACTATGAAGTTTATGCAAATGCCAATGTTTACAGTAACAACATTTATTACTACATTAATTGTTATTCTTGCTTTCCCTCCTTTAACAGTAGCGTTAGCATTAATGACAACTGATAGAATATTTGACACAGCATTCTTCACAGTTGCACATGGTGGTATGCCAATGCTTTGGGCTAACTTCTTCTGGGTATGGGGGCACCCTGAAGTTTATATCGTTATCCTTCCAGCATTTGGTATTTACTCAGAAATTATTCCGACATTCGCTCGTAAGCGTTTATTCGGACATCAAAGTATGGTATGGGCAACTGCCGGTATCGCGTTCCTTAGTTTCTTAGTTTGGGTTCACCATTTCTTCACAATGGGTAATGGTGCGTTAATCAACTCATTCTTCTCAATTTCAACAATGCTGATTGGTATTCCAACTGGTGTGAAATTGTTTAACTGGTTATTAACATTATATAAAGGACGTATTACATTTGAGTCACCAATGTTATTCTCATTAGCATTTATCCCTAACTTCCTTTTAGGTGGTGTTACGGGTGTAATGTTAGCAATGGCATCTGCTGACTATCAATATCACAATACGTACTTCTTAGTAGCTCACTTCCACTATACATTGGTTACTGGTGTTGTATTTGCCTGCTTAGCTGGTTTAATCTTCTGGTATCCAAAGATGATGGGTTACAAATTAAACGAAACATTAAACAAATGGTGCTTCTGGTTCTTCATGATCGGATTTAACGTTTGTTTCTTACCACAATTCATACTTGGATTAGATGGTATGCCACGTCGTTTATACACTTATATGCCATCAGATGGTTGGTTCTTATTAAACTTAATTTCAACTATCGGTGCATTATTAATGGCAATCGGATTCTTATTCCTTGTTGTTAGTATCGTATACAGTCACTTCAAATCTCCACGTGAAGCAACTGGAGATAACTGGGATGGCCTTGGTCGTACTTTAGAGTGGACTACTGCATCAGCAATTCCACCTAAATACAACTTTGCCATTACACCAGATTGGAATGACTACGACACATTTGTTGATATGAAAGAACATGGTCGTCATTACTTAGACAACCATAATTACAAAGACATTCATATGCCAAACAATACTCCTGTTGGATTCTGGATTGGTATCTTTATGACTATCGGCGGTTTCTTCTTAATTTTCGAAACTGTAATTCCAGCATTAATTTGTTTATTCGGTATTTTTGGTACTATGATTTATAGCAGTTTCCAAATCGATCACGGATATCATATCCCTGCTGCTGAAGTTGCTGAAACTGAAGCTAGATTAAGAGAAGCGCGTATTAAAGAAAGGGAGGCTGTAAGTCATGAGTCATGATACAAACACTATTGATTCACGCACACATGAAGGCGAATTAAATAAGCTTGGCTTTTGGATTTTCATTACAGCCGAATTTGCGTTATTCGGTACCCTATTTGCGACACTATTAACTTTGCAACATGGTGGCGATTATGCAGGAAAAATGACTACTGAGTTATTTGAATTGCCTCTTGTTTTAATAATGACGTTTGCATTATTATTCAGTTCTTACACATGTGGTATTGCTATTTACTACATGCGCCAAGAAAAACAAAAGTTAATGATGTTTTGGATGATCATTACGTTACTTTTAGGTTTAGTCTTTGTAGGATTCGAAATTTATGAATTCGCACACTATGCATCAGAAGGCGTTAACCCAACAATTGGTTCTTACTGGTCTAGTTTCTTCATCCTATTAGGAACACATGGTTGTCACGTAACTTTAGGTATCGTTTGGGCCATTTGTTTATTAATCCAAATCCAACGACGCGGATTAGACAAATATAATGCGCCAAAATTATTTATAGTAAGTTTATACTGGCACTTCTTAGATGTTGTTTGGGTTTTCATCTTTACTGCCGTATATATGATAGGGATGGTGTATAGCGGATGAGTACAATTATGAAACATACTGTAGGATTTATCGCATCTATCGTATTAACGCTTTTAGCAGTTTACGTAACACTATACACGTCATTAACATTCCACGCGAAGTTGACAATTATCTTTGGCTTTGCATTCATCCAAGCTGGACTTCAATTATTAATGTTCATGCATTTAACTGAAGGTAAAGATGGACGTTTACAAACATTCAAAGTTATCTTTGCTCTTGTAATCACACTTTGTTTCGTTGTCGGAACATATTGGGTTATGCAAGGCGGTCACTCTTCACACTTATAAACAACATTTTAATAATGTAAAGTTTAACCAGCTAACACTTTTGTTAGCTGGTTTTTATTATCCTTCAATTTTCAAATGGTTAAGTCCCCTTCTATATCTTATAGGACGATCAATATTATCAATTCAATTAATACATTCTTATACAATCATTTATGCACATTTTTATATTGACATTTACATCAATTGTTTATATCTTTTTAACTTAACGCAAATTTATCACCCTACTACTTCAACCTTATACTTTAAACTTTTTACCACTATAAAAAAGAAGATATAACTTGTATACTGGTCAGATAAGGTCGATGCCTTAATGCCATGTACATGTTATATCTTCTATATTAATTATTGAATGACAACACCCTTCGTATTGTAAGGTTTATTTTGTTTTAAAATATCATTATATATATGTTTGATTCGAACTTCGTTATTCCCTTTAACATTTAATGCAAGTACTACTATATATTTATCATTGTAGTAAACTGTAAATACTTGTCCGAAGAATCCACCATTTAAACGATTTAATGTTGGTTTAACATAAAAACCATATCGATACTCATCAGGATACTGTTTCGTACCAAACTCATGTAATAATGGGTTGGTTATTTTAGGACTGAATAACTTATATTGTTGAATTTGAGTAATTAATTTACCCATATCTGTTGGTGTCATATATATATTACCTGCACCATAATATTGTTCTAAAACATTAGGCTTCAAGAAAGAAAGTCCTGTACTATTATAAGAATAACCTTTTGCTAAATATTTTCTAAATGATTTTTCATCATAAAATGCTGAATGCTGAAGTTTTAATGGATCCCCTATTTTTGTATAGTAATTTTCGGCATATGATTTGCCGGTAACTTCTTCGATAACTTTAGCTAGCACTAAATAATTCCCATCATTATACATATGCTTTTTGTATTTCTTAGGATCAATGCCACGCTTTTGAATTGCTCTCACTGCTTGATCTAAGTTCTTATAGTCTTTTGAAGATTTATATTTATATAATCCACTTTGATGCAGCATCAAGTCTTTTAAAGGAATGGGCTTAGATGTTTTAAACCATGGAATATATTTGCTTACTGGATCATTAATATTAATTTTATGTTCTTCTTCTAACTGTTTTAACAGTAATCCTGTTGAAAATTTTTGAGCTGAACCAATTAGAAACATCGTATTTGGTGTATTTTTAATTCCTTTTTCAAAATCTTGATAACCATAGCCCTTACTCATTTTCAATTTGCCATTTTCATATATCGCTACAGAACCATTAAATAATGAATTTTGTAAATACCGGTCAATCTTCTTATACTTTGGATCTTTACTATTGTATACTTCCTTTAATTTCGATGGTTCACCTTTGCCTTTATTACGATCAATCAAATATTTCGCATTATCCGATAATTTTGTTTCCTTATGTATAGGTTCTATAGAGTTCGTTTTCGTTTGTAATCGATGAAAAACTAATCCTATAGAGATAATGATGAATAAAAGCACGCATGCATGTATAACCAATTTCACTTTATTAAATTTCATTCGCTAATAGCCTCTCATTGTATTCAAATTAAATAATTAAAACAATAACCTTAACTTCGTTATAATATCACTTACAATTTTATCTGTCACCCACTTATGCGTTATACTACTTAGTAATATTTTCGTCATATAAGTTCTTATTACAAAAAATTTAATTATACCTTATCACATTGTATAAATCACTCAAATTTATATTACCCCTTTAATTTTTTTAAGACATCATACAAAAGTCGCATTATATTTTTAAAAATGCTTTTTGATTTTGACAAAACATTCAAATTACAAGGAACTTTGACATAACATTTGTATTTTTTACTATAAAGTACTACAATTTAAGGCTATAATGTATTAGTAATGAAGTTGTATAAATATCGTTCAACTAATTATATTTTAAAATTATGATTATGATTTAACAAAAATTTAATATAGGAGCATCAATCATGAATAAATTTTTAAAATACTTTTTGATCCTTCTAGCATTGGTTCTTATTGTTGTTCCAATTGTCTTCGCTACGTTACTTTTTAAAACGTCTCAAGATGCATTTGAATCTTCTCAAGATAGTAAAAATGCTAATCGTCAATCAAATT
This sequence comes from Staphylococcus sp. HMSC062H10, assembly GCF_001836945.1. Classification (NCBI taxonomy): domain Bacteria; kingdom Bacillati; phylum Bacillota; class Bacilli; order Caryophanales; family Staphylococcaceae; genus Staphylococcus; species Staphylococcus sp. HMSC062H10. The sequence goes on from NZ_KV830980.1 coordinate 7,371, forward strand.
TACGAGACAATAAAGTCAATCCTGAAGAACAACCTATCTCTATCCTTTTCTTAGGTATCGATGATAATGATGGAAGAAGAAAAAAAGGCCAAGATGCTGAACACTCTAGATCAGATGCTATGATTTTAACTACTTTTAATCAATCTAAACACCAAATTCGAATGCTTAGTATTCCTCGTGATACAATCAGCTACATTCCTAAAGTCGGCTATTACGATAAGATTACCCATGCACATGCATATGGTGGTCCAATTGCAGCAATGGACTCTGTTGAAGCAACGATGAATGTTCCCGTTGATTACTATGTACGCGTTAATATGAAGGCATTTGTAGAAGCTGTAAATGAACTTGGTGGTATATACTATGATGTACCATATGATTTAAATGAGCCAAATACAGATGATACTGGTAAGATTAAAATTAAAAAAGGGTACCAAAAATTAAATGGGGATGAAGCTCTTGCAGTTGCTAGAACTAGACATCATGACTCAGACTTGAAACGTGGTCAACGACAAATGGAATTAATTAAGATTTTATTCCAAAAAGCACAGGAAGTTGATTCTATTGATAAACTTGATAACGTGATTCAAATTGTAGGTAAAAATGCAAAGCATAATTTAACTAACTCTGAAATTAAAGCTTTAGCAAAAATGTACTTAACAAATGATGTTGAAATTAAAACTGCGCAATTAAAAGGTAAAGATGATATGTTAAATGGTATTTACTATTATCATCCAAGTGTAGAAAGCATTCAAAAATATGCAAACTTACTTCGTAAAGACTTAGAATTATCACCTATTAATGATAAAAATGATTTCTTAGATCAACGTGTCATTAATCATTATGGTTCTCTCATACCTTTAACACCTTTAGATAGTAGTTTATTAAGAAAAGAACAAAACGATACCACTGATAAAGATAAATCTTCGAATAATACTGATGACAGTAATAATAGTAATAACAACAATAGCGTCAATAATCAACAACAACCTGCTACAGATCAAAACTTAAATCAAAATCAAGGTGGCACTCAACAAACGCCACAAGCTTCAAATAACCAAAATGGTGTTGTAAACTAATATTATATGACGATTAACATTTACTATTTATGAAAGGAGCATCATACATGAGTAGAAAAACATACGAAAAGATTGCAAATATAAATGGGATGTTTAATATGTTAGAACAACAAATTATTCATAGCCAAGATATGGCTCATTTTAGAAGTGAATTTTTTTACGTTAATCATGAGCATCGTGAAAACTATGAAGCACTCCTAATTTATTACAAAAATAGTATCGACAATCCTATTGTAGATGGTGCATGTTATATTTTAGCCCTACCTGAAATTTTCAATAGTGTTGATGTTTTCAAATCAGAACTTCCATTTTCATGGGTATATGATGAAAATGGCATTACTGAAACGATGAAATCACTTAGTATTCCATTACAATATTTAGTCGCAGCAGCTTTAGAAGTAACTGATGTGAACATCTTTAAACCTTCTGGGTTTACAATGGGAATGAATAATTGGAATATTGCTCAAATGCGAATCTTTTGGCAATATACAGCAATTATTAGAAAAGAAGCATTATAAAAAATACACTCTATCTAGCTATAAAGATGATTCCTGTGAATCATCTTTATAGCTTTTTTATATCTAATTATTTTTGTGGAAAATAGCAATCGTTATTCTATGTTATTATTAGTAAATTAAATGTAAATGATTTTGTTAGGATATGGAGGAATTTTATGTTTTCAAAAGTAAACAATCAAGAGATGTTAGAAGATTGCTTCTATATAAGAAAGAAAGTGTTTGTAGAAGAACAAGGCGTCCCAGAGGAAAGTGAAATTGATGAATATGAATCTGAATCTATTCACCTCATTGGATATGATAATGAACAGCCAGTTGCCACAGCTCGTATACGCCCTATCAATGAAACAACTGTCAAAATAGAACGAGTGGCTGTGATAAAATCACATCGCGGACAAGGCATAGGTAGAATGCTTATGCAAGCTGTAGAATCATTAGCTAAAGATGAAGGTTTTTACGTAGCTACTATGAATGCCCAATGTCATGCAATCCCATTCTATGAAAGTTTAAATTTTAAAATGAGAGGTAATATATTTCTTGAGGAAGGCATCGAGCATATTGAAATGACAAAAAAGTTGACCTCGCTTAATTAAAAAAAGTTGTATCTATTTTAGAAACATTTGTAATAAACCAATTCTTAAATTGACATCAATTCTATTTGATTTATCACGTCACCATTGAGATTCAAAATTTTTTTCATTTTTTTACAGTGAAAATATAAATTAAGAGTATATTACAAATTGGTTAAATACGCACAGGTGTATAAAACAGGTACTATAATGAGATTAATAATTAATAAATGTTAGGAGTAATAAATAGAATGGCGAAAAAATTTAATTACAAACTACCATCAATGGTTGCATTAACGCTTGTAGGTTCAGCAGTCACTGCACATCAAGTTCAAGCAGCTGAGACGACACAAGATCAAACTACTAATAAAAACGTTTTAGATAGTAATAAAGTTAAAGCAACTACTGAACAAGCAAAAGCTGAGGTAAAAAATCCAACGCAAAACATTTCTGGCACTCAAGTATATCAAGACCCTGCTATTGTCCAACCAAAAGCAGCGAATAAAACAGGCAATGCTCAAGCAAATCAAAAGGTTGATACTACACAAGTAAATGGTGACACTCGTGTGACTCAATCAACTACATCAAATAATGCGAAACCTGTTACAAAGTCAACAAACACTACAGCACCTAAAACGAACAATAATGTTACAAGTGCTGGATATAGTTTAGTTGATGATGAAGATGATAATTCAGAAAATCAAATTAATCCAGAATTAATTAAATCAGCTGCTAAACCTGCTGCTCTTGAAACGCAATATAAAGCCGCAGCACCAAATGCAACACCTGTTGCACCTAAAGCTAAAACTGAAGCTACACCAAAAGTAACTACTTTTAGTGCTTCAGCACAACCAAGATCAGCCGCTGCAGCACCAAAAACGAGTTTGCCAAAATATAAACCACAAGTAAACTCTTCAATTAACGATTACATTCGTAAAAATAATTTAAAAGCACCTAAGATTGAAGAAGATTATACATCTTACTTCCCTAAATACGCATACCGTAACGGTGTTGGGCGTCCTGAAGGTATCGTAGTTCATGATACAGCTAATGATCGTTCGACGATAAATGGTGAAATTAGTTATATGAAAAACAACTATCAAAACGCATTCGTTCATGCATTTGTTGATGGGGATCGTATAATCGAAACAGCACCAACCGATTACTTATCTTGGGGTGTCGGTGCAGTCGGTAACCCTAGATTCATCAATGTTGAAATCGTTCATACACACGATTATGCTTCATTTGCACGTTCAATGAATAACTATGCTGACTATGCAGCTACACAATTGCAATATTATGGTTTAAAACCTGATAGTGCTGAATATGATGGAAAAGGTACAGTATGGACTCACTACGCTGTAAGTAAATATTTAGGTGGTACGGACCATGCCGATCCACATGGATATTTAAGAAGTCATAATTATAGTTATGATCAACTATATGACTTAATTAATGAAAAATATTTAATTAAAATGGGGAAAGTTGCGCCTTGGGGCACACAATCTACAACTACCCCTACTACACCATCAAAACCATCAACACCGTCGACACCATCAACTGGTAAATTAACTGTTGCTGCTAATAATGGTGTTGCTCAAATTAAACCGACAAATAGTGGCTTATATACTACTGTTTACGACAAAACTGGTAAAGCAACTAATGAAGTTCAAAAAACATTTGCTGTATCTAAAACAGCTACATTAGGTAATCAAAAATTCTATCTTGTACAAGATTACAATTCTGGTAATAAATTTGGTTGGGTTAAAGAAGGCGATGTGGTTTACAACACAGCTAAATCACCTGTAAATGTAAATCAATCCTATTCAATCAAACCTGGTACGAAACTTTATACAGTACCTTGGGGTACATCTAAACAAGTTGCTGGCAGCGTGTCTGGCTCTGGAAACCAAACATTTAAGGCTTCAAAGCAACAACAAATTGATAAATCTATTTATTTATATGGCTCTGTGAATGGTAAATCTGGTTGGGTAAGTAAAGCATATTTAGTTGATACTGCTAAACCTACGCCTGCACCAACACCTAAGCCATCAACGCCGACAACAAATAATAAATTAACAGTCTCAGCATTAAATGGCGTTGCTCAAATTAATGCTAAAAACAATGGCTTATTCACTACAGTTTATGACAAAACTGGTAAGCCAACAAAAGAAGTTCAAAAAACATTTGCAGTAACAAAAGAAGCAAGTCTAGGTGGCAACAAATTCTACTTAGTTAAAGATTACAATAGTCCAACATTAATTGGTTGGGTTAAACAAGGTGATGTTATTTATAACAATGCAAAATCACCTGTAAATGTAATGCAAACATATACAGTAAAACCAGGCACTAAATTATATTCAGTACCTTGGGGTACTTATAAACAAGAAGCTGGTGCGGTATCTGGTACAGGTAACCAAACTTTTAAAGCGACTAAGCAACAACAAATTGATAAATCTATCTATTTATATGGAACTGTAAATGGTAAATCTGGTTGGATAAGTAAAGCATATTTAGCTGTACCTGCTGCACCTAAAAAAGCTGTAGCACAACCAAAAACTGCTGTAAAAGCTTATGCTGTTACTAAACCACAAACGACTCAAACAGTTAGCAAAATTGCTCAAGTTAAACCAAACAACACTGGTATTCGTGCTTCTGTTTATGAAAAAACAGCGAAAAGCGGTGCGAAATATGCGGATCGTACATTCTATGTAACAAAAGAACGTGCACATGGTAATGAAACATACGTATTATTAAATAATACAAGTCATAATATTCCATTAGGTTGGTTCAATGTTAAAGACTTAAATGTTCAAAACTTAGGCAAAGAAGTTAAAACAACTCAAAAATATACTGTTAATAAATCAAATAACGGCTTATCAATGGTTCCTTGGGGTACTAAAAACCAAGTCATTTTAACAGGCAATAACATTGCTCAAGGTACATTTAATGCAGCGAAACAAGTATCTGTAGGCAAAGATGTTTATTTATACGGTACTATTAATAACCGCACTGGTTGGGTAAATGCAAAAGATTTAACTGCACCAACTGCTGTTAAACCAACTACATCAGCTGCCAAAGATTATAACTACACTTATGTAATTAAAAATGGTAATGGTTATTACTATGTAACACCAAATTCTGATACAGCTAAATACTCATTAAAAGCATTTAATGAACAACCATTCTCAGTTGTTAAAGAACAAGTCATTAATGGACAAACTTGGTACTATGGTAAATTATCTAACGGTAAATTAGCATGGATTAAATCAACTGATTTAGCTAAAGAATTAATTAAGTATAATCAAACAGGTATGACATTAAACCAAGTTGCTCAAATACAAGCTGGTTTACAATATAAACCACAAGTACAACGTGTACCAGGTAAGTGGACAGATGCTAACTTTAATGATGTTAAGCATGCAATGGATACGAAACGTTTAGCTCAAGATCCAGCATTAAAATATCAATTCTTACGCTTAGACCAACCACAAAATATTTCTATTGATAAAATTAATCAATTCTTAAAAGGTAAAGGTGTATTAGAAAACCAAGGTGCTGCATTTAACAAAGCTGCTCAAATGTATGGCATTAATGAAGTTTATCTTATCTCACATGCCCTATTAGAAACAGGTAACGGTACTTCTCAATTAGCAAAAGGTGCAGATGTAGTGAACAACAAAGTTGTAACTAACTCAAACACGAAATACCATAACGTATTTGGTATTGCTGCATATGATAACGATCCTTTACGTGAAGGTATTAAATATGCTAAACAAGCTGGTTGGGACACAGTATCAAAAGCAATCGTTGGTGGTGCTAAATTCATCGGCAACTCATATGTTAAAGCTGGTCAAAATACACTTTACAAAATGAGATGGAATCCTGCACATCCAGGAACACACCAATATGCTACAGATGTAGATTGGGCTAACATCAATGCTAAAATCATCAAAGGCTACTATGATAAAATTGGCGAAGTCGGCAAATACTTCGACATCCCACAATATAAATAAGCAACATGAACATAGGATCAAAAGTCATCCCCCCACTATCAATCATGGGGGATGACCTTTGATCCCTTTTTTATACATACACAAGCAAAAATAGCGGTGATTGTTTACCATCAATTTTAACAATCACCGCTACTTTTGCTTGTAATTCATGATTCAATTTTTGTTGTGTGCACAATGACACTAAATTATGTGTTTGCTATTGCCGTGTTACAATGAAATGCGTCGTTGATTTAACTTATCAAGTAATTGATTTAAATTGTCTAATTCGACTTCCGATAAACATTGACATCTTGCTTCAATCAATTCGCAACGTGCATTATTTATTTGTGAAATCAATGTACGTGCTTGATCAGTCAAAATTAATTCTTTACATCTTAAATCTTCGCTAGATTGTTGACTTGTGATGTACCCTTTCAAAACTAATTTCTTAATCCACCTTGAAACTATAGATTGTTCCCTGCTAATCTTCATCGTCAAATCATACTGTGATAAGCGATCGTAATTAAATAAAATACGGAGAAGTTCTAGCTGTTCAGAGGTGATATCCGTGCGTTGTCCAAATCTTCTATTCACTAAGTTTAAGTCATTGTTAGTCAGTGTAATAAGTTTTTCAAGTTGTTTATACATGTTGTTCTACTCCACTACATATTATTTATAATATTATATGCTTTTTTTATAATTTTTACAATACTATTCGACACAATAGACAAATTTGTTGCATAACTAATACAAAATATAATAAATTAGTAAGAGTCTTATGGACATAAAGGAGATAAAATATGACTTCATTAAAAGAGAGAGATTATTTTTTTGACAATGCAAGAGCAATTTTAATATTATTAGTCGTATTTGGACATATGTTACAACCCTACACTAGTGGCGATAAATATTTATCAGCATTATACCTAGTTATTTATAGTTTCCATATGCCAACATTTTTGTTTATATCTGGTTATTTCGCGAAAAATATTGATAAACCATACTATTTAGAAAAAATTTCAAAACGCTTGATAGTACCTTATATGATATTTTTTGCATTCTTTTCAATATACTATTTCTTAACAGGTAAAAGTGACGAATTACAACTTGATCCTTTTAACCCAGTATTTGCGTTATGGTTTTTGATCACGCTATTTTTCTTTCATGTCATTTTAGTAATAGTTAGAAGATTTAATCCTTATAAAGTGCTATCAGTTTCAATTATTATATCTATTGGAGCAGGTTTTTCAGATAACATCGATAGCTACTTAAGCATTTCAAGGACAATCGTATTTTTCCCAATATTTTACCTAGGTTACATTTTCACCAAAAAACATACGGCTATTTTTAAAAATAAAAAACTAATACCAGTATCTATCATTACCTTTATTTTGTTTTTTATCATTTACGTGATTCATCCTATCAATGCAGATTGGTTATTAGGAAGTTCACCATATACTTCACTTGAAAATGAAGGACAGAGTGTATTCAGTCCTTTTAAACGACTTATATTATATGGAATTATATTAATCGCAATGACTGCGTTTCTAAATTTAATGTCAACAAAGAAAAAATTATATACTTATATTGGTAGTCGTACGCTATACGTATATTTATTACATGGTTTAATTATTGGCATTGTTAGAGGATTTGAATGGTACCCATTCGATAATCCTATATCTTTAATGACGTATCTTTATTTATTAAGTATATCTGTAATCATCGTATATGTATTATCTACAAACTTTGTTTGTAAATGGACAAATCCAATAATTAATTTACAAAGACCATCACAGTTTAAAGACTCATAATTATATAATGTCTAAGTACATTAACTGTAACCACTTCATTCATTTTGAAAAGTAGTTACTATAGTGTATTTAGACATTTTTCGTTTTTCAAATAAAGCTTAAGTAATTTACCCTTTTTTGCTTTAAAAGTATGTTATGATATTATTAATTTCTAAATTTTTAGACAATATTTGATTTATATTTGAGGTGTCACAAATGAAACTTTCTTTAAATTCTAATTCTAAATATTTAAGAGCACCAAGTATTCGCCAATTTTCAAATCGTATGAATAATTTGGATGATTGTGTTAATTTAACTATTGGCCAACCAGACTTCCCTATGCCTGATGTTGTGAAAAAGGCATATATAGATGCTATTAACAATGACAAGACATCATACTCTCACAATAAAGGCTTATTTGAAACTCGCGAAGCAATTAGTCAATACTTCAAAAATCGTTATCATTTTTCCTATGATCCTGAAGAAATTATTGTGACAAATGGAGCAAGTGAAGCAATAGACACAACGTTACGTTCTATCATTGAGCCTGGAGATGAAATTATAATACCGGGACCAATTTATGCAGGCTACATACCACTCATCGAAGTACTAGGTGGTAAACCAATTTATATTGATACAACAGCAACACAATTCAAAATTACACCTGATGCGTTAGAAAGTCATATTTCTCCAAAGACAAAAGCTGTCTTGTTAAATTATCCAACTAATCCAACTGGCGTAGTTTTAAAAAGAAATGAAGTTTTAAATATCGTAAATGTATTAAAAAAATATCCGATATTTATTATTAGCGATGAGATTTATGCTGAAAATACATTTAGTGGTAAACATGTATCCTTCGCTGAATTTGAAGACATTCGTGATCAATTAATATTAATTGGTGGTTTAAGTAAATCACACTCAGCAACCGGAATAAGAATTGGTTTTCTATTAGGACCTCAATATTTGATTGATAAATTAACATTTATGCACGCCTATAATTGTATTTGTGCCAATGTTCCAGCTCAAATAGCATGTATAACAGCGTTGAATGAAGGCGTAGAAGCTCCTAAATATATGAACGAAGCTTATGTAGAACGAAAAAATTATTTAGTATCCGAATTAACTAAATTAGGATTTGAGATTACCGCTCAACCTGAAGGCGCGTTTTATATTTTCCCAAGTATTAAACATATCACCGATGACGATTTCGAATTTTGTGTCGATTTACTTGAATCAACACATTTAGCAATCGTGCCAGGCTCATCCTTTACAGAATTCGGTAAAGGATTTGTGAGGATTTCCTATGCTTATGAAATGGATGTTTTAAAAGAAGGTATGAAGAGACTTGCTAAATATTTAAATACTAAATAAAAATGATATGTTGAACTGGACGTCGTGAACGAAATTCATAGTACGTTCAGTTTTTTATATTCTATAAGTTTTAAATAATACTCTAAAGTGAGCGTACATACTTCAAGGACATTTTCCCTCCTTTAAATGATTCTATCAAAAGCTTGTAATATGCTAACTTAAAATTGTTCTTCGAAACTTAAGCACTCAAATAATATATCACCATTCATATTAATCTACCTTTGGCCAAACAATTATTATTCAAACGTTACTATTTATTATTATAAACAAATACTTTCCCTTCGTTCTCAATTCCTTTCTTATTTATTCTTTTAGATAAATGCAAACAATTGACAACCTTATCAATTTAACTCAATCTAATAAAGTATAATACAATTCAATTTTAATTCCATTAATGTTTTTGTAAACTCTAATCTTTACAAAAACTTTTTAATTTATTTATATATTATTATTGACTTAAAAATTTTTAGTGTTATATTTAACTTGTAAATAATTTTTTTGGAGGTTTTTAGATAAAAGGTAAATTTTTAAAAGTTAGTTCTTTATTCGTTGCAACTTTGACAACAGCGACACTTGTGAGTTCTCCAGCAGCAAATGCGTTATTTTCAAAAGCTATGGACAATCATCCACAACAAACGCAGACAGACAAACAGCAAACACCTAAGATTCAAAAAGGCGGTAACCTTAAACCATTAGAACAACGTGAACGCGCTAATGTTATATTACCAAATAACGATCGTCACCAAATCACAGATACAACGAATGGTCATTATGCACCTGTTACTTATATTCAAGTTGAAGCACCTACTGGTACATTTATTGCTTCTGGTGTAGTTGTAGGTAAAGATACACTTTTAACAAATAAACACGTCGTAGATGCTACGCACGGTGATCCTCATGCTTTAAAAGCTTTCCCTTCTGCAATTAACCAAGACAATTATCCAAATGGTGGTTTCACTGCTGAACAAATCACTAAATATTCAGGCGAAGGTGATTTAGCAATCGTTAAATTCTCCCCTAATGAGCAAAACAAACATATTGGTGAAGTTGTTAAACCAGCCACAATGAGTAATAATGCTGAAACACAAGTTAACCAAAATATTACTGTAACAGGTTATCCAGGTGATAAACCTGTAGCAACAATGTGGGAAAGTAAAGGAAAAATCACTTACCTCAAAGGCGAAGCTATGCAATATGATTTAAGTACAACTGGTGGTAACTCAGGTTCACCTGTATTTAATGAAAAAAATGAAGTCATTGGCATTCATTGGGGTGGCGTTCCAAATCAATTTAACGGTGCAGTATTTATTAATGAAAATGTACGCAACTTCTTAAAACAAAATATTGAAGATATCAATTTCGCAAATGATGACAACCCTAACAACCCTGATAATCCTAACAATCCAGACAACCCTAATAATCCGGACAATCCTAACAACCCAGACCAACCTAACAACCCTAATAATCCAGACAATGGCGATAACAATAATTCAGACAACCCTGACGCTGCATAAACTTCATCTTAATTTGAATTTAGTAAATAGAAGCAAAGACTTAGCAACGCAAAATATTTTGACTTAAATGGAGGGTATTATATGAATAGTTCATGTAAATCTAGAATATTCAATATTATAAGCATTATAATGGTTTCAATGCTTATTTTATCACTAGGCGCATTTGCTAATAACAATAAAGCCAAAGCCGATTCACACTCTAAACAGCTAGAAATTAATGTTAAGAGTGACAAAGTACCTCAAAAAGTAAAGGATCTAGCACAACAACAATTTGCTGGTTATGCTAAAGCATTAGATAAACAAAGTAATGCAAAAACTGGTAAATATGAACTTGGCGAAGCTTTTAAAATTTATAAATTTAATGGTGAAGAAGATAATAGTTACTATTATCCAGTTATAAAAGACGGTAAAATTGTTTATACTTTAACACTTAGCCCTAAAAATAAAGATGATTTAAACAAATCAAAAGAAGACATGAATTACAGTGTTAAAATTTCAAACTTCATCGCTAAAGATTTAGACCAAATTAAAGATAAAAATTCAAATATCACTGTTCTTACTGATGAAAAAGGATTTTATTTTGAAGAAGATGGCAAAGTTAGATTAGTAAAAGCTACGCCACTAGCTAATAACATCAAAGAAAAAGAAAGTGCTAAAACAGTTTCACCACAATTAAAGCAAGAGCTAAAAAATACAGTAACACCTACTAAGGTTGAAGAAAACGAAGCGATACAAGAAGATCAAGTTCAATATGAAAACACACTAAAAAATTTCAAAATTAGAGAACAACAATTCGATAACTCATGGTGTGCAGGATTCAGTATGGCAGCATTATTAAATGCAACTAAAAATACAGACACTTATAATGCACATGATATAATGCGTACATTATACCCTGAAGTAAGTGAGCAAGACCTTCCTAATTGTGCAACATTCCCTAATCAAATGATTGAATACGGTAAATCACAAGGCAGAGATATTCATTATCAAGAAGGCGTACCATCATATAATCAAGTTGATCAACTTACAAAAGATAATGTAGGTATTATGATTCTTGCACAAAGTGTATCTCAAAACCCTAATGATCCTCATTTAGGTCATGCCCTAGCAGTTGTTGGTAATGCTAAAATTAATGACCAAGAAAAACTTATTTACTGGAATCCTTGGGATACAGAATTATCAATCCAAGATGCAGATTCAAGCCTATTACATTTATCATTCAATCGTGATTATAATTGGTATGGTTCAATGATAGGTTACTAAAAAGTAATATAGATATTGATTAAAGGCAGGTAAAACTATGTATCAACTACAATTTATAAATTTAGTTTACGACACAACAAAACTCACACATCTAGAACAAACCAATATCAATTTATTCATTGGTAATTGGAGTAATCATCAATTACAAAAATCAATTTGTATACGTCATGGCGATGATACAAGTCACAATCAATATCATATTCTTTTTATCGATACGGCACATCAACGCATTAAATTTTCATCTATTGATAATGAAGAAATCATTTATATCCTTGATTATGATGACACACAGCATATCCTCATGCAAACGTCATCCAAACAAGGTATTGGCACTTCGCGCCCAATCGTTTATGAGCGCTTAGTATAACTAATTTAAATGATTTCACTTCATAAAGCGGGTTGGCGAGAATTCAATTTCTCACCAGCTCGTTTTTTCATTGTAATAATAATCTTTAACATTTATTCTTTCTCTATTAATTTTTCTCAAACTATCTTATCTTTATGATAATTAATAAAAAAGCCTTTTAAATTCTTATAAAATAAAAAAGCCACCTATCGTCGCTAATAAACGACGCAAGTGACTTAATATCATATTCAAAATAACTTATGGGAATTTAGGGAATTGATCGAAGTCAGGATCACGTTTTTCTTTAAACGCATCACGGCCTTCTTTCGCTTCATCAGTTGTGTAATAAAGCAATGTTGCATCCCCAGCCATTTGTTGTAAACCAGCTAAACCATCTGTGTCAGCATTCATAGCTGCTTTAAGGAATCGTAAAGCTGTTGGTGAGTGTTTCATAATCTCTTTACACCATTGCACAGTTTCATCTTCAACTTTTTCTAAAGGTACCACTGTATTTACTAGACCCATATCTAAAGCTTCTTGTGCATTGTATTGACGACATAAGTACCAAATTTCACGTGCTTTCTTATGTCCAACGATACGTGCTAAATATCCTGAACCATAACCCGCATCAAATGAACCTACTTTAGGACCAGTTTGTCCAAAAATAGCATTATCAGCAGCAATCGTTAAGTCACAAACAACATTTAGTACATTACCGCCACCTACAGCATAACCTTTTACCATCGCGATAACTGGTTTTGGAATAATACGAATTAAACGCTGTAAATCTAATACATTTAAGCGAGGGATTTGGTCTTCACCTACATAACCACCATGTCCACGTTTCTTCTGGTCACCACCAGAACAGAATGCTAAATCACCTTCACCAGTTAATACGATAACTGAAACGTTTTGATCATCACGTGCACGTGAAAATGCGTCAATCATTTCAGCAACTGTTTTAGGTGTAAACGCATTGCGTACTTCAGGGCGATTTATTGTTACCTTAGCAATCCCTTCGTAAAATTCATATTTGATTTCATCATATTCTCTAAGTGTTTCCCATTGTCTGTTAGTCATTTTGCTCCTCCTTTAAAAATCCTAATATCATTGTATCAAATTCATCACTATCTTCCACATGAATTGTATGACCTGTAGCAGAAATTAATTTACATTTACTATTAGGAATTAAATTTGCCATTTTTTTCGCAATCTGTACAAATTTTTCATCATATTCTCCAGCTAATATTAATGTTGGTACTTTAATTTCTTTCAGGCGCGGCCATAAGTTTGGCATTTGACCTGTACCATAATCTCTTAATGCTTTGGCCATTTTCTTTGGCGATTGAGACAATCGTTGTTGTCTTATTTGAAGTTGTATTTCAACTGGTAAACCTTGTTGCGATTGAAATAATGGCAACTTTTCCCAATCATTAACAAATAATTCAATACCTGCTATGTCTAATACTTTAGCACGTGCATCATCAACAAGACGACGTTCCAGTTGATTTGCTTCTTCTTTAATACCTGGTGACGTACTTTCTAATATCAAATTAGATATAGGGATGTGACCATTAATTGCATAATATAATGCAACACGCCCACCCATGGAATAACCAAGCATTGTTATCGATTGATCTTTATATTTATCTAAAATTCGATCTAACAACGTCGTAATATAATCAAAATTCCACGTTTCATCCATTGAAGACTGATCTTCGCCATGTCCTGGTAAATCTATAGTGATGACATGACAGATATCAGTATATTTATCGATGTGATTATGATAAGTACGACTGTCGCTAAGAAAACCATGCAGTAATACTAAAACTTGATTGGTCTCAACGTTTGCTTCATAGTAATTATAATGTGTCATGAATCATTTCACTCAATTTCTGATATAAAATTTGATGCTGTTTAAAGTTATCTTCGCGATTCGTTATCAATTCATAAATCGTCGAAGTTTCAGATAACAATGTAGCATTTTTAAATTCTGAAACACTGTTAAAACGTTTAAAATCGAATTGATATAACTTAGCTGTATACTCGAAATCCAATCCCGTCGGTGTGCCAAACAACCGTTCAAAATAGTCGGTTGCACTTTCTTTTTGTGGTAAATATGAAAAAATACCGCCACCATCGTTGTTCAATAATACAATATTCATCTGAATATTATTTAATTTTGACATTAATAGTCCATTCATATCATGATAAAATGACAAATCACCTATCAATAATGTTATTCGTTTATGCACAGCCATACCCAGTGCAGTTGAAACGATACCATCAATACCATTCGCACCACGATTCGCATAGACATCTATATTTTTATTCAATAACAAGTTATCTACATCTCTGATAGGCATACTATTACTAATAAATAATGCATCTTTTTCAGATGTTTTCTTAATCAATTCACCAACGAATGCACTCTCATCTGTAGCTTGTTCCAAATAACATTTAATTTCTTTACGCCCTTTTTTCTCTAAGCGTTGCCATTTTTCTAACCAACTTACGCGATTAACTGTCGTGTCTTCCATTAATGACCTAAAGAAATCATTCGCAGAAATCTCATATGAAATATCTGGTGCTATTGGAAAGACATCAATCTTATCATTGTTTTGCACTAATATTTGAAATGCATCAGTTTTCTTTAACCATTGATTCAACTTTTTAGAAATCACTGGTTTCCCAACACGGATAATAAAATCAACCGTTAAGTCTAAGCCGCTTCTAAATAACAAATCATACGTACTAATCACATTCGGATGATCAAATTTTCTTAAATGACTTAAAGGATCAGCTAAAATAGGCAAATCATATATCGTTGAATACGTCAGTATTTGATCAACTTCTTGGTGCTGCATATCCCCTACAATAATTAAACCTTTTTTCTTATTTAAAATGAGTCTTAATGCCGATGCATCTATACTTTTTTGATAGTGCGGTAAAATCTTCATCTCAGAAGTTAACAATTCTATTGCATTCAAATCAGGTGTTAACGGATCTCTAAATGGCAAGTTAAAATGAATCGGCCCTTTATGTGGTCCATATAAATATTGACTAGCAATTTGCATTTGATAATAAATTGCATCAATAGTCTCTTTACTATCATCCGCAATAGGCATATCGAACTCATAACTTACATAATTATTAAACATATTTACTTGATTAATCGCTTGTGGTGCGCCTACACTTCTTAATTCATGCGGACGGTCACTTGTTAAAACGATTAATGGAATTCTACTAATTTGGCTTTCAGCAATTGCAGGCGTATAATTCGCTGCTGCTGTACCAGACGTACATAATATAGCGACAGGTCTTTCACTGCCTTTAATTAACCCAACTGCAAAAAACGCTGCACTTCGCTCATCGGGGTGTATCCATGTTTTAATATTTGAATGTGCTTCAAATGCAAGTGCAAGTGGCGTTGAGCGTGATCCTGGACTTATAACTACTTCCCTTACGCCGTACGCATATAACTCAGATGCAAATGTAAAAACTTGCTTCGTTAAAGCTGCTTTATGATTTCCCATTCATATCGACTCCTAATGCATTCATCATTGGTGTGAACTTAAGGTTCGTTTCTGCCAATTCACTATCTGGATCAGAATCTTTAACAATGCCACACCCTGCAAATAATGTTGCTTGTGCTTTCTTAATAAGCATCGAACGAATTGCAACAATAAATTCACAATCATCGTATATATCTATATAGCCAACCGGTGCACCATATAATCCTCGCGTACCAAATTCTTTCTGCTCAATAAAATCCATTGCAAATTCTTTTGGATAGCCACCTAAAGCAGGTGTTGGATGTAAATGATCAATTAAACTAATATACGAATCATCCTTCAGTGGCGCCTTTATTTCAGTGTACAAGTGATATAAATGATCATTTTTTAGAATTTTAGGCGTCTTATCATAATGTAATTCAGTGATATAAGGTTTAATATCATGTAAAATACTGTCAACAACAAATCGATGTTCGGTTAAGTTTTTATTATCTTTTAAAAATGCTTCAACATTTTTTGTATCTTCGTCTTCATCTTGTGAACGTTTAATTGTACCTGCTACAGCTTTAGTCGATAGTATTTTATTATTGACCTTTATTAATTGTTCAG
Source organism: Staphylococcus sp. HMSC062H10 (assembly GCF_001836945.1). Lineage (NCBI taxonomy): Bacteria > Bacillati > Bacillota > Bacilli > Caryophanales > Staphylococcaceae > Staphylococcus > Staphylococcus sp. HMSC062H10. Next base: position 23,937 of record NZ_KV830980.1, read on the forward strand.
GTGTTTGTGAAAAGAATATAGAATCTTGTGATTCTAACAAGAATATATAACTGTTTTTTTCTTTAGAATATGCTTGCTTTAGAATATATGGAATACTGATATCTTTATCGAACTTTATTAACCGTCTACGTGCTAGTACAATTTTTTCTTCATTATTAATAGATTCTATTGCTTCTACTACAAGTTGACGCCAGTCATCTTTATAAATATCTTCATTTCTAGTAATTACCCCAATTTGCTCGTCCGCATCTATATCCGATATATTGTTGAACAAATCCATTAAATCGTTCAATGCCTCAACAGTAAAACTTTCCCTTTTAACTGTATAAGTTAAAAATGTCCCATTATTATCAGTTGAAATTAAAACTTCAGGTAATACAAAATGATTTAGTCCAAACTCTCGCCATTCATCATCTGATTTATGACTTGAAAATTGGAACCCTCCAACAACTCGAAGATGATGTTTCTCAGATTGCGGATGTATAAATGTGATGTTATGTTTTAATTTTTCCCAGTCTTTAAAAATAGATTGTTTATTTTTAGAATTATTTTTGAATAATTGAATTGCTTTGTAGCCAAAATATGACGTTCGATTATCATTCAAACGCATATAAAAGCGATCTCCTGCCTCATTGTCAGTGAGATGAAATAATGTGCTCGGGTCTAGTGACTGTGATAATTTCACTTCAACTGAAACCCATTCCTTTGAGCTGTCATATATCTCTTTGACAATATCGTCCTCTAATACGCCCGTAGCCATCCATTTCACTTCTTTCTTCGTCTTTTTTCACTCATTATTATATTGTATCATTTTTGGATAATTGTGTTACAAGAATTGCTTAAACTTATCTTGCAATTTTTCACGTCAATTGACCTTTATGCTACTTTCTATTAAAATATCTTTGTTATAAAAAATATGATTTAAAGAGGTTTTGTATTCAATGAGTAATCAATATCAGCAATATTCTACAGTTAAGAAATATTGGCATTTAATGCGTCCTCATACATTAACTGCTTCCGTAGTACCCGTTTTAGTTGGTACAGCAGCATCTAAAATATATTTTCTTGGTAGCGAAGATCATATTAAAATCAGCCTATTCATTGCCATGTTACTAGCATGCTTACTAATTCAAGCAGCAACTAATATGTTTAACGAATACTATGATTATAAAAAAGGCCTTGATGATCATGAATCTGTAGGCATTGGTGGTGCCATTGTACGCAACGGTATGAGCCCAGAGCTTGTGCTACGATTAGCCATTGCATTTTACATCGTAGCAGCAATATTAGGTTTGTTTTTAGCTGCTAACTCTTCATTTTGGTTATTACCAGTTGGATTAGTATGTATGGCTGTTGGTTACCTATATACAGGTGGCCCTTTCCCTATTTCATGGACGCCTTTCGGTGAATTATTCTCAGGCGTATTTATGGGTATGTTTATTATCGTTATTGCATTCTTTATTCAAACTGGCAATATTCAAAGCTATGTAATTTGGTTAAGTGTACCTATAGTAATCACTATCGGTTTAATTAATATGGCTAACAATATTCGCGACCGTGTCAAAGATAAAGTAAGTGGTCGTAAAACTTTACCCATTCTATTAGGTAAAAATGCTTCTTTAACATTTATGGCAATCATGTACTTTATCGCTTATGCCTTTATTGTACTTACGATCATTATTAAACCTGGTGGCTCATTATTTTACTTACTTGCGTTGTTATCATTCCCAATGCCTGTTAAAGTTATCAGACGTTTCAAGAAGAATGATACACCGCCTACAATGATGCCAGCAATGGCTGCTGCTGGTAAAACAAATACATTTTTCGGTTTATTATATGCATTAGGTATTTATATTAGCGCATTATTTGCAGGCATTTAATATAAAATGATACTACTCGGCAATCGACTTACATCGAACTGTCGAGTTTTTTTATTTAACAATTAAATGATGATACATGTGCTTGTATAATTCAATCTGTCCATCAGATATAAAGCCTACTTTTTTATATAACTTTAATGCTGCTTCATTATTAATATCGCAATTCAAACTCCATTTAACATGTGTATTTGATTCAAGTAATGACGTTAATAACTTTGTCGCGATGCCTCTACCTCTATATGCTTCAAATGTCGCAATTGTTTCTATATAATACTCATCGTCTTTAGCTTCTTTTAAAGGTAATGGCGTGCCATATTGTTTTATTTCTTCTGGCAAGTCAAGTAGTTCCCATGCTTTTTCATATTTCAATTCATTTTCACCGCTATAGCTAATAATACAACCTGCTACTTTATTTTCTATTTCATAAACTAAAACATGCTGATAAAAAGTTCTATATGTTGCATCAACACAGCTTTTTTCAATTGCATCTAATACCATGTCTTTAGGTAGATGCTTTACCAATTCTAATTCCATATCATCCCAAACCATATAAACTAACTTCGCAATATCAAATCGGTCCTCTGGACGTGCTTGACGTATCACTATGTCATCATTCCCTTTTACGTTATTAACATTTATTATATAGAAATTCTAGCTTATTTTAAAAAGATATACTTATAATTTTAGAAAGTTTGAAAATTCTAAAGTTAGAAAGATTGGTTTTCACAACGAATTTAAGTAGAATTATAGTTAAGGAGGATTTACAAATGAAAGTCAATAAAGCCATTTATGTTATAGTTGCATTATTTCTTGGAGGTCTAGGGATTCATAAATTTTATGCTGACAAATTTGGTCAAGGTCTTTTTCACTTATTATTTTTCTGGACAGGTATCCCTACCATCATCTCAATAATACATGCCATTTTTATCATTTTTACTAAAAAAGCAGATAAAGACGGTTATATTATATTCCCTAAAAATTAAATTGTGACAATGACGTTTAAAAAGCATATATGAATGGGTATATAGTTCATAAGATAAAGAGAAATGAGGTATGTAACGATGCGTCAATTCATTAAAAGAATTGTTAAAACAATCCTTGTCGGTTATGTAATTAAATTTATTCGAAATAAACTTTCAGGTAAATCATCACATCCGACAGATAATAAACATAAATAAAAAATACAGCGCCACTCTTATATGATTTACGAGTGGCGCTGTATTTTTATTTTGCTTTTTCTGCAATTTTTTCTAAATCTTCTGCCATACTTTCACTTGCGATAATACCTCTTGATTGCAACCACTTATTTCGGTCAACGTCATAAACTTTATTATCTTTCACAGCTTTTAATGATTTCCAAACTGCAGGATCAATGAATTTCGTTCTATTTTTATCTGTTTTTCCATTCGTAGCTAAAATCATAACTTTTGGATTGATATTGGCAAGCTCTTCATTATTTAAATAAATATAAGGGCCACCCTTGCGTTCACCAACATGCACAGTTTTGTCTTTTGTGACTTCAGGTTGAATACCCATTTTAATTAAGAATTGTCCCATAAATGTATCTTCATTATTAATAAACATACCTGCTCTTGAGATACCAAATGCAAATGCAGATTTTAACGTACTCTGTTCAATTTTCTTTCTAATCTCCGCTAATATTTTATCATGCTTTTCCAGACGCTTTTCGCCTTCTTTCTCTTTGCCAACTGCTTTAGAGACTGTTTTAAATGCTTCAATATTTGCATTGTAATCTCCCGTACCACTGACTAACATAATTGTCGGCGCAATTTTGCTCAATTCTGATTTGATTTTCTTATGTCTGCTGACATCTGCAATAATCAAATCCGGTTTTAATTTACTTATCACTTCCATATTCGGTTGTGGTCTAGACCCAACCGATTCATACTCCCCAATCTTATCTCTTACTGACTTTGTTATATTTTTACTGCTTCCATCATCTGCAATACCAACAGGTTTCATATCTAATGCTGCTAAATAATCAGCAAAACTATATTCTAATACAACAACACGTTTAGGATTTTTCTTAATTTTTTCAGTTCCTAATTCATCTTTTATTGTCGTCATTTCAGTTTTCTCTTCAGTATCTTTTTGACCACAACCCGCTACTGCTACAACTAAAATTAGCATAAACATAATTAGTTTAATGATATTCCTATTCACGCATTTACCTCCAAAACAACTTTTATAGAGAACTACATTATTATTTTATCATTTAATAAACTTATAATATATTAAAACGGTCATTATTTTTTCTTATCATATTTGATTATCAAATCTTCGTATTATAAACAGCAAATGGCCTCTAATTTTGAAGATGACGCACTGGTTAATATTAATCATATCGCTTAAAGTAGCATTCTGTTTGTTCTCACTACTACTAAGCCTCCACAACAGTGTTCAAGATACGTATATTTTGATGCCATAATTAATTCATTTACCTATAAACTTTGTACTATGCTGTGCTAATCTTTATTTATAAATACAAAATGTAACTGATGACTTAAACGTCTTTCTACAACAATTGTTCAATACAATAGAACATTTAATAAATATTTAATAATTATTTTTATAAATAATCTTTACTTTCCACATCTTTACAAATATAATTTGGACTATGTTTTAAGAAAAATATGTATGTTGGAGGTGACATGATGAAATTAGGTATGCTTTTAATTAGATGGATGTTAGCAACATCATTCTTAGTGCACGGTACTTTGAAATTTGTTGATTTAGATGGAACAATTCACTTCTTAGGCTCTTTAGGTTTACCACCTACCATTGCAGTATTGATGTCAATTGGTGAAGTTGTTGGAGGTTTAGCACTTATTATCGGCTTTTTAACGCCTTATGTTAATGTTTTTTATATTTGTGTTATGTTAGGCTCAATCTTCACACTTAAACTTACAAGAGGATATGTAAGTGGTTATGAATTTGAAATCATACATATCGTAATGAACTTAGCTTGTATTAGTAGTTACAGCTGGAAGAAATGGCTACAATTTTATTAACTATTATTTGAGAGGACTATCCTCTCTTTTTTTGTATCATGGTTTTCTATTAAATAACCATTTTTATTATCTTCCATAAAATCACCTTTTAATCAAGCCAATTCAATTTAATTTCAAATTCATCTATCATACAATTTAATTTTATTGTATGATGTATTTAAAATGATTGTTTTACGCATGTCATTTTAAAATGAAAATTGGAGGTGTAATTTTGACTAGAACTTATAATATTATTGGTATCCTTTCTTGTCTTATATCTTTCATTATTATGGCGTTACCAATGATTTGGTATGCAGCTTCAGCATTATGGTTCTTCCCAGGTGCAATCATGATATTGCTGCTATCTTTAGTCATTGTTTTTTGCTACATTAAAACAAAAAATCAATTACATTTATTACTACTCGTATTAAATATTATTATATTGCTTTTTTTCAGTTTGCCGTTATTACTTTCATAACATAGCAACGCATTATAAAAGCCAATCAAATGGAGTGTTGAAATTAACATTCCCAATTGATTGGCTTTTAATTTTATCTTTTGGATATCACATAGATGCTACTTTTCTATACTGTTCTAAATCTATTATTTCGTCACATTGATTTGCAATAGCCATATCATGTGTTGCTAAAATTAGCACTTTATTTTCATTGACCAAATCAAATAATGATTGAATAATCATCTGTCCTGTTTTAGGATCTAACGCACCCGTTGGTTCATCAGCTAACATAACAATCGGATCTTTTAACATCATTCTAATTAAAGCGACACGTTGTTGTTCACCTCCACTTAGAGTATGAACTTTTCTTTTTAAACTGTTTGACAGACCAAACTGTTCTATATAACGTATCTTTAATTGTTCTTTTTCTTTCTTACTTATTTTTTTATATGCTAATCCAATATCTAAATTTTCATTTACTGTGAGATTATCGATTAATCCATAATTTTGAAATAAATACCCTAATTTATCTCTGTAAAAATTAGATTTAAATCGTTCTAATTGACCATTAAAATAGACATGTTGTTTCCCCATTTTTTCAAGTCCAGCAATAGTATTTAATAGTATAGATTTACCGCATCCACTTTTACCTATAAGTGCATATGATTTTCCACATTGAAATTTCAAATTAAGTTTCTTCAAAATATGTGTATTACCTTTTTGTATGGTTAAATCTTTTAATTCTATCATTCTTGTCTTACCTCTTTTGGTGTATCATCTTTTTCAACATATGTGATCGATATAACATATTGCCCTTTATGCTTTATTTCGACATACGTTCTACTAGGAGAAAATCCATTAAATGTTAATTTATAATCAAGCTTTTCCCCTCTTTCACTGTAAGCCGTAATATTCACATATTGTTGCGTACCTTTTGGAACTTTGGCATAACTATATTCCGTTTTTAAGAAAGGATTAAAACGATCAAGTATAGGATGATGTATGATTGTAAAAGCAATAGTAATAGATACGATTAATCCTAATAATATTGCAATGATATATTTCATAGTTAAAACTCCTTGATAACTTCATTAAAACGTCGGCCATGATAGTATAGGCTGCAAATCTGCAATAATATTTGAACGACAATAATCGTTGCAAATATCATCATTATATAGTGATAATGTAAAATTACATTCGTCAATATTCCAATAAAAACAACAACTATATTATTTATTAATAAGTATTGGTAATTGGCTCTTAATGTTGAATAACCATATAGCTTTTTGATTACGAGTAATTTTCGATGCTGTTCAAAATAATATTTCACATCAAATAAAATAATAATTACTAAGATGATTACGATAATGATTTGTGAAAAGTTGAGTACAGTTAATTTCAAATTGTTTTCATGATATATTTCCATCACGCTATCTTTATAATTGGTTATTCCACTGATTTCCCCATCAAGATGATACTTTTCAATATTTTTTACTAGCGCGTCATAATTTTTGAATAAATAGCCGCCTTGACTGATCATGGCATAATAAAAATCATTCGATAAATCTGATGCCTGAACATTCACAATGATTGGCGCCTCTATAAATGACAAATGACGACTATCTCGTGCATCAAATGTAAAAATTCGATAATCATTTTTGTTGATAAACTGTATAGATAACTTATTCTCTTTATTATTTTTATTTTGTACAAATTCAAACCATGAATGATATGCTTGATTGATTTCATTACGCATTGCATGAAACTTTTGTGGAATAATTACTTCGACATTATTTTTTTGATTTTTTATCGGAATATCAGGTTGAAACTGCTTGTGATAAATCGACCAGAACTGATTATTTACTAATATTACATTCCCCTCATCAGGCGAAAAGTTGTCATTGTCAACGGAGTCACCCTTTGGTTTGAATAAAATCGTATTATTTTCTGCTTCACTAGTCTTTACTAATTGTTCTGATCGCAGCATATTATCAATCAAACTTTGTTTTGTTTCGTGATAAGGTGCAAATTCAATCGTGTAATAATCATCTAATACATTCCAATATTTCTCAGTTTCCTTTATTTTATTCAAATCTTTAATAACACTAGTATTTTCTATCATTACACTAGCTATTAGTACTAAGAGAATACTTTTACAAACTGTATTAATAAAACGAATCGTTTTAAAGTGCTGCTTACCTTTAATCATATTGGCAATATTTAAATTTAGTAACATTAAGAAAGTCCATAAATTAATAACACTAATCGTTAAAATAAAAAGACATGAAAGTAGAACTAATCTTAATATGAATAAATCTAAATTACCCGTGTAATTTAATATCCAAAGTACACTTGTAGTTAAAAGAATTTGAGTTATGATTAACGTTACCCAATACGTGCATTTCTTTGAAAAATTTTCAAAAATTATTTTTCTTAATGTAAAACCATTTAAATACTTAATCGCATACGCTTTGAAATTAATGTTCTTTTCGAAAATATAATAAATAAAATAAACGATTAAAAGTGCGGATAATGGCACTACTATATTCATTTGTTTAATGACACCAACGGCAATCATCATATGATCTATTTTGAATGATTCAGCAGTAACACCATATTCTTTTAAAAAATTTATGAATTTAGACACGTCAAAATTTTTGTCTTTTACAAAATAACTCCCTTTGATATCTTTTTTTAATAATTCGTCGTCACTTAAATAATGAATGTTATATTTAGCATTAAAAGGAGTGATAGTTGTTGCTTTTGATTTATTAAATACATATATATCTTTATCTACGTTTTTGTTTGTATAATTTGAAGTTGATTTATAGATTGCTACGTTCTCATTTTTAGCGAATTGATTTATATGTTTATAAATCTCATTTTTATTATATTTTTTATTCCAGTCAGTTACCGCTATAGGGTATTTAGTATCAGGCAATATTTCTTCGTTTTCTTTATATGTATAAACAAATAACAATATAGCAATTAGAATGAAGATTGTAACATCAAGTATTAATTTGAACCATTTCATGTTGTACCTCTTGCGTTGTTTATTTTCTATGATTTTTAGTATTTAATAAATGTTATAATACGCTCTATTGACCCACCAATTATGTTTAGTAGCTGATGCTTTTGCTTTTACACCAGCTCTTGTATAACCACTAAATGATCTATATTTTCCGATAGCTGTTGCACCATGACCTTTATGATCATGATAACAATGCGACCAAACATACTTACTGCCGACACCGTGACTCCAAGTGCTAAAGATAAATATAATATAGCGCCAAAAATTTTGTTCTTCTATAAAAACACCTCTTCATATTTAATCCATATCTCTTTTTCGTTATTTATACAGAATTTTCTGAAAATAGTCAAGATTAATTTATTTGCTGCAAATTTCAACTACTTTATGTTAAATGGACATCAAAGTATAATTGTATTATTATTAAATTGCGCAGTGCATAAATAGACGATATGCAGGAACATGTCGCCTATTGAACCCGTTAAAAAGACGGTGACTAAATGAGATTTGCTTTAACCATCATTCGTTGTCAAAGTTTTGAAAAGATGGTTGTTTTATATTGTTTAAATTAATTATTGCGACTACTATACCAATGAAAGTTTTATTAATATATGAACTTCATTACATATTCAATAGAAATCACTTATGTATATGTACTGCCATAGAATCATAAGTGATTTCTACCACAGTATGATTTTCCTTTCAAATCTGACATGTTTAGCAGGCAATATACCGAAAATACTTCAAAATTTTGTTACACATCTAATAAAAATAGACAATTAAATAAAAGATATGTTACTATAAAAATGTAAAAAGACGACATGCAGGAACATGTCGCCTAATGAGCCCGTTAAAAAGACGGTGACTAAATGAGATTTGCTTTAACCATCATTCTATGTCAAAGTTTTGAAATGATGGTTATTTTTTATTGCTTAAATTTATTATTGCTACTACTATACCAATGAAAGTGACGATAAACATACCGAAACTTAACATTAAATGTAATGCGTTTGCAATAGATATCACAATAGGCTTTTCCTTCCAAAAGTGTTAAGTAATGCCATAGGCACCACCCCCTTTACTCAGATAGCCACCATCAATTCAACTTGCTCGAAAAATATTATGCCATTTTTATAAAATATTTAGTAATAAAAACTGACTAAAACCTAATCTCAATAATAACCGCTTGCCGTTAAAAATGTATACACTATAATAAAGCATGCCTTGAATCTTCGTATTGCTTTTCTAAAGCAAAAAGCTTTTCTTAGAACACAGACGTCTAAGAAAAGCTTATTTAAGCATTAAAAATTAATAACAATATAATAGCAACAATTTGCGCAACGGATGTTGTTGCTATGCGTCGAGTATACTCATAACTTAATGATAATATCACTTGTGCAACAAATATAAATGTTACTATCCACCAATTATCTAAATAAATAAATAATGAACTAGAACAAATTGCAGTTATTAATATAGCTACCCATTTCGGTATTGAAAAATGTGTTAATTCTTTTTGTAAAACAGTTCTCATATATAACTCGTGACATGGAATGACAAAAAGTAAAGTTACTAACATTTGCCACTTCCAATTGACACCTGTTCTTGCTAATTCTTTAATTAATGAACTATAACTTAAATTAGAAGTTATAAGTGAGAATAAAAGTTGAAGTATAATTAAAATAATTGCCGTAATAATACCAACACCAATTGATGTAAGCAACCGCTTAGATTCAATATCTCTTTGATAAAATACATAACTGATACCAGCAATTAGCATTATACCTGTATATAAATACCAGTATTCTTGGTGTTCGCCCCACATAATAAATAATATGAGATGAAATATAATGAAACTTATAATAAACCAAGTTAAAGCCTTCGAGATTTTATTCATTATAACTTACCTTCTTATTCAACAATCTTATATCGTTTATGATTGATAACAGTTTTTTCCGGTAAATCAAGGTCATTAAAATTTTCCATAATTGTTAAGTCAACAATAACAGAGTTATCGTTGATTTTTTCAACACGACCTCTTAATCCATCCATAAACTCAACAATGTTACCCACTTCTGCAACAGTCATTTTAAGTCCTCCTTAAATCATAACTAAATTATATTGTACTAAAATTCACTTAACAAATAAACTATTAACAATCAAAAATAATAAAATGTAACTTTAAGCCGATATTTAGAATGATTTGTGAGTATATAATTGGCATTTTGAGCAAAGTTAAGGCATAAATAAGTAGAGAATATATATAGATATAAGGGAGAGATTGTAATGAAATTCATTAGTAATAATAATATTACAGATCCAACTTTAAACTTAGCAATGGAAGAATATGTTTTAAAAAATTTACCAGCAGAAGAAAGTTACTTTTTATTTTACATAAATAGACCATCTATCATTGTTGGAAAGAATCAAAATACGATAGAGGAAGTAAATCAGACATATATAGATGCTCATAACATCGATGTAGTTAGAAGAATTTCTGGTGGTGGCGCTGTTTATCATGATACTGGCAATTTAAACTTTAGTTTTATAACAGACGATGATGGTAACAGTTTCCACAATTTCCAAAAATTCACTGAACCAATTGTTCAAGCATTACAATCTTTAGGCGTAAATGCTGAATTAACTGGTCGTAACGATATTCAAGTTGGACAAGCGAAAATCTCAGGGAATGCCATGGTTAAAGTTAAAAATAGAATGTTTAGTCATGGTACGTTGATGTTAAATAGTGATTTAGACGAAGTTCAGAATGCACTAAAAGTTAATCCAGCTAAGATTAAATCAAAAGGTATTAAATCTGTTCGTAAACGAGTAGCAAACATTCAAGAATTTTTAAATGGCCCTTTAGAAATTGAAGAATTTAAAAAAATCATCTTGAAAACTATCTTTGGAGAAACTGAAGTAGAAGAATATAAATTAACGGATGAAGATTGGGAAAATATTGAAAAGTTAAGTAACGACAAATATAGAACTTGGGAATGGAATTATGGGAGAAACCCTAAATATAACTTTGAACGCGAGGAAAAATTTGAAAAGGGATTTGTACAAATTAAGTTTGATGTTAAACGAGGTAAAATCGAACATGCAAAAATTTTCGGTGATTTCTTTGGTGTCGGAGATGTCACTGATCTTGAAAATGCATTAGTTGGCTGTCTACACGACTTTGAGCACATAGAAGAAGCACTATCAGAATATGATTTATATCACTATTTCGGTGATATAGATAGACATGAATTAATTAGATTAATGTCATAAACGTTTAAAGGACTATTCTTACATGTATGAGATGTTAAGAATAGTCCTTTTATAATTGCGTTATGGAATTCGAATCAATGTTATTCACCGAGAAATGCCTCCAAATTTTTGTATTCTGCCGTATATTGATTAAATGCTGCTTCATCTTTATTGACGAGTGCGTCATCTATAAGTTCTATGAGCTGTCGTTTTCTTACCTCTCGAAGTGCTTCATTGATAATTAATTCAATACCCAAATCATTGACGGTTGTGACAAACGCTTCTAAAGTTGTATGTTTAACATTAGTATTGTATTTCATAGAAACCACTACCTTTCTTTAATTTATAATAAGTATACATTTTTCTAATTTTGAAATCAATGAATATTCTGACTATTAGTTAAAAATTATTGTACATTTTCACCAAAATAATAACTTGACAACTCAGAATTTTATTATAAAATATCTTTATATCATTAATTGCATTTTTATATTAATGGTTTAAAACTTAATAAAGCGAGGTTTTGCTTATGTATTCTCAAAATATTTATGTGATACGCAAAGGAGACATGGTTATTCGACCAGCATTTGATGATGACGATCAAAGAAACGGTAGTGAAATAATTCGGTTTGACAAAACGCGTATTCAAAATCCTTTTAAAGTCCAGAAAATCATTGAACGCTCTTGCAAATTTTATGGTAATACTTATCTTGGCAAGAAAGCAGAGACAAACCGCATTACTGGCATTTCTAGTAAACCACCTATTTTACTAACACCATTATTTCCAACTTATTTTTTCCCAACACATTCTGACAGACAAAATGAAAATATTTGGTTAAATATGCATTATATCGAAAGTATTAAAGAATTAAAAAATCGTAAATGTAAAGTGACATTTATTAATAATGAATCAATCATTCTTCATGTTTCATACCACAGTTTATGGCATCAATATAACAATTCCATTTTTTACTATTACATGGTAGATAAACAATCTCGCATGATATCAAAAAATCCCGACCAACCAATAGATTATAATAAAGCCACATTGAATGTGTTTGAAGCATTGACACGCTATTCTTTATTTGAAGATAAATAAATTGTTTATTTTTAAAATATGCGGAATGTTTTATAAATATAGTGTAAATGTTCTGCATATTTTTTTAAGGTATCTATTGCAAATTAACTTAATCTTGTTATAATAATATTTGTGCTTGATATTCAAACACATACAAATTAATCCACAGTAGCTCAGTGGTAGAGCTATCG